>NZ_LR134002.1:1589285-1907142 GCF_900635155.1 Streptococcus sanguinis
TAGACACGGTAGGTTGTGTCACTGGACTGCTGAGTCTCCAAAATCAGAATACCTGAGCCTATGGCATGCATGGTGCCGCTTGGTACATAGAAGAAATCACCAGCTTTTACTGGGATTTTGGTCAGGAGATGGTCCCAGTCCTTGCTCTCAATCTGCTGGCGCAGCTCTTCCTTGCTCTTGGCATTGTGACCATAGATAATCTCTGCTCCTTCGTCTGCAGCAATGACATACCAGCATTCAGTCTTACCAAGCTCCCCTTCGTGCTCTAGTCCATAGGCATCATCAGGATGGACCTGAACACTGAGCCAGTCATTAGCATCTAAAATCTTCGTCAAAAGCGGAAAGACAGGTTCTGGACGATCGCCAAAAAGCTCCCGGTGTTCGGCATAGAGCGCATCTAACTTCTGACCGGCAAAGCGTCCGTTCTTGACGATTGACACACCATTAGGATGAGCCGAAATAGCCCAGTACTCCCCTACATGGTCGCTGGGAATCTCATAGCCAAAGACATCGCGCAGCTTGGTGCCGCCCCAAATCTTCTCCTGCATCACAGACTGTAGAAATAATGGTTCTGACATAGTATTCTCCTTAAATATTTTTCACATCCAGCAAGGAATAATCCTTGATGTCGAAACGGTTGTTACTGCTTCTATTATAATATAGCTGTAAGTCCTTTGTCTACTCTCTGCTGAAATCAAGCCTTTTATAGTAAAAAAAGTAAAGCTCCCCAGCAAATGCCGCAAAGATAGCCGACTAGCACATCCTTTGGATAGTGCACTCCGCCAATCACACGCACTACGGCCAGCCCTGCTGAAAGCAAGAGGCAGATAAGTCCCGGCAGCCAGAAAAAGTAGAGTAGACACATGGAAATAACAGTCGCCGAAAAAACATGGCGGCTGGGCATGGACTTGCCTGATGTATCCTTGGCCAGCAAGGGCTGAATACCCCATTTTTCATAAGGGCGTGCTTGATTCAGTCGTTTGCGAATAGCTGACAACAGGCCAAATCCAATGGCTGGTAAGAAGAAAAAAGTAAGCAATCCTTTCCAGCCTTCCGTCAGAAAGGCACTGATTAGAACGAGACCATAAACAATAGGTATGAAGAGGGTCATTCCCCTATTGAAGTAAACCAACCCTTTCAGCCACTGAGGGCGACTGCGAAAGGGAGTCATTAATTGTTGATAAAAAATCGTGTAGTCTTTCATGCTTGCTTACCCTGCTTTTCTAAAAGTTGGACTCTCATACTTTCTCTACTATAGCATATTTCTAGACAAGATGGTAGATAGATAGCAAAAGAGACTGAGACCCCAGCCCCAATCTCTTATTGTTCATGTTTTCTGAAGAGTATTATTTCTCCAAGCTCCAGATTTCCTTGGCATATTGTTCAATGGTATCATCTGAAGTAAACTTGTCTGATGTAGCAATGTTAATCAAGCTCATGCGAGCCCATTTTTCTTTGTCACGATAGAGAGCATCAATCTTCTCTTGAGCTTCCACATAGGCATGAAAGTCTTCCAAGAGGAAGTATTCATCATTGTGGGTGATGAGGGCTTCGTAGATTTCAGAGCCTTCTTCACGAACGTTTGGAATGGTACCGTTGACAAAGGTATCCACCACCCGGCGAATGTCAGGATTGCTTTCATAGACACCGCGTGAGTAGTAATCATGGCGGGCATAATGCTCATAAACTTGGTCCTTGTCCATCCCGAAGATGACAATGTTGTCATCACCGACCTCGTCCTTGATTTCGATATTGGCTCCGTCCAGTGTAGCTAGGGTAATGGCACCTGTCATCATGAACTTCATGTTGGAAGTACCAGAAGCTTCCTTGGAAGCCAGAGAAATCTGCTCAGATACATCTGCTGCTGGAATGATGAGCTCAGCCAAGCTGACGCGGTAGTTTTCTAGGAAAACAACCTTGAGTTTGCCTTGCAGGCTTTCATCCTTGTTAACCAGATTGGCTACTTCATTGATCAGCTTGATAACAGACTTGGCAAAGTGGTAGCCTGGAGCAGCCTTGGCACCGAAGATAAAGACGCGCGGCACCATATCCTTATCAGGATTGTCCTTGAGATCCCAGTAAAGCTTGATGATATGAAGCAGGTTGAGCAGCTGCCGCTTGTAGGCGTGGAGGCGTTTCACCTGCACATCAAAGATGGCTTCAGTCGAGACTTCTACTCCTGTTGATTCCTTGATGAAGTCAGCCAGACGGGCCTTGGCTTCTTGTTTGACCCGATAAAAATCGCCCAGCACTTGCTGATCATCCTTAAATTCCAAAAGCTTGCGCAGCTCATGGATATCACTTCTCCAGCCCTTACCAATCAGCTTATCAATCTCAGCCGATAAAGGTTCATCCGCAATCTGCAGCCAGCGGCGTTGGACAATGCCATTGGTCTTGTTGTTAAACTTCTCTGGGTAAATGCTGTAAAAATCACGCAAGGTGTCTTCTTTAAGCAGTTCGGTGTGGAGTTTGGCAACACCATTGATTGAATGACCACCAATGATAGCCAAGTGGGCCATGTGGATTTGATTATCTTTGACAATCCGAGTGTTTTCGATGACTTGCGGATCAAGGCCACGCCCAGCCATTTCAGCTACATAGCGGTTGTCGATTTCTAGGATAATCTGATAAACCCGCGGCAGGACATTCTTAAAGAGCTCTGCATCCCATTTTTCCAAGGCTTCAGACAGAATGGTATGGTTAGTGTAGCTCATGGTTTTAACTGTAGCATTCCAAGCATCTGCCCATTCCAAATCGTACTCATCCATCAAGAGACGCATAAACTCAGCCGGTGCAACCGCTGGGTGGGTATCGTTGATATGGACAGATACCTTCTCATGAATATCCTTGAGCGGGCGACCTTGCTTGAGGTAGGATTTGATAATGGTCTGCAGACCTGCACTGGTCATGAAGTATTCCTGGATCAAGCGCAGCTCTTTTCCTTCGTAGCTAGAGTCGTCTGGATAGAGAATAGCAGTGATGTCTTGCACCCGGCGACGAGCTTCAATGGTCGGATAGTCCAGTTCATGCTCTTCTGGAATTTCAACATCCCAAAGACGGAGATTGTTAACATTGTCATTGCCAAAGCCAATCTGCGGCACATCGTAAGGAACGGCCCGTAAGATTTTGGAATTCTCATAAAGAGGCACAATCCGGCCCTTTTCATTAGCATGGAGGGAAACATTTCCGAAGATTTTAACATCAACAATATCATGGTCCTTGCGAGTTTCCCAGACATTTCCCAGACTGCCAAACCAATCATCTGGAATTTCTACCTGATAGCCATCTACGATGCGTTGCTTAAAGAGTCCATAGCGATAGCGAATCCCATTTCCAAATCCTGGATAGCCGGTGGTTGCCAGCGAGTCCATAAAGGCTGCCGCCAAGCGGCCCAGACCGCCATTCCCCAAGGCCATGTCATACTCAGCATTCTTAACATCCTCAAAGTCAACACCCAACTCAGCAAAGCCTTCCTTGACCGTATCGAGGATACCTAAGTTGAGCAGATTGGTTTCCAGCATGCGTCCTGGAAGAAACTCGATAGAAAAGTAATAAGCTGTCTTTTGCTGCTGCTCAATCAACTGATTGCGACGCTCCAGCCACAGGGGCGTGATATACTTACGGACAGTGCTAGCCAAAGCCTGAAAAAGCTCCACTGAAGTCGCATCAGCAACCTTAATCAGCTGTCTTTCATGTAGAATATCCTTAAAATCTCGAATAAAACTTTCTTTTGTCAGTTCCATGGTGGGTGGTTATCTCCCTTTCTTAATAGCGGGAAACAGTTTTTAAACGCAGGAATACTTTTTTCAATCAAGATGGGAAGCACTCGCCTCAGCCACAAGCTGCAAACAGGGCTCCAATACAGTATGATAATATATAAAAATGTAATTCTCACGGAAATCCTCCCTTGTCCATCGGGCAAGAGAGGATTTTCTTATACTGATTCCAAAGTAAATGTTACAGCAGTGATTGATATAAATCACTGTAAGCTTGGCTAGCTGTATCCCAAGAGAAGTCTCTCTCCATCGCCTGCTCTTGCAGAGATTTCCAAGCTTCCTTGTCTTCGGCATAAAGCTTGAGTGCCTCCTTGAAGGTCCAAGTCAGCCAGTAGCCAGAAAAGTTATTGAAGCTAAAGCCAGTTCCCTGTCCTGTATAGGCATTGTAAGGCTCTACGGTATCACGCAGACCGCCCACTTCATGCACCAAAGGCAAGGTTCCATAGCGCATAGCCATCATTTGTGACAGGCCACAAGGCTCGAAGCGGCTTGGCATGAGGAAAATATCGCTGGCAGCATAAATCTCCTGAGCCAAGGTCACATCAAAGAGGATGTTAGCTGAAAGCTTATCAGGATAGGCATGACCAAACCAAGCGAAAGCCTGCTCAAAAGCTGGATCGCCTGTTCCCAAGAGGATAATCTGCACATCTTCCTGGAGGAGATTGTGCAGCTCTTCCACTACCAAATCAAAGCCTTTCTGACGCGTCAGGCGGGAAACAATCCCAACCACTGGCACATCGTCACGCACAGGCAGACCAACTCGCTCTTGCAAAGCTCGCTTGTTTTCTAGTTTACCAGATAAGTCAGATTTGTCAAAGTGGTGGGCTAAGAGTGGATCCGTTTCTGGATTATAGATATCTGTATCTATACCGTTGACAATACCGACCAGCTTACCCGATTCCATCCGCAGAATTTGATCCAAATTGCAACCAAATTCTGGTGTACGGATTTCACCTGCATAGCTTGGTGATACAGTTGTCACTCGGTCCGCATAGAGAATACCAGCCTTCATCCAGTTGAGACAGTCATTCCAACGCAGGGTTCCATCTGCATAGCGCTCATAACCTACTCCAAATAGTTCCCAAAGCATACTGTCAGGGAATTGACCTTGGAACTCCAGATTATGGATGGTCAAGACAGTCTTGATATTCTGATATGCTTGAATCCAATGGTATTTTTCCTTAACCAAGAAAGGAATCATAGCTGTATGATAATCGTGAACATGCAAAACATCCGGAATAAAATCAATCCGCTCCATCAGCTCTACGGCTGCTAACTGGAAGTAAGCAAAGCGCTCACCATCATCAAAATCCCCGTAAACATGGCCGCGGAAGAAATAATGCTGATTGTCAATAAAATAGAAGGACACACCGTTCAAGACCAGTCGCTTGACCCCAACGTACTGGCGGCGCCAGCCAACGCTGACTTCAAAGTAGAAAAGGTCTTCCACTTGGTCGCCAAATTTGGCATGGGTCATGTCATAGTAAGGCAGAATAACACCAACTTCATGGCCAGCCTTGACCAGTGATTTGGGGAGAGCGCCGATAACGTCTCCCAAACCACCTGTCTTAGAAAATGGGGCTCCTTCTGCTGCTGCAAATAAAATCTTCATCGAATTATGTCCTCTGTAACTTTTTGGCCCTTCTTGACTACGATTGGGTCTTCTGCTGTTCCGCGAATCACTACGCCTTCGGCAATTTCAACACCCTTGTCCACAATCGCGTACTCAACACTTGCATTTTCTCCAACTTTGACTCGAGGGAAGAGAACACTGGATTTAACACTGCTTCCAGTCTTAATCTTGGTATTCCGTGAAATCACAGAATCGATGACTTCACCTTCCACAATGCTTCCTGACGCAAACTGGGAGCGAGATACTTTTGAAGACTCAGCATAGTAAGTTGGCTCTTCATTCTTAACCTTGGTGTAAATCTTTTGGTTCGGACTGAAGAGAGAGTAGAATTTTTTACTTTCAAGCATATCGATATTGGATCTGTAGTAGGTCTCTACAGAATAGATATTCGCCAGATAGCCTGTATATTCGTAGGCAAATGCCCCTTCCTGAGTTGCTAAATCACGCAGGACATAGCGCAGTTTTTGGGGATGCTCTTTCTTAGCTTCTTCTTCCAGTTTTTCAATCAGCCATGGAGTATCTACCACAAAGATGTCTGTAGACATATTGAAGAGCTCAGTATTTTCTCGGCCATCAAAGAGTTTATGCCCTCTGACATGGTCCGTTTCGTCAATATCTAGGACAGCATTCACATCCGAAATATTTTCCTTATGCAATTTCTTATAGACAACTGTAATCGGCTGCTCTGTTGTATTGTGCAAGTGGAAAACTTGATTGAGGTCAATATTAACCAAGATATCGCAGTTGAGAGCGACCGTTTGGTTGGAACCAGAGCGTTTGAGGTAGATCAAAAGCTGCTTATAGTATTCCTCACCGACTGTAGAGCTTTCTACACGGGTATTGTAAATTCCCAGGTAATAATGGCTGAGCAAGGTAGAAAGACCCCACTCACGACCAGAACGAATATGGTCAAAGACAGAGCTGATATTGTCCTGTTGGAAGATACCAAAGACACTGCGGATACCAGCATTGGCAAGACTTGAAAGCGGGAAGTCAATCAAACGGTATTTCCCACCGAATGGCAAACTGGCTACTGGACGATGATTTGTCAGAGTTGACATATCATGGAAGCCGACTGTGTTTCCTAAAATTGCTGAGTATTTATCAATCTTCATCTTTTGGTACCCCCACTTTCTCGTTGTATCCGACAACATATACTTCCTCTGTACCATCAATCTCTACACCATCAGAGATGATCGCACCTTCGCCGATAATGGCTCGCTTAATCTTAGCGTCTTTGCCAATAACAGCTCCACTCATGATGACAGAGTCTTCAATGACTGCTCCCTTTTTGACCTGAGCGCCAGTAGAAAGAATAGAGTGTTTTACTGTACCGTCAACGAAACAGCCATCAACGACCAGCGAATCTTCTACATGGGAATTTTCACTGATGAAGTTTGGCGGAGAAATCAAGTTGCGAGAATAAATCTTCCAGCGACGATTGCGGCTATCCAGAGCATTTTCTGGGCTGATGTATTCCATGTTAGCTTCCCAGAGAGACTCTACTGTACCAACGTCTTTCCAATAGCCTTCAAAATCATAAGCATAAACGCTTTCGCCAGATTCAAGGTAGTTAGGGATAACATTCTTACCAAAGTCAGACATATCCACATTGCTCTTTTCAGCAGCTACCAGCATATTGCGCAGACGCTGCCAGTCAAAGATATAAATCCCCATCGAAGCCTTGGTTGACTTAGGATTTTCTGGTTTTTCCTCAAATTCAACAATCCGATTATTAGCATCTGTATTCATGATACCAAAACGGCTGGCTTCTTTGAGAGGCACATCCAGAACGGCAACTGTCAGGCTGGCATTGTTGTCCTTGTGAGACTGAAGCATGTCATCATAGTCCATCTTGTAGATATGGTCCCCAGACAAAATCAGGACATACTCAGGATTGATGCTGTCGATATAGTCGATATTTTGATAAATCGCATGGCTGGTACCTTCAAACCAACGATTTCCTTCGCTCGCAGAATAAGGCTGAAGAATGGATACGCCTGAGTTAATACCATCGAGACCCCAGCTAGAACCATTTCCGATATGACTGTTCAGAGCGAGTGGTTGGTATTGAGTAATGACACCGACATTGTGAATACCGGAGTTGGCACAGTTAGACAAGGCGAAGTCAATAATACGATAGCGGCCGCCAAACTGTACCGCAGGTTTTGCGATACTCTGTGTGAGCTTTCCAAGACGAGTTCCTTGCCCGCCGGCAAGAATCAAAGCTAGCATTTCATTCTTCATAGACTATTACTCCTTTGTGGAATCTTTTTTAACATTTTTGCGAGCAATCCGACGCTTGATCTTCCAGATGCTGGCCCCAAGAGCTGGCAGTGTAAAGGTCAAGGTCTGTGGATAATCTTTCCAAAGTCCTTCTTGAGACTGAACTGTTTCGTTATGTTCCTTCCAAACACCTCCCCATTCTTCTAATTCAGTGTTCCATACTTCTTCATAAATGGCTTCCACTGGAACACCGATGGTAAAGTTCTTCCGCTCTACCGGCGCCATATTGAATATACAAACTAACATATCTCCTTTTTCCGTCTTACGGATGAAGGAGAGGACACTTTGATCAGTGTTATCCGCATCAATGATTTCGATGCCATCATAGCTCAGATCAATTTCCCAAAGCGGACGATTGTCCTTATAGAAGGCATTAAGTGTAGCAGTAAAGTCCTGCATCTTCTTGTTCATTTGGTCGTCCAAATTAGACCATTCTAGCTGCTCTTCTGACTTCCACTCTAAGAATTGACCAAACTCTGATCCCATAAAGAGCAATTTCTTGCCCGGATGGCAGATTTGATAAGTCAGCAAGTTGCGGAGCCCCGCAAATTGATTGTAACGGTCACCCCACATCTTGTGCATGAGACTCTTCTTGCCGTGAACTACTTCATCATGTGAGAATGGCAGGAGGAAGTTTTCAGAGAATACGTACATAAAGCTAAAGGTCACTAGATTAAAATCGTACTTACGATAAATCGGATCTTCCTCGTAGAAACGAAGGATATCATTCATCCAGCCCATATTCCACTTGTAGTCAAATCCGAGACCACCCAGCTCTCTCATCCCCGTAATCTTGGTCTCTGAGGAGCTTTCCTCTGCAATCATCATGACATCAGGATGGGCTAATTTGATAACCGTATTGAGGCGTTGCAGGAAGTAATAACCTTCATAGTTACGATTGCCGCCATCTATATTTGGCTGCCATGGACCGCTGTCATAGTCTAGATAAAGCATATTGCTGACAGCATCAACCCGAATCCCATCCAGATGATAAAAATCAATCCAGAATTTAATACTGGAAATCAAGAAGGACTGAACCTGATTCTTGCCCAAATCAAAGTTGAGAGCACCCCAGCCGTAGTTATGGGCCCGATCATGATCCTGATACTCAAAAGTCGGTGTCCCGTCATAGTAGGCCAAAGCATCATCATTAATAGTGAAATGACCTGGTACCCAGTCCACAATAACACCGATATTGTTTAAGTGGCATTCTTCGACAAAGTCCTGAAATTCCTCAGGAGTTCCGTAGGTGTGTTCAAAGGCAAAGTAGCCCATGAGCTGATAGCCCCAGCTAAGTCCTAGCGGATGAGCCATAAGCGGCATAAATTCCACATGTGTGTAGTTCATCTCTACTAGATAAGGAATCAAGTCTTCCTTTAACTGGGCAAAGCTATAAGGACTGCCGTCTTCATTGCGTTTCCACGATCCGGCATGCACTTCATAGATATTGACCGGCCGAGAGAAGAAACCCCAACGCTTCCGGCGTGCCAGCCAAAGGCCGTCTTTCCACTTCTTCTCAGGAATAGTGCGAATAACTGCTCCCGTGCCTGGACGCTCTTCCAGATAGATAGCCAGCGGATCAATTTTCAAAATTTCCTGACCACTGCTGCGCTTGATATTGTACTTGTAAATATCCCCTTCCTTAGGTAGCTCTGTGAAGACTTCCCAAACGCCCGCTTCATTTCGGACCATAGGAATCTGCTCTTCATACCAATTGGTGAAATCTCCAATCAAATGGACACTCTGAGCATTAGGCGCCCAAACGCGGAAAGAATAGCCAGACTTGCCGTCCACTTCATCCTGATGCGCCCCTAGATAATGCTGTAAATGAAAGTTTTCACCTGTTGTAAAGGTTCTTAATGCTTCGTTCTTATCCATGCGATCACCTTTCTATTTGTAAGCGTTTTCTATAATACTATTCTACATTATTTTTATATCTTTTTCAAGTAAATTTCAAATATCCTTACGGAAAATTACCAGAACCGAACATTAGCTGAAATTAGTAATAAATAAGATAGAAACCACTGCATTTTGTGCCTATCGATATCTTTTAATTCCTTTTTCGCTAAATATAGGAGCTATCCCAAACAAGCAGAGGATGAAAATTTTCATAAAGATATAGACCAATATGTAAATTTACATTTTAAAATAATAAGCAATTAAACATATAAATAGTTGGTTCTTTTCAAATTATGCGGTAATTTTGTTAGATTTACAAGTTCATCAATGTAAGAAAAAAGGCCGCACAAAGCCGCCTTTCTCATTATTTCACATCAAACACGATGGATTTCACTTGTGTCATCGCTTCAATACTGTAACGAATCCCTTGCACTCCGGCTCCAGACCCCTTAAGACCAAGGAATGGGAAGTTATCTGGACCACGCTGGGTCTTATTATTGATGTGTACAGTACCCACTTCCAGTTTTTCAGCAATTTCAAATGCTTTCGGGAAATCATTTGTAAAGACTGAAGATTGAAGACCAAATTCTGACTGGTTACAGATCTGGATAGCCTCTTCAACGGAAGTCACACGAATAATCGGAAGAACAGGACCAAATGGTTCTTCCCAAGCTACTTTCATATCTAGTGTCACATGATCAAACAAGGCAGGCCAGATGAGA
The DNA here is from genome assembly GCF_900635155.1 of Streptococcus sanguinis. Lineage (NCBI taxonomy): Bacteria > Bacillati > Bacillota > Bacilli > Lactobacillales > Streptococcaceae > Streptococcus > Streptococcus sanguinis. The sequence continues at coordinate 1,599,602 of NZ_LR134002.1, forward strand.
TTTGCTTCACGTTTGATTTCTGTCAAGGCTGACGCTCCTTTTTCTTGAGCATCTTCAATCAAGCCCCAGATGAAATCTGCTGATGCATGATCAATGACTGGTGTGATATCCGCATTATCAAAGGGATCACCAACCGTCAGTTTCTCTACCTCTGCCTGAAGTAGCGTCGCTAATTTATCTGCTACGCTCTCCATAACAATGACACGTTTAATAGCCGTACAGCGCTGGCCGGAATAACTGTATGCCCCACCAACAATCTGCTTAGCTGCATGCTCCAAGTCAGCATCTTCTAGCACGACTGCAGCATCCTTACCACCCAATTCAAGCATTATTGGACGCATACCAGCCAACTTACCAATGCGCTCACCGATTGGAGTGGAACCCGTAAAGTTAATGTAGTTTACTTCCTTATGCTCAATGATGTAGTCTCCGATTTCTGAACCACGGCCTGTGATGGTATTGAAAACACCAGCAGGCAGACCTGCCTCAGCAAAAGCCTGAGCCAAGAGCAAACCAGAGATTGAACCTTGAGTAGGTGGCTTAAACATCACAACATTTCCGCCGATAAGGGCAGGAGCAATTTTCGAAGCTGACAGATTAACTGGGTAGTTAAATGGTGCAATGGCCAGTACAACTCCTACAGGCTCACGACGGACCACAGCTAGTTTTTTCTTGCTGGCAGCTTCAAAGCCACCGCCTTCCATAACCTGACCGTGGATACGAATCCCCTCTTCAGCCGCATAGCGAATCAGGTCTGCTGTCCGGACTACCTCTCCGACTGCCGCTTTGATCCCCTTGGCAACTTCTTTAGCAAGGATTTCACCAATCTTCTCCTGATCACGCTCCAAAATATCCGCAACCTTGTGCAAATAAGCTGCACGTTCAACTGCTGAAAGAGCTCTCCAAGCTGGCAAAGCTGCACGAGCGCTCGCCATAGCATAGTCTACCTCTGCCTGAGTCATGGCAGGAACTGTTCCTAAAATCTCATTATTGATAGGAGATGAGATGGTAATTTCATTTTCAGAAACTTTCCACTCTCCATTTATATAGTTTTTATATTGTGTCACGTGTCCCCTCCAAAATTTTATTAAATATTATTTTACCAAATTTTCTGAAAATTTCAACCAAAAGCTATAAATTTAAAGAATTTTTTCACAATTAAGATAGATTATCTAAGTTTGTTCATATTATATCTGATTATTTCTATTTTCTTTGATTTCAACTTTCTGAACAAATTTCACTATGTCTTTGAAGAAAACTAAAAAAGACCAGGAAAATTTTCCTGATCTTAATTTTTCAGATTAATCAAAGTCAAGATACTCTTTTTCAAGCTCAAGAACTTCTTCCATCGTTGCACATTCAGTCAATGCACGCTGAGCCAATTCTTGCATCTTCTTCGTATCCAGCTTCTTCATGAGGCTACGAGTCCGAAGGACAGAAGTCGCACTCATAGAGAATTCATCCAAGCCCATACCTACGAGCAATGGCACCGCTGTTTGGTCGCCGGCCATTTCTCCACACATACCTGCCCACTTGCCTTCAGCATGAGCTGCCTTGATAACATTGTTGATCAAGCGAAGGATAGATGGGTTGTAAGGTTGATAGAGGTAAGAAACTTGCTCATTCATCCGGTCAGCTGCCATAGTGTACTGGATCAAGTCGTTGGTACCGATTGAGAAGAAGTCTACTTCCTTGGCAAATTGATCCGCCAACATAGCTGCTGCTGGGATTTCAATCATGATACCCACTTGGATATTGTCTGCTACTGCAACGCCTTCAGCCTGTAACTTAGCTTTTTCTTCGTCATAAACCGCTTTAGCTTTGCGGAATTCTGTCAGAAGGGCTACCATTGGGAACATGATGCGCAATTGTCCATGTACAGAAGCACGCAAGAGAGCGCGGATTTGTGTACGAAACATAGCATCGCCAGTTTCAGAGATGGAGATACGCAAAGCACGGAAACCGAGGAACGGGTTCATTTCATGTGGCATATCGAAGTAAGGAAGCTCCTTATCTCCACCGATATCCATGGTCCGAACAACCACTGGTTTTCCATTCATGCCTTCAAGCACAGCCTTGTATGCTTCATACTGCTCATCTTCTGTCGGGAAGTCTTGAGAATCCATGTAAAGGAACTCAGTCCGGTAAAGACCAACTGCTTCTGCACCGTTAGCATTGACACCTTCAACGTCTTTTGGCGTACCGATATTGGCTGCCAATTCGAAGTGCTTGCCATCTGCAGTCACAGTCTGAGCATCCTTAAGCAATTCCCATTCAGCTTTTTGCTTAGCATAAGCCTCACCAGCTGCCTTGAATGCTACGATTTGATCTTCAGTTGGGTTGATAATCACTTCACCAGTGATACCGTTAGCTGCAATCACATCGCCGTCTTTTACAAGTTCAGTAATGTTATTAGTTCCCAATACTGCTGCGATTTCAAGCGTACGCGCCATGATAGCAGAGTGGCTTGTCCGGCCGCCGATATTGGTTACAAAAGCTTTAACAAATTTCTTATCCAGCTGTGCAGTATCAGAAGGAGTCAAGTCATGAGCAATGACAACTGATTCTTCATTGATAGACGCTGGGTTTGGCAATTTCTTGCCCAAAAGGTTAGCAAGAACACGTTTTGTCACGTCGCGGATATCTGCCGCACGCTCTTGCATATATGGATTGTCGTCCATGTTTTCAAAGAGAGTGATAAACATGTCCGTTACTTCTTTCAGACCAGCTTCTGCATTGGTCTTTTTCGCACGGATTGTTTCTTTGATTTGCCCAACCATTTCAGGGTCAGCAAGTACCATTAAGTGAGCGTCAAATACCTGAGCGGCTTCCTCACCAAGGCTATCTACTGCTTTCTCACGGATAACAGAAAGCTCGTTCTGTGAAGCTTCAAGAGCTGCATCCAAACGAGCCTCTTCTGCATTCGTATCTTCGACTGAAACAGTCTCAAATGATAAATCCGGTTGAACTAATAGATATGCCTTAGCAACGGCAACACCGTCAGATGCTGCAATTCCTTTAAGCATTTCTGTCATATTAAGCCAATCCTTCTTTTTCCATTGTTTCAGAGATTGCAGCGATAGCATCGTCTGCATCTGCACCTTCAGCTGAGATCTTAACATCAGCTCCTTGGCCAACACCGAGACTCATAACACCCATGATAGATTTCAAGTTTACTGATTTACCTTTGTATTCAAGTGTGATGTCTGAAGCGAATTTGCTAGCAGTTTGAACCAACAAAGTTGCTGGACGTGCGTGAATACCTGTTTCTGCTACAATGTGGAAATCTTTAGAAGCCATAGTTAGACTCTCCTTTTAAATAATTCTTTTTGAGTTATTGTGATAACCCTTACAAGTTGATATTATATCACCTTTTGAAATCTTTTTCAAGAATTTTATAGCCCGCTTACAAAATATTTCTTAGGAAATGAAAACTCCTCTTATTATATTGAAGGTGGAATTTCCAAGCTAAAGCCCACATCTTTCAGCTTTTATTCAAAAATTTCTTCCAGCAAGTTTTCAATCATAAATTTCTTATTTTTATAGTAATTAATTTCCATAAAATAAGAATATAAACTCCTCCCTCCACTCCTCCTAGTGATTCCCTAAATTCTGTAACACAAGATATTGGATTTTGGTTTTTGGGAGGAAAAGCTATCAGTCATTTATATAAAGTTTTAAGACTTGTTTAAGCTTTGTCCTATCAGCATTTGGTCTCTTTTCTGCAATTTTTCACTTCTTTTCATCTTTTATATAAACACTATATATTGTATTGTAATCTATCCTATAACAAAATATCACACAATATTTAGTTCAAAACTATTGACATTCTATTTGCTTTTAGATATACTAGGTTCGTATTTATTTTAAAGAAAAAAAGAAAGTTTAGAGGAATCTTTAATGGTAACTATTTACTCAAAAAACAACTGCGTTCAGTGCAAAATGACCAAGCGCTTCTTAGATACTAATCATGTAGAATATCGCGAAATCAATTTGGACGAGCAGCCAGAATTTATTGACCATGTCAAAGATCTTGGTTTCAATGCTGCTCCTGTGATTCAGACAGCAACTGAGGCATTTTCTGGTTTCCAACCTGGTAAATTGAAAAAACTGTCTTAATGTAGTTTATTTTGAGGGCAGCGCGCCTTGATCGGGAGATAAACTAAAAGACAGATTATCAGGGCAAACTGCAGCTCCTATGCTCATAGGAGCCGTTTCTTTTGTAAGGCGGAACTTTTTCCGCTAGCTAATTATCTTATTTATATAGAAAAGGGAAAACATGGGACTCAAACATTTAGAGGATGTGACATACTTCCGACTCAACAACGAAATCAACCGTCCGATTAACGGACAGATTATGCTCCATAAGGACAAAGAAGCTCTGGAGGCTTTCTTTAAGGAAAATGTTGAGCCGAACACTAAGCAATTTTCTTCTATTACAGAAAAGATTGAATATTTAATAGAAGAAAACTATTTGGAGAAGGAATTTATCCAGCTCTACTCTCCGGAATACATCGAGGAGCTGACTGCTTTTATCCATGCGCAAGATTTCAAGTTTAAATCTTTCATGGCTGCTTATAAGTTCTACAACCAGTATGCATTGAAGACCAACGATGGTGAATACTATCTGGAAAGCATGGAAGATCGGGTACTCTTTAACGCCCTCTACTTTGCCAACGGAGATGAAGCCATTGCCAAGGATATTGCTAATGAAATCATCCACCAGCGCTATCAGCCGGCTACACCAAGCTTCCTCAACGCTGGTCGGGCTCGTCGCGGTGAATTGGTTTCCTGCTTCCTCATCCAAGTAACAGATGATATGAACTCTATCGGCCGCTCCATCAACTCTGCCCTGCAATTGTCTCGTATCGGAGGCGGGGTCGGTATTTCCCTCAGCAATCTGCGGGAAGCTGGAGCACCTATCAAGGGTTATGAAGGAGCTGCGTCTGGCGTTGTGCCTGTTATGAAACTCTTTGAGGACAGTTTCTCCTATTCTAACCAGCTAGGCCAACGTCAGGGAGCTGGGGTTGTTTACCTCAATGTCTTCCATCCAGATATCATCGCCTTCCTTTCTACTAAGAAAGAAAATGCTGACGAAAAAGTTCGGGTTAAAACCCTCTCACTTGGTGTCGTGATTCCGGATAAGTTCTACGAATTGGCGCGCAAGAATGAAGAAATGTACCTCTTCAGCCCATATTCTGTTGAACGCGAGTATGGAGTGCCATTTGCCTACCTTGACATCACTGAAAAATACGATGAATTGGTCGCTAATCCAAATATCACTAAGACCAAGATCAAGGCCCGTGATTTGGAAACAGAAATTTCCAAACTCCAACAAGAATCCGGCTATCCTTATGTCGTAAACATTGATACAGCTAACCGTTCAAATCCAATCGACGGTAAAATCATCATGAGTAACCTTTGCTCTGAAATCCTGCAGGTACAAGAGCCTAGCCTTTTGAATGATGCGCAAGAGTATCTTCACCTAGGAACAGATGTGTCATGTAACTTAGGCTCTACCAACGTTGTCAACATGATGACATCGCCTGACTTTGGAAAATCCATCCGGACTATGACACGCGCCCTGACCTTTGTCACAGACAGTTCACACATCACTGCTGTACCATCTATCGACAATGGTAACAGTCTGGCTCATACCTTTGGTCTGGGAGCTATGGGACTACACAGCTATTTGGCTCAACAATTGATCGACTATGGATCAGCAGAAGCTGTAGAGTTCACAAGCATCTACTTTATGCTCATGAACTACTGGACCTTAGTTGAGTCTAACAATATCGCTCGCGAGCGTGGTGTGACCTTCCATAACTTTGAAAAATCTGACTATGCTAACGGCACTTACTTTGACAAATACCTGACAGGTGAATTTGTACCTAAGTCTGACCGTGTCAAAGAACTCTTCGCTGGCATCTTTATCCCGTCTGCAGAAGATTGGGCAGAGTTGCGCGACAAGGTCAAGGCTGATGGTCTCTACCACCAAAATCGCCTAGCCGTTGCGCCAAATGGCTCTATCAGCTACATCAATGACGTTTCTGCTTCAATTCATCCAATCACTCAGCGGATCGAAGAACGTCAGGAAAAGAAAATCGGTAAAATCTACTATCCTGCTGCTGGTCTGTCAACTGAGACTATCCCTTACTACACCAGTGCCTATGACATGGACATGCGCAAGGTTATCGATGTCTATGCAGCCGCAACTGAGCATGTGGACCAAGGTCTTTCCCTGACTCTCTTTATGCGCAGCGATATTCCTAAAGGCCTCTACGAATGGAAAAAAGAAAGCAAGCAAACAACCCGCGACCTTTCTATCCTGCGTAACTACGCCTTCAACAAGGGTATCAAGTCCATCTACTACGTCCGCACCTTCACTGACGATGGCGGCGAAGTAGGCGCTAACCATTGCGAAAGCTGTGTCATCTAACAAGAGATTTTAGAAAAAGAAAAGGAAATTCGACCACGTCACAATTTTACTTTCCTCATCATGGACAGGAAGGTAAAATCGTGGAATATTGGCACAGTATCCAAGAAGTGATAGCTGATACCACATCAGGTCGTACCATCTACTAAAGGAGAAAGAATGCAAACTTACTACAAAGCCATTAACTGGAACGCTATCGAAGATGTTATCGATAAGTCCACTTGGGAAAAACTGACTGAGCAATTCTGGCTGGATACGCGGATTCCCCTATCCAATGACCTGGATGACTGGAGAAAGCTGTCTCACAAGGAAAAAGACCTGGTCGGCAAGGTCTTCGGTGGCCTGACCCTGCTGGATACCCTCCAGTCTGAGTCTGGTGTGGATGCCCTGCGCAAGGATGTTCGAACAGCCCACGAAGAAGCAGTTTTCAACAACATCCAATTCATGGAGTCCGTTCATGCCAAATCCTACTCTTCTATCTTTTCTACGCTCAACACCAAGTCAGAAATTGATGAAATCTTTGCCTGGACCAACACCAATCCATACCTGCAAAAGAAAGCAGAGATTATCAACGAAATTTACCTGAACGGTACAGCTCTGGAAAAGAAAATAGCCAGCGTTTTCTTGGAAACCTTCCTTTTCTACTCTGGTTTCTTCACTCCGCTCTACTATCTGGGTAATAACAAACTGGCCAACGTTGCTGAGATTATCAAGCTGATTATCCGTGACGAGTCTGTCCATGGAACCTATATCGGCTACAAGTTCCAGCTAGCTTTTAACGAGCTGCCAGAAGACGAGCAGAACAAACTCAAAGAATGGATGTACGACCTGCTCTACACCCTCTATGAAAATGAAGAAGGCTACACTGAAAGCCTGTATGACACAGTCGGCTGGACCGAAGAGGTCAAAACCTTCCTGCGCTACAATGCCAACAAGGCTCTGATGAATCTAGGGCAAGATCCTCTCTTCCCAGACTCAGCGGACGATGTCAATCCTATCGTCATGAACGGTATCTCAACCGGTACTTCCAACCATGACTTCTTCTCCCAAGTAGGTAACGGCTACCTGTTAGGCGAAGTTGAAGCCATGCAGGATGACGACTATAATTACGGTTTATAAGACAAAGAACCCCTCTTTCCAAAATACGGAAAGAGGGGTTTTGTAATCTAAACTAGAAAGGTCAACAAGTAAGCGTCATCTAGCTTTTCTGATTTTCTCAAAAGAATTAGCAATACACATTCAAGTGAGATGGCAAGACACGAATCGTCACTGGCAGTTGGTCGCCCTCATCTCCGTCAACGTTGACGCTGAGCTCTGCGTTTGCATCAGCCAACTCAACTGTGATTTCCTTGAAGGTCAGATACTCGATATTATCACTTTCTTCACCATTACCCGAAATCAAATCCGGCACAGAAACCAAGGTGTCCAAGAGATTTTTATCCTTAAGATACAAAAGATGGAGCAAGCCGTCATTAACAGTGGCTTCAGGGAGAATACTCTCGAAACCTCCGATTGAGTTGGTAGAGCCAATCAAGAGTGTACTGCTCTTTATCGTACGCTCTTCTCCATCAATCTTTAAGTGAAACTCGTAAAAACTAGTATCCATTAACTGCTTGAAGCCAGAGATAAAGTAGGCAAACTTGCCCCACTTGGTCTTGTCTTCAGAATCTACATTGTTGATCGACTCAGGAATAGTTCCAATGGCAACCACATTCATAAAGTACTGGTCATTAATCTTGCCGATATCAAGCGGCTTGACTTTGTTGATATCCAGATTCTGGATGGCTTCTTCAGCGTCCAAGGGAATGCTGAGAGCACGCGCCAAGTCATTGACCGTACCAAGTGGAAAGAAGCCAAAAGTCGGACGATAGTCTAGTTCAGCCAGACCGCTGATTCCTTCATTGACTGTTCCATCGCCACCCATGACAAAGACGCTATCATAATGGTCTTCTGCGGCTTGCTTAGCAAAAGCTGCTGCGTCTCCGCCTTTTTCAGTATGCTTAACCACTACCTCATTGAAACATTCTGCCAGCTTTTCTCTTGCCAAGTCTTCATAGGACTTGGCTTTTTCGCCTCCCGAGCTAGGGTTGACAATTAATAGGACTTTAGACATAAGGAAACCTCTTTTCATTTGATAGCTCATTATACCATCTGGAAAACACTTTCACAAGAATTTGAAACTGCTAGCTTTCGAAAGACCAGAAAAGCAGTTTGGCATTTAAACTCCATTCCACATAAAAACACTTCTGCCGTTAGATTGTCAAGCTAACTTGAGAAGTGCTGTCTTAAATTTCGTTTTTCTATTAAAAGAAGACAATGAGAAGAAAGGCAATTAGGTTATTAGCCAGATGTAAGCCCATTGAGTAGCGCAGGTCCTTCTTAGCTAGATAGCCTAAGCCAAAGATTGCTCCCAAGATGAAGTAAACCAGAAACTGGACTAGATTGCCCGGCATGTGCAGAAGAGAGAAAAAGCTGGCAGATACAGTTAAATAAAGCAGAATTTTCGCCAAGCTATTTTGGTTGGGAAAGAGAAACTTAGCCAAAAATCCTCGCGTCAGCAACTCCTCAAGAATAGGAGCAAAGATTACCATGTATAGGAAGGCAAAGGCTGGCTGCTGCTGAATCAACTCTACAGCAGCATTCTGATTGGCAGAAGATTCAATAGGAACGAGCTGCTGGAAGATGATAAAAGCAAGCAAGAGGGCGCTGGGAAGCCAGATAGAGCTGGTCAGCTTGGTATTTTTGATTTCCAGCTTCAAATCTTTCTGGTACCATTTCCACATGGCAAAAGAATAGAGACTGGCAAGTATGACAAAAATCGGCAAAATCAATAGTTGAGAAGATCCCCCTGTCAGAGAACCTATAGTGAAGACAACTATAGTCGAAAAGATATAGGAATACGCCAAGAGGACAAGAATATAAAGGCCAAAATTAGTAAAGAAAGTTTTTAATTTCATAGTGACTCCTTATAGATTGATTTACTTAAACATAGCTAGCAGCAGTATTATAGCCATGGGGAGATTGTTCAGGATATGAACCAACATGGAATCTTTTATATTCCCCCGACGAGCATAGGATAAATAAAAAACCAGTCCAAGTGCAAAATAAATTGGGAACTCTGTCAATTGGGTGATATGAGGTAAAGTAAAGACCACGGAGGTCACAAGGGCAGCTAGCACTTTTTGATTATGATTGAAGAAGAAGGCAGTACCAAAACCGCGGAAAATTAATTCTTCCATGATAGGAGCGATAAAAGCAATCGTTGCAACAAAGAGCAAGGCAAAGAAGATACGCTGCGAAGACATCATTCCCCCTAGCCCTTGTATGGCGCTGTCATTACTGGTCTGGGAATTGCCGCTCAGGATGAGATTGAGATAAACACCGACAATAGCAGCCACTCTGGCAAGGAAAAAGAATAGAAAAGCAAAACCGATGTCCTTGCCAGACAGTTTGAATTTCTTCTTTTCTTCAGGCACACGCTTCTGATAACGCTGCCATAAGCTACGAAAAATCAAGAAAACTAAAATCAGATACAAGGCTACCAATAAGATTTCTGCATAAATAGGTAAACTCTTCCCGAGCCTTAAGAATAGCATTGGAGCAACATTTATAAGGAGGCTAAGAGCAATTAAGCCTATCCATTTTACAAGTCCTAAAGCAATTGATTTGAAGTTGTTCATTTTGTATTCTCCTTTTGATAAATATTAATACCGACTTCCGTATCCTCAACAGCGATATCACCCTTCTGCCGAAGAATAGCGACAGCTAGGAAAAAATCTCCTGCACAGCCGGCTGCATGGAAGCTAGCAAGGACGATATAAGAAGCCGCAGTCAGAATATGCAAGGCATAGATCAAGGTCAGGGCTAGGCTAATCAGAAAGAATGGTGCCAGGATAATGACGAGCATCCTTTTCCGACTGTAACGACTGCCTGGGCTAGTCGCATAGGCCATGCCGCTCTTAAAACCAAACTTGACCTTGGTATTTTCATCCCCCAAGACCTTGAAGAAAAAGCCGTGGATCAGCTCATGAATGACCATTAGAACAAGGAGGTAGAATAAGTCAAAAAAATGAAAAACTTCGCTTCCCTTGCCATACATTAGAATGGCAATCCAGGTAAAGAGGGCTAGAAAAGGGAAGATCAGCAATACAGCCGTTATATTCAGAGCCAGACTGACCTTTTTATTATGGATAAAATCAAGTTCTTTCAGTAGTTTCATGATTTCCGCCTTTCATCGAGAAATAAGCTTATTTGAAATATTTTCTTACCATTGGATAATACATAAGATTGATATAGATATGAATCACTAGCAGGACGGCAAAGCCGGAAACGACATTAAGGGGGGTGAAAGTTCCCACTATCCCTAAAATAACATAGAGGGCTGGCAGAAGTCTCTGATTTACATTAAAGAGAATAAGATAGCACTGTTCATAATTGGCTTGCAGCTCTGACTCATCATAAGAGAGGGCAAATTCTTTTATTTCCTCAGTAGTCGGAAAGGCTGATAGCTTATAGTGCCGCACCTTCTGAACTGTCTTTAAAAAGACAACTTGCAAAATAATATAAAGAAAGGCAATCGCATAATCTATAAGACTCCACTGAAGAGGGCTCTTATGATTAGTGATATTTCCAATAAAAACAACTCCAACTAAAATCGTAAAAAGAACGATAGCACTGCTGATATTAAAGACAATAGTCGCATATTCCAGATTTTTAAAGGTTAGCCGGTACCATTCATAATTCTTATCCTCATCTGCTTCTTTTTCATAGGCTTCATTGTATTTACGAGTCCGATAAATCAAGAAAAAGACCAAGGGATATAGGATGATAAGGCCGGCCCTACCTAGCTGGCGCAGCAGTTGAACAGAAAAAATAGTCGACCAACTGATGTTTTTTAGCAGACCAGTTTCAGAAAATAAAATAGACAGACCACCTATTAAAGCTCCAGCTAGAAATATAAGGACATTATATAAAACTCTTTGCTGTGTAGATATACGTTTTTGCTCTTTCACGACTTCTTCTCCTTTATTTTTTTACAATAGATGATACAAGAATGCTGAGGCTGAAGGACTGTTTTAGCTCCTGTTGAAATGAATCTTAATTGGTTCTTCATTCTGCTTCCTCCACCAGCCGAAAGACATTCTCAACGTTTTCATTGAAAATATGGGCAATCTTAAGGGCAATCACAATCGATGGGGTATATTCGCCCCTCTCTATAAGGCTGATTGTCTGCCTGGAAACACCGGCCAGCTTAGCCAGTTCTGTCTGGTTGAGACCGTCACGCGCCCTCAACTCCTTGAGTCGATTTCTTAATTTCATTAAAATCCCCCACTTCTCCTAAAGCTCGATAGACCGAATGTCTTCAATACGAATCAGCTTGGTCTTGGTCTGACCTTTTTTATCTGTCATGCTCAGCTTGACCCATTCTTCATCCACATCCACTACCAGCCAGTTTACCAGCCAGTTATTGGTTCCAATTGACTCGCTCATAATTGTCGGCTTCTTTCCAATCATTTCTTTTAAAAATCTTGACATTGTTTTGTTCCCCTTTCTTTTTCTTTCTAAAGACTTTATCCGTCCCTGCATCCGTTTTAGCTTATTGGAAGAATCAATCCCAAAGATAAAAACCATAAAAGTCATCGGAAGCAAGAACCATAAGAATGCATTCATAAGCGTCCCTCCATTTCCTGTTCAAAAGTATTGTAACAGATTCTTTTCTTTTTGACAAGTATATTTGTCAAAAAAATAATAATCATTTTCAAAAACACCATTATCATAGACAAATAAGAGGCTGGGACAAAAGTCCTAGCCTCTCAATTGTCTTTGGATTGTCGAGCAAGACGCAGTGGTTGAGTGGGCTCTACTACGCTGATTTCATCAGCTTTTACAGCCCTACTCAACTGTGCGGAGGTGGGACGACGAAATCGAATTCTAACGAATTACCGATTTCTGTCCCACTCTCTTTTCCTTTATTCATCTACTTGAGAAAACACTTCTTTTAAAGTAGCAATCCCCTGCTGGATTTCCTCCCTACCGATAGTCAATGGTGGCAGGAGACGGATAACATTTTCTCCGGCTGTCAGGATAATCAAGCCCTTCTGACGAGCGGCTTCAACAATCTTTGACAAACTGGCACTTGTTTCAATCCCAATCATCATGCCTAGGCCTCGAACAGCAGAAATCTTTGGATGGTCCCGAAAAGCAAGCTGTAGCTGCTCCATCAAGATGGTACTCTTAGACCTGACTTCTTCCATAAAGCCCGCCTCTTTCATGATATGCAAGGTCTCCAAGGCAGCTGCCATGGCTAATTTATTGCCACCAAAGGTAGAGCCATGACTGCCAGGTCCAAGAGCAGGAGCCAAGCTGGATTTTCCTAATAGAGCACCAGCGGGCAGGCCATTGGCTAAACCCTTAGCCAGTGTCACAATATCCGGTATAATCCCATAATGCTCAAAGGAATAAAGCTGACCCGTGCGCCCCATACCTGTCTGTACCTCATCAACAATCAGTAAAATCCCCTCTCGTTGGCAAAAATCTGCCAAGTCTTTGACAAAGGCTGCTTCTGCTGGACGAACTCCTGATTCTCCTTGGACCAATTCCAGCATGACAGCTGCCGTATCCTGATTGACCAAGTCTTCTACGCTGGCCAGATCATTGTAAACCGCATAGCTGAAATGAGGAACCCCATCACCAAATCCTTCCTTGATCTTATCCTGTCCTGTTGCGGCCATAGCGCCAAAGGTCCGACCGTGAAAGGATTGCTGAAAAGTTATAATGCCTTGCTTGCCAGTAGCTTTGCGAGCTAGCTTAATAGCTGCTTCATTAGCTTCTGCTCCGCTATTGCAGAAAAAAGCCAAATAATCATAAGAACCTGCCAGTTCCTGAGCTACCTGCTCTTGCAGAGAGCTAAGATAGAGATTGGGACTGTGCCAGATGCGCCCTGCTTGCTGGATCAAAGCCTGCTGGACCTGCGGGTGAAAGCCAAGATTGGTTACGCCAATCCCCGATGAAAAGTCCAAATAAGCCTTTCCATCACTGTCAATCAGATAGGCGCCCTCTGCTTTAACAAACTCAATAGGTGCCCTCTTGTAGTTTTCAAATAAATAAGTCATCGTTATCCCTCTGCTATCAAGGTGCCCGTCAAAAGATTATCACCTATCAAAACCTGCCCGACACCGGAAAGCACAGTCTGAACAGCACTCTCGATCTTAGGAATCATGCCGCCCTTGATGACACCTGTCTGAATCTTCTTGGAAACCTGACTGGTCAGAAGCTGGGGCAGGACTTTTTTGTCCTCTAGAACCCCTTCTATATCTGTCATCAGGATCAGCTTCTCTGCCTGTAAGCTACTGGCAACTGCCGCAGCCAAATAGTCTGCATTGATATTTAAGAGCTCGCCAGCTGTATTTTCCCCTAGCGAAGCCAGCACCGGGACCATGTCCGCAGCCAGCAGCTGCTCTAGATAGGCAGTTTGAATCGCCTTCACCTGACCGACATAGCCATAGAGATCTTTATCGATAAAATCTGCCGAAACTGTCTTCCCCAAATGTGAAACCAGCTGAAGGCTTTCAATATCTGAGTCGTTCAGTTCTTGTGTCAGCGTCCGGCCGACTTGACCTAGCAAGGCTTGCTCAATGATAGGCAAGTCAGACTTAGCTGTTACCCGCAACCCCTTAACCTTGCGAGTAGGCAGCTGGCGCTCTTTCATAAGTTGGTTAATGACCAGACCTCCTCCGTGAACGACTACGATTTTCTTACCAGCTGCTATCCACGCTTGCATTTGCTTGATAAACTTAGTAGACAGCTTTTGCGCAGCAACACCGCCAATTTTTATAACAATCACATCTTTCATTGCATTTCTCCTTAGGTTCTATAGAGGGCATTGATTTTCACATAATCATAGGACAAATCGCAGCCCCAGGCCTGAGCTTCAGCGTCCCCATCGTGTAGGTCAATCGTCAAGGTCAGCAGCTCCCCAGCCATGGCATCACTAGTCTCCTCGGGGTCAAAAGCCACAGGACTAGAAGCCTGCATAACTGGAATCCCCTCAATCCAAATATCAATGTCATCAACCGAGACATCTGCTCCCGCATAGCCGATAGCTGCTAAGATTCGGCCCCAATTGGGATCTTGACCAAAAATAGCCGTTTTGACCAGGCTAGATCCAACGACACTCTTAGCAATCATACGGCCGCTCTGTTCATCCTTGGCATGCCGCACATTAACTTCAATCAGCTTGGTCGCTCCCTCCCCATCCTTGGCAATTTTCTTAGCCAAGTCAGCCATAAGATAGCGGAGCATCTTGGAAAATTTTTCAAATTCTTCCGTATCTGGCAGAATTTCTTCGTTTTGTCGGCAGCCGTTAGCCATGACTAGCACCATGTCATTGGTCGATGTATCTCCATCCACCGTGATTTGGTTGAAAGTCGTCTCCACATGCTGACTGAGAGCCGCTTGCAAGGTAGCGCTGGAAATATTGGCATCACAAGTGATAAAGGCCAGCATCGTCGCCATATTCGGATGAATCATGCCCGATCCCTTAGCCACCCCTGCCATAGTCACCAGGTCTGTTCCAAACTCTTCTGTGACTACACAGGTCTTGGTGCAAGTATCTGTCGTCAAGATAGCCTCAGCAAAATCTTCTGCCTTACCACTCACCAGAATCCGAGAAAGACCATTTTTCAAAGCATCCATTGGAAGCTGCTCGCCGATGACTCCTGTAGAAGCCAGACCTACCAAGTCGGGCTCAATCTTCAGCTTTTGAGCAGTCAATCGCTGCATCTCACAGGCGGCGTCCAGTCCCTGCTGGCCTGTACAGGAATTTGCAACACCAGAATTTACAACTATTGCCTGCAATTTCTGGCTCTTTTGGATTGATGCTTTGGTCACTAGAAGCGGAGCAGCAATGACTTTATTAGTCGTATAGACTCCTGCCACACTGGCTGGTACTTCTGAGACAATCCAGCCAAAATCCAACTTCTTTTTCTTAAAGCCAGCATGTAAACCGTCAGCCGAAAAGCCTAGCGGACTGGCAATCGTTCCATCAATAATCTTCATATCTAACCCTTTCTCATCTAGACATAGGAAGGTTGACTAAGCAGGCCATCTGTTTCAGGGAAGCTCAGCATCAGATTCATATTTTGAACCGCCTGACCAGCAGCCCCTTTAATCAAGTTATCCAGCACAGCCACGACAGTTAAAATATTTGTCACAGGATTATAGTCAAAACCAATATCTGTATAATTAGTACCGACAACCTGGTGCAGATTCGGCAGAGCAGCTTGGATACGGACAAATGGCTTGCCCTGATAGCATTCTTGGTAAATAGCAGCCAGTTCTTCCCGAGTCAAAGGTTCTTTCAACTTGCTGTAAACCGTCGCCACGATGCCACGATTGAGCGGAATGAGGGAAGTTGAAAACTGAATCTGCTGCAATCCCTCATCAAAACGCTGCAACTGCTGCACAATCTCAGGAATATGCTGATGCTGATTTAACTTGTAAGTCACATAGTTATCGTGCACATGAACAAAATGGCTAGATGCAGCTGGATTTTTCCCCGCCCCTGTCAAGCCACTCTTGGCATCAACAATAATGGAGTCCAGCTCAATAGCCTGAGCCTTCAGCAAGGGAATCAAGGCCAACTCTGTAGCTGTCGCATAACAGCCGGGATTAGCAATAAATCGCTTCCCTTTGACATCTGTAAACTCAGACAGCCCATAAATAAACGCTTTTTGAACATAGTCTTCTGCTGGCTCTTTCTGATACCATTTTTTATAAATATTCCCTGGTAAACGATGATCACCAGAAAGGTCAATAACCGGAAATCCTGCTTCCACAAAATCTTTTGACAAATCTTTAGCCACTCCGCTTGACGTTGCAAAGAAAACAAGTTCTGCTCGTCGCATAATTTCCTGACTGTCAAAAGCTTCTATTTTCAGGTCGCAAATCCCCTTCAAATGAGGATAAAGCTCTGACACAGGAGACTCCATATCTTGGCTGGCATGAAGGGAAACGACTTCCGCCTGCGGATGTTGCAGTAAAATACGGAGGAGTTCCATTCCTGAGTAACCAGTAATTCCTACAATCGAAATACGCATATTTTTAAAACACCTCCGTATAAATATGCGTTTTATTTTACTCGTATATTTTCCCTTTGTCAAGTATTTTCTGTATTTTTATGCAATATTTTTGAAAATATCATTATTTATTCTAAAACAATTCATAATTTCTTGCCGAAAAGCGGCCTATTAACTTTTCATACAGAGAAGTAAGAGAGCTAAGGGCACAGAAAAAGGTCTGCCCAAAGAGCAGACCTTTTTATCTATCGTTTATCTAACATTACAACTTCTCAGCAACTGCTGCTAGCAAGTCTGGAATAGCGGATTGCTTGCTGCCGCCGGCCATAGCCATGTCTGGCTTACCGCCGCCTCGACCATCTACAATCGGCGCCAATTCCTTAATCAGATTACCAGCATGGACCTCCTTGGTCTTGCTGGCTGCAAGGACGTTGACTTTGTCTCCAATTGCTGCGACCAGTATGAGAACATCTGAATAGTCCTTCTGCTTCCATGTGTCCGCAAAGGTACGCAGGGCACCTGCATCAGACACAGAGACCTGACTAGCGATAAAGCTATGTCCATTTGCCTCTTGAACATTCTTGAAGACTTCACCAGAGGCCGCTGCTGCTGCCTTTTCCTTTAGCTCTGCATTCTCTTTTTGGAGTTGACGCAGCTGCTCCTGCAGTGCTTCAACCTTGTGAGGCACTTCCTTGATTTGCGGTGCCTTGAGGGTCGCTGCAATAGCCTTAAGCGCCTCTTCTTCCTCACGGTAGCCTTCAAAAGCTTCCTTGCTGGTGACTGCCAAGATACGGCGAGTGCCAGATCCGATACCTTCTTCTTTGACAATCTTGAAAATACCGATTTCAGAAGTGTTGCCTACGTGAGTTCCTCCGCAAAGCTCGACAGAGTAGTCGCCGATGGTTACGACACGAACTTCTTTACCATATTTTTCGCCAAAGAGCGCCATTGCTCCCATTTCTTTAGCAGTGTCAATATCTGTCTCTACTATCTCAATGGCAAGGGCTTCCCAGATTTTCTCATTGACTTCTTGCTCGATAGCGCGCAGCTCTTCAGCTGTCACCGCTTGGAAATGCGTAAAGTCAAAGCGCAGGAATTCTACTTCGTTCAGAGAGCCTGCTTGGGTTGCATGGTTACCAAGAACATTATGCAAAGCTGCATGCAAGAGGTGAGTCGCCGTGTGGTTTTTCATCACACGGTGGCGGCGGCTGTGGTCAATTTCCAGTTTATAGCTTTGACCCAGAGCCAGAGGAGCCAAAACTTCTACAGTATGCAGTGGTTGACCATTTGGTGCTTTTTGCACATCCGTCACTTGCGCTACCAGATTGCCTGCTCCATCAAAGATTTGACCGTGGTCTGCCACCTGACCACCCATTTCTGCGTAGAATGGTGTTTCTGCAAAGATAAGGGCAGCTGTTCCTGACTCAACAGATTCGACTGCTGCATCATCCGCCACGATAGCAAGGAGCTCAGCAGTCATCTCTTCTTTTTCGTAGTTAAAGACACTCTCTATTGTGATAGCCTGCAAGGTTTCATTTTGCATACCCATTGATCCGCCCTTGACGACAGACGCACGCGCCCGATCCTGCTGCTCTTTCATAGCCGCTTCAAAGCCAGCACGGTCTACAGTCATGCCTGCTTCTTCAGCAATTTCCTCAGTCAACTCCAGCGGGAAGCCGTAAGTATCGTAGAGTTTGAAGGCATCTTGACCAGAGATGATTGTCTGACCTTTTTCTTTCAGGACTGCTACGATGCCTTGGGCAAAGTGTTGACCAGAGTGCAGAGTACGAGCAAAAGATTCTTCCTCACTCTTGATAATCTTTTCGATAAAGTCTTTCTTCTCAAGGACTTCTGGATAGTAGCTTTCCATAATCTTGCCCACAGTTGGAACCAGTTTGTAAAGGAATGGCTCGTTGATCCCCAATTTTTGACCATGCATTGAAGCACGACGAAGAAGACGGCGAAGGACATAGCCACGACCTTCATTTCCAGGAAGAGCCCCATCACCAATGGCAAAGGAGAGCGAGCGGATATGGTCTGCGATAACCTTGAAACTCATATTGTCGCCATCTTGGTCATAGACCTTGCCGGACAGTTTCTCTACTTCACGAATGATTGGCATAAAGAGGTCGGTCTCGAAGTTGGTCTTAGCCCCTTGGATAACAGCGACCAAACGCTCCAAACCTGCGCCCGTATCAATGTTCTTATGTGGCAATTCCTTGTACTCGCTACGCGGTACAGCAGGGTCAGCATTGAATTGTGACAAGACGATATTCCAGATTTCGATATAACGGTCATTTTCAATATCTTCTTCTAAGAGACGGACCCCAATATTTTCTGGATCAAAAGCCTCACCCCGGTCAAAGAAAATCTCTGTATCTGGTCCAGAAGGTCCCGCACCGATTTCCCAGAAGTTGTCCTCAATCGGAATCAAATGACTAGGCTCAACGCCCATAGCAATCCAGCGGTTGTAAGAGTCCTTGTCATCTGGGTAGTAGGTCATGTAGAGCTTGTCTTTGGGAAAATCAAACCACTCAGGGCTAGTCAAAAGCTCGTAAGCCCACTCAATCGCTTCATCACGGAAATAATCGCCGATAGAGAAATTACCCAGCATTTCAAACATAGTATGGTGGCGGGCAGTCTTTCCAACATTTTCAATATCGTTGGTACGAATGGCTTTTTGAGCATTGGTAATCCGAGGATTTTCCGGGATAATGGTTCCGTCAAAGTATTTCTTGAGGGTCGCTACACCAGAGTTAATCCAGAGCAAGGTTGGATCATTGACTGGCACCAAGCTGACAGATGGTTCTACTGCATGACCTTTAGTTGCCCAAAAATCCAGCCACATTTGACGAACCTGAGCACTTGACATTTGTTTCATTTGTTTTTTCTCCTTAAATTTTTTCTAAAAAATTGCATTATGATGACGAACTTTCCAGCATTTCGACATAATCAATAGCGACACAGAGGGAAATCACCAAATCTGAATAAGTCTCCTCATAGATATGAACCTGATAAGTAGAGGTCAGATGGAAAAGCTCCTTGGTAATCTCTGCAACGACTTGATTGCTGTCATCCAGCAGACGAAAGTTTAAATCCCAGATATTCCCTTCAACTCGTAGCCCCAAATTATCAAATTTATACTTATCACGCAAAATAGTGAATTTCTGACGGATATAAAAGCTATGTCCGCTGCTGAGTTTGATTTCAAACTGGGGCAGGAAGGTTAGAACGGTCTTGGTAATCTGACTGACGATTTGGCCCTGACTATCATAGATCGTAAAGGTCTTAGGAATCTGGAAGAAAGAGCCTTCCACTTGATAATCCACATTTCCTCGATTGTCCTTGATATCAAAGCGTTCGCCGCCTAAGCGAAATTTCTGTTTGACAAGATAGGTTTTCATTATGTTACCTCCACAGTCAACATAAAAGACAAGTTCCTTGTCCGAAGGGCGAAAAACCGCGGTACCACCTTCATTCAATGAACTTGTCATTCTCATTTCGTATTCTATTTTTCAAGATGAGTAGCATGATTCCCCGTCTCAGATGGCTCGCAGCACCGCCAATTCTCTGAACTAAGAACTTGAAAAATCAATTCTCACCAGTCTTATTATACTTGCTTATTGTCTTTTCGTCAACCTTATTCTGCGGCTGATGATGAAGCTTCTGCCGAACTGTTTTCAGCTGCTGAGCTGGACTCAGAAGTCTTTGAGCTGCTGGCAGCACTTGATGAAGAAGTTGAAGAGCCTGTCGTTTCAATATACTGAGCAAAGACAGATTGGAAAGCACTGTCCTTAACCTTGATGTTGGCATCTTTCAGCTCTTTAGCGACAACGCTTTGGATAAAGCTAGTATCTTTTTCTTTTTGCGCAATGATAATCTTTTTCAGCTTATCTTTGTAGTCTTTCCAGTTAGAAGATTTCTCTGACTTTTTGACCAGCTTAACAATATAGTAGCTTGCTGAGTACTGTGAATCTGGCACAGTCACAAGGTCTGAAACGCCATTTTCTTCCAAAGCAAAGGCAGCTTTTTTGACAGCATCTGGAACATCAGTAGAGCCAGAGTCAAACTTGATTTCTCCGCCTTTTTCCTTAGTGGCAGCATCGGTAGAGTTTTCCTTAGCGATTTGACTGAAGTCTGCTCCTTCTGCTTTAGCTTTTTCAAGAACTTCCTTACCTTTGTCTTCGCTGGCAACTTTGATGATTTGAGCTGTTACTTCTGGCGTGTAGTTTTCAAAGGCAGCCTTGTAGTTTTCGTCAGTCAGCTCTTTTTCAGCAGCCTTCTTAACGGCATACTCTACCAGCATATTGGTGCGGATTTGCTCCTTGTAGGCATCTTCGGTCAATCCGTTTTGAGCCAAGACTTGAGCAAAAGCTGTACCGTAAGCAGTTTTAGACTTTTCAAAAGCTTCCTTGACGTCCTTGTCTTTGACGTCTTTGCCGTATTTTTCTTCAAAAATATCTTTGATGGTCATCTGCAGCAAGACCTGCTGAGCTGCACCATTGGTCTTCACTTGATCGTAAAATTCATTGACAGTAATCGTGTTTCCTTTCATGGTCACGATGTCCTTGCCTTCTGAGTTAGAACATGCTGCTAATACAGCGACTGACAAGAGTGTCACAGCTCCTGCAAATATTTTTTTCTTCATTTTATATTGACTCCTTATTCTTAAAAGTTCACGTTTTCTATTGTAGCACAAATTTGAATTGATATCTTAAATTTTACTAAAAATTTTTGGAAATTAGGAAAAAATCAGAGATGTCATTTTTTTCTAATCATAAGCAGTCCATCTCCCAAAGGAAGCAGACTCGCAGTCAAATCTGAACTGTCCAAAGTTGCGTCAAACAGGCTATGCAAACCGCGGTAAATGGCCCGTTGACCACGCTTAATTTCCTCAAAAGGCTTGGCAACATCGCCACCTTGAAAGACATCATCAATGAGAACCAGACCACCAGGATTGAGGCGCTTGAGGACCTGAGGCAAAAAGACCACATACTTGGACTTGGCAGAGTCCATAAAGACAAGGTCGTAAGAATCCTCTAGTGTCTCAAGCAGATCCATTGCGTCACCTTCCAGCAGGGTGACCTGCTGACGGCTGTCATACTTAGCAAAATTAGCCTTAGCAAGCTCAATCATCTCTGGATTGCGGTCAATAGTCGTAATCTGAGCCTGAGGCGCATGTTCCGCCATCAAAAGAGCCGAAAAACCAATAGCAGTACCAATTTCTAAAATCTTCTCTGGCTGCAGACTTTCGAGTAGTAGGCGGAAGTAAGCCACTGTCTCATGGGGAATCACAGGTACATTTTCAGCTCTGGCAAAGTCTTCCAGCTCCTTGAGTCCACCAGTGACTGGCCGGAGACGCTGCCTCATAAAGTCTACGATTTCCTCTTTGACCACAGGACGGCGCATATTGGGATTAGAGTTTTGATTATAAGTCTCGACCATCTTATACCAGTCCCAACTTTTCTACCAAGGCCTCGAATTCGTCTAGACGACGCTCAAAGACAGAAAAAGCAGCATTTAGGTAGTCTTCTTTTTCCATATCCACACCTGCTTTTTTGATGACATTGAGGGGATAGTCAGAGTTCCCAGCTTTGAGATAGTCCAGATATTTATCCTTGTCTTCCTGACTGCCATGGACAATCTTTTCAGCTAAGGCAGAAGCTGCTGAAAAGCCTGTCGAATATTGGAAAACATAGTAGTCATAGTAGAAATGCGGAATCCGTGCCCATTCGTACTGAATCTGCGGATTGTCTTCTTTATTCAAACCATAGTATTTCTCGTTCAAATCAGCGTAGAGCTCATTGAGAAACTCGCTGGTCAAAACTTGACCTTCTTGGTCAGCCTTGTGGATAGCATGCTCAAACTCCGCAAACTGGGTTTGACGGAAGACTGTGCCCCGGAAGCCATCCAAGAAGTGATTGAGGATAGCAAAGCGAGTAGCATCGTCCTCTACTTCTTCCAAGAGCTTCTCTGTCAGGATATTTTCATTAGTCGTTGAAGCAATCTCAGCTAGGAAGATAGAATAGTCTCCATAGACATAAGGCTGGGTCTCACGAGTATAACTGGAGTGCATACTGTGGCCTGTCTCGTGCACCAAGGTAAAGAGATTATCCAGCGTGTCCTGCCAGTTGAGCAACATAAAGGCATTGGTATCATAAGACCCGCCTGAGTATGCTCCTGAGCGCTTGCCTTGATTTTCATAAACATCAATCCAGCGCTCTGAAAAAGCTGTCTTGACTCGGCTCAAATAATCCTCACCCAGAATAGCCAGAACTTCCTCAGACTTAGCCAAGGCTTCCTCATAAGTGAACTTGTAGTCTGTCTCTGACAAAGGTGTGTACATATCATACATCTTCAAGTCAGAAATGCCTAAAATCTTCGCTCGCAAAGCAATATAACGCTGCAAAAGAGGCAAATGCTTATTGACAGCTGAAACTAAGCTGTCATAGACACTTTCTGGAATAAAGTCCGCTGACAAGGCCGCTTCACGGGCAGATGAGAACTTGCGGACTTTCGCATTGTAGTTGTGGACCTTGACATTGGTCTGCAGAGTCTTAGCGTAGGTATGCTGGTACTGCTCGTAGACGCTGTAAAGAGCCTCGTAGGCTTCCTTACGGACTTCTCGGTTCTTAGACTCGACCAGGGTGATATAGTTACCGTGGGTAAGCTGAACTTCATTTCCATCTTCATCATGCACCATCGGAAAGACAATATCTGCATTATCCAAAATAGCAAAGGTTTCGCCAGCTGCCCCAAAGATTTCACCAGCACCAGCCAGTAGCTCCTCTTCACGCTGTGTCAGGATGTGAGCTTTCTTTTTCAAAAGCTTGTCAAAATAATGCTGATACAGCTGTAAACCTGGCTGCTCAGCCAGGAAAGCTTGGTACTGCTCTTCTGTAATCGCCATAAATTCGGGCTCGTAGAAGGCAAAGCTTTGACCAAAATCGCTGTAAAGAGTCATGCCTTTAGCCTGATACTCTTGGTACTTAGCCACACGTGTATCCTGGTCATTCTTCATGTGAGCATAAGAATAAAGCTTTTCAATACGACACATCAAGTCCAGCTGCACTTCAGTCGTTGTTAAGAGACTGTCCGCTGAATCCAGCAAATGTCCAGCCAGACTAGCTGCTTTCTTCACTTCTTCTGAAACCTGCGCCAATTCAGCTTCAAAGGCTTCATCTGTTGGGAAAATGGTGCTCAAATCCCAAGTATATTTTTCTTCAATTTCATTTCTTTGTTTTGCCATAAAAAAATCCTCCGACTCCCCTATTCTATCACAAATCAATGCAAAATCCTTGTATAAAAAGCCGGTGAATAAACAATTTGCAGATTTTTTTGCTGGAGATTGGCGTAATAGTTCTCAAACTGCTGGTAATAGCCAGTCAAATCAGTAGTTATCTGACAGAAGGAAGCAGCTTGTATTGGTCGAATCTGTGGATAGAAATCCTCTGCAGTCTTAGTCAAGAGATTATCGCCATTCTGGTAGAGCTGGGCCTGCAGCCGCATCCATCTAGGCTGCTGGTAATAAAGCTGACGACGGATATAATTGCAGATCTGCGGATCTTGCTGGCCCAGAAAGCTGTTCATCTCCTGCTTTTGAAAGGGCAAGCGCAAAATATCCAAAAGCCGGCCGTGACCAAAGGGAAAGTTCTTGGTCTTGTGCTGGACTTTTCCATGCAGATCTTCGTGAATCAGGTATTTGAGACGCAGAACTCGCTTTTCTTGATCCAGCTCCCAAAGATGAAAGCCCATATTTTTACTAAAATAGAGAAAATCCTTCTGCAGACGGGTTAGGGAATCCTTGAGCCAAAGTTTTCGCCCCAAGAGCCAGAGAACCTGATAGCCATGCTGGCGGTAAGAAAGCGTCCGTTCCTGCAGCCGTTCTATACTTAGGGGGCTGCACTGGACTTCAAGAGCCAGTTTTTTATCAACTAGCAAATCAGCAATCTGCTGCAGTGCAGGCAAAAAAGCCTCCACCTCAACTTCTTCTGTCTGGGCAGCCCAGCGAAAAAGCTCTGCCTTGAGACTTAGATGTTCAGCACTCTCATTTTCCCTATAAAAACGACACTCTTCTAGCGAAATATGCGCAAAATGCGGCTGCAGCACCTTCCCTTTTTTAAAACGGACTGCCCCTGAACAAGCGGGGCAGACGAAATCAGCCCCCTTCTCAATCTTCTCCTTCAGAGCATTACACAAAAGCCCCTTATGATTTCGCGCCACAAACATATCCTAGCCCCCTCTAAAATTTCTCTCATTTACTAGAATATTCGCAAAAGAAAAGAGAAACTATCTAGATAAAAAAACGAGTCGAGAGAACATCTCTCCGACTCGTTTTTCATTATCCAAATAATTGATTTCCTTTTCGTTCTGGTAATTTCAGAAAGAGGGCCAGCAGACAGACTAGACAGATAATAGCTGCTAGAAATAGGTTCATTCCTTCATAACCCCAACTGTCCAGAAAATGGCCGGCCAGATTTTGAATGAGAATGGTACCCAGACTGCGGGCTGTCTGGACCAAAGCAATGGCAGTAACCAGGTATTTTTCATCAACCAGACTGGCTACGATTTTCAGGGTCACCATAATCAAAACCATGCCTGTCACATGCTTGGAAAGGAGAGTCATCCCGATTTTCGAAATCAAACCTAGGTCCAAGGCATAAACGCTATACTGGAGAAAGATGATTCCCAGACAGATATAAAGAAGCTTTTTCATCGAAATCTTGTCCATAAAGAGATAGGAATAAAAGATAAAAGGCGCTTCAACCAGAACTGATAAGGCAACGACAGTCGAGGCCATATCCACCTCTAAGCCACTATTTTGAAGCATGGCTGGGATATAGGTATGACCAGTATTCCCCACCCCTGAGTAGAGGGCGACCAAAAGCAGGTAAAAGAGATAGGTTTTGTTGGTCAAGAGCTTCCCCAGACCTGTCTGCTTGTGGATGTCCTTTTTATCTAGGGCTGCTCGGTCATGCTTGGGCTGGATTCCCAAAAGTCCTAGGCTGCTGATAAGCATCATGCCAATAAAGACCGGGAAAATAGCCTGCGGTGCGACTCTTTGATAGATTAGTCTTGCTAGCTGAGAGCCTAAGGCATAGCCAATGGTTCCCCAAATCCGAATCTTGCCATAAGTATAAGGACTTTGAGCCGCCAGAACATCCATGACTGGATTGACCCCGTTGATCAACATGAGGACCAGGCTATACCAGACCAGTAACTGCCAGAGCTGAGTTGCCTTCATAAAAAAGACAGCCCCAACCATCATGGCTAAAAAACTAAAGAGGAAAATCTTTTTAATTCCCAAAGCATCGCTGATTATTCCAAAGATTGGCTGAGCCAACATGGAGGCAAAGAAGGAAGACGACACTACTAGAGATACTTGGGCATTAGAATAGCCTAAGTCCTGCATATAGACTGATATCAGGGTCGAAAAAAGAGAGTAGGCTAGAAAGAAAAAATTAAAAAGTAAAAAATGAGCTAGATAGCTGTTGTGAAACTTTTTTTGCATCGAAATCTCCTTAAGACAGAAAGAAAACTCAGCGAAAGAACTGAGTTTTAGCTTGGAAAGTCATTCCGTTCGTCTGTGACAGAGGACATTCCCTTTATTCAACATCTGTATTTCTACGACGTTCCTGTTTTGCAGCCTTGCGTTTTTGACGACTGCGATATTCAAAGTACAGAATGATCAACAGGATGCCAACAGGCAACAGAATTAACATCTTATCGCTGAAGAACACGCCATACCAAGGCTTGCTTTCTGATTTGCTGCCAGTCACATTTTCAATGGCCTGAGCAACTGGATTCTCAACTTTCTCGACTTTCATTTCATCAGAGATCTTACTAGACAAGGTCTTCAAGCCATTTTCAGCCTTGAGAACATTGTTTTCAACCTTGACTTTAGGCTCGGTTCCCTTTTTAACAGTAGCGTAGAAATCCTCAGGCAGCTTATATTTCTGTCCATCAATCTCCTGCTCACCCTTGGATAAGAGTTTTTTGTACTCATAGTCCGCATAAGCCTTCTCAATCAAAGCATTACCAAAAGGATGGCGGTAATACTCACCGTCTTGGTCAGACCAGTCACCGACTCCCATAATCACAGCAATCATGCGCTGATCTCCACGCTTAATGGTCGCGATATAGTTGAAAGCACCGTTAGGACTAGAGCCCGTCTTCATACCATCTACGCCCTTGAGTGCGTATTTAGCACCCGGCAGGGAGTAATTATAGGTTTCAAAGGTTTCCTCGTAAGGAGTTCCGGCTTTAACCGTAACCTTGGCTTTATTAGTATAGTTTAGAATCTCAGGATGGTGGTTGACAAAGTTGTAGGCCAGAATCGCCAAATCACGGGCTGTTGTCTGATTGCTGAGAGTATTATCGTAATTCTGAGGATTGTAATATCCCTTGAAAGAAATCGCCGCTGCACCGCTGGCATTGAACCACTTGGTATTGGTCATGCCCAGCTCTTGAGCCTTGGCATTCATTCGATCCAAGAAAGCATCTGGATCATTATCCGATAGATAATTGGCCAGCATGACGGTTGTCGCATTGGATGAAGGAACGATTGTCATGGTAATGAGCTCAGATACGGTATAGTCCACACCTGCGACAATCTTATTATTAGAAATTTCATAAATATTAGCGATGGCCTGATCCTGAGGTGTAGCTGTAATGACCGTCTTTTCGCTGATTTTTCCTTCCTTAATCGCTTCAAAGACCAAGTAAAGCGTCATGAGCTTACTCATACTGGCTGGGTCACGTACCTCATCGACATTATCCTCCCATACAACATCACCTGTACTGCCGTCAATAACGAGAGAAGACTTGGGACGATTAATCGCCTGAACATTATCATGCGGATACATCTTTTTAGCCATATCCACCAATTCATCAGACCTAGCAGCTAGTGGTACTAACGAGGTCAGGAACGCAATTCCCAATAACAAAAGCTTTTTCTTCACAGGATCCTCCAAAGAACAATTATACCTATCTAGTATATCATATTTTACGCAAAGTCAACCATAAATCGAAAAAATCCTACCTAAAAAATAGATAGGAAATTAAGAGACTTTTATCTGTCAAAGCCAGTTTTATAGCAACAATGTCAAAATCTTAGTGTTTTAACAAACTAAGAGCTTCCTTATCAGCAATAATTACAACATCCGGATGCTTCTGGAGAGCACTGCCTGGCAGTTCCTCCGTCACCTCACCCTCAACAGTCCCTGCTATAGCCTTGGCCTTAGCTGAACCATAAGCAAAGAGGATGATGGACTTAGCATTGAGAATATTGCCAATTCCCATGGAAATAGCCTGAGTCGGAACATCTTCCATCTTGTCGAAGAATCGAGCATTGGACTGAATGGTGGACGGTGTCAGATCTACTAAATGAGTCTGACTTTCAAAACTAGTCCCCGGCTCATTAAAACCGATATGACCATTCGTACCAATTCCCAAAATCTGCAAATCAGCCGGATGCTCCGCTAGAAGCTGATTGTACCGCGCCACTTCTGCTTCTAAGTCTGTCGCTGCACCATTAGGCAGGAAGCTTGCTTTAAAAGGCTTTTGGTTAAAGAGGTGCTGGTTCATGAAATAGCGATAAGACTGAGGATCGTCCTCCTGCAAACCAACATATTCATCCAGATTGACACTAATCATCTCTGAGAAATCAAGGTCGCTCTCAACGATCTGCTTGTAAAATTCTTCTGGGCTGCTGCCTGTAGCCAAGCCCAAAGTTTTTGCCCCCTGAGTCAGCTTTTCTTTGAGCAGTTCGAGAGCCACTTTGCCACCTTCTACTTGGTTTTCCACTTGAATAATTTTCATTTTCCACCTCCACATCTTTTCTTAATTATATTATATGGTATAGACCAATTTTTGTCAAGAAAAAGTCGGTGAAATGAAGAGATTTTTAAGTCATGCTCGCTTCCTTTTGCTACAAATCGTGTTATAATAGAACCATGTTTTTACTGAGTGTTTTATTGATTTTATTTTTAGTCGGAGTCTTGCTCTGCAGCCTGAGCTTCCTCATGAAAAAACAGCGAGGCTGGCAGATGCTAAGCTTGATTTTGGGCGGCTTACTTACAGCTAGTCCCTTCCTACTGGCAGCCTACCTACTCTGGCTGATGAAAACAATATAAGGAGATACGATGAATACCGCTGATTTTGATTTTGACTTGCCCGAAGAGCTGATTGCTCAGACGCCTTTAGAGAAAAGAGATGCTTCACGCTTGCTAGTGGTCGATAAAGAAACGGGGACCTTCTCGGACCAGCACTTTGACCAGATTATTGATCAGCTCCAGCCCGGCGATGCCTTAGTTATGAATAATACGCGTGTCCTGCCTGCCCGCCTTTATGGTATCAAACCTGAGACAGGGGGCCATGTCGAGCTACTGCTGCTGAAAAATGTCCAGGGTGATGACTGGGAAGTGCTAGCCAAGCCGGCCAAACGCCTCAGAGTAGGTGCTCAGATTTCCTTTGGCGATGGGCGCTTAACTGCCACTGTGGTAGATGAGCTTGATCACGGTGGCCGAATCGTGCGCTTTGGCTACGAAGGGATTTTCCTAGAGGTCTTGGAAAGTTTGGGAGAAATGCCGCTTCCGCCTTATATCCACGAAAAACTGGCAGACCGCGAACGCTACCAGACTGTCTACGCTAAAGAAAACGGCTCTGCCGCTGCGCCAACTGCTGGACTTCATTTCACAGAAGAATTGCTGGAGCAGATTGCAGCCAAGGGAGTCGAGCTGGTCTATCTCACCCTTCATGTCGGACTGGGAACTTTCCGACCGGTTTCTGTGGACAGCTTAGATGATCACGAGATGCACTCCGAATTTTACAGCCTGTCCGAGGAAGCTGCCCAGACACTCCGTCAGGTCAAAGCTAAGGGAGGCCGTGTCATTGCAGTCGGCACGACATCTATCCGGACTCTGGAGACAATCGGAAGTAAATTCCAGGGGCAGATTCAAGCCGACTCTGGCTGGACCAATATTTTTATCAAGCCGGGATACGATTGGAAGGTCGTTGATGCTTTTTCAACCAACTTTCACCTGCCCAAGTCAACTCTGGTCATGCTAGTCTCTGCTTTTGCCGGACGTTCCTTAACGCTTGAAGCTTATGAGCATGCTATTGCTGAGCGCTATCGCTTCTTCAGCTTTGGTGATGCTATGTTTATCAAATAACTATAGGTGAAAATTTATGAATAAAATTGAAAGCAGACACCGTCTCATCCGCTCCTTAATCATGGAGAAAAAAATCCATACCCAGCAAGAACTTCAGGAGCATTTGGAAGCAAACGGCGTCATTGTAACCCAGTCCACTCTTTCACGAGATATGAAAGCACTCAATCTGGTCAAGGTCAGTGAGAACGATACTTCCTACTATATTATCAACAGTATTGCACCATCCCGTTGGGAAAAACGCCTTCGTTTCTATATGGAGGATGCTTTGGTCATGCTGCGGCCAGTTCAAAACCAAGTCGTCATGAAAACCCTGCCTGGTCTGGCCCAGTCTTTCGGTGCAATCTTAGACGCTCTAGAGCTGCCACAGATTGTTGCTACTGTCTGCGGTGATGACGTCTGTCTGATTATCTGCGAGGATAACCAAGGTGCCCTTGACTGCTTTGAGAAGCTCAAAGAATTCACCCCACCATTTTTCTTTAGTAAATAAAAGCTGAGACAAAATTGCCTCAGCTTTTTCTATTTACGATTTTTGTCTCAATGAAAGCTATTAGTAAATCAGCAAGCCATACTTGACCAGAGCAATGCAGTACAAATAAGATTTGAAGATGGTTCATTTAAGGTGTTGTAGCCAAACGATAAATGGCCTCTGCGTAAATATCCATGGCCCGATACAGATCATCTAGGCGGAATCGTTCATTGACCTGATGCTCTGTCTGATCAGCTCCCGGAAAGAGGGCGCCAAAGGCAACACAGTTAGGCATAGTACGAGCAAAGGTCGCTCCGCCAGAAGACATAGCTGGACTGTTGTCTCCTGTTTTCTCCTGATAAATTTCCATCAGGGTGCTGACCAACTCGCTGTCCAAAGGTACGTAGAGCGGAGCCAAGTAGTCAAACTCCTGATATGTCAGCTCATATTGACTGGCTATCTCTGCCAGCTTTTCAACCAACTTATCCTTGTCTGCCAAGACCGGAATTCGCATGTCAATCCGAATCTCAGAGCGGTCAGAGCTTAAAGTCAGACCGGCAACATTAAAGGAAAGAAAACCCGACGGTTCATCAGACACAGGACCAAAGAGATGGCTGCCTGTTGCATCTTCACCGACCGCCTGAGCCAGAAATGCAAGAGCCGGATGCGAATCCAAGGGCTGCAAGACCTTAGCTAGGCGAATAATGGCATTGATTCCTTGGGCGGCATCCTTGGCGTGCTTGGGCAAGCCGATAACCGTTACTTCTTCTGCCGTTCGCTCATATTCATAACCTAAATCTTCCAATCCTGCAACGACTGACTCTAGTAGGCTGCCCGAATAGGAAGCCTTGGCAGGAACGACATTAAAAGCTTGACCAGCTTCGAGCTCTAAAGTGTCAGAGCCCGGCCCTTCCAGCTTGAGCTGCAGAAGCCCTTTCTCAGCATAGGTCAAAGGGAAGGAAGAATCTGGTGCAAATCCAAGTGCAGCCTGCTCTTCAAGCTGATTATACCTAGCCATGCAGCGCCAAAGCGTCTCCTCATCTGTACCAAAGATAAAGCGAACCCGCTTTTTAAATTCCACTCTGCTATCCAGCAATGCTTTTACCGCATAAAGAGCGGCCATAGAAGGTCCCTTATCGTCCTGAACCCCACGGCCGAAAATCCAGCCATCCTTGACAGTAGCTTCAAAGGGAGGCGTCTGCCAGTCCGACTCATCACCTGATGGAACAACATCCAAATGACAGAGAACGGCCAGGAGCTGAGCTCCATGACCGATTTCTGCATATCCGTAATAACCTTTAGGGTCGAGGTAGGTGGTAAAACCTAACTCTCGACAGATTTCTAAAGTTTTTTCTAGGACATCTTGGATAGCTTGTCCAAAAGGTGTTCCATTTTGACCTTCATTTAGCACTGAAGGATAAGAAACGATTGTTTTCAAAGATTCAAGAAAATCTTCTTTAATCTCTTCCGTTATAAAATTTTTCATGGAATCACCTCAGCTTCTAGCTTATAGGAACGGTAAGAAAGTTCCTAGGAGTAAGAGACCAATACTGATAGCAATGATAGCTACAATCAGCTTGCCGATAAATTTCCACCAAGTACCGATATTGATACGTCCGAGTGCCAAAGCTCCCATAACGATACCAGAAGTTGGTGCAACCAGATTCAGCACACCTGAAGCAGACTGATAAGCTGTGATGATCAAGCTAGCCTTGACATTGACAAATTCTCCCATCGGAGCCATGATTCCCATAGTTGCACTAGCTAGACCAGATGATGATGGGATAAGGAAGGACATTGGCAGGTAGAAAATGTAAGTCAAGACGATAAATACTTGTGATGACAAACCGCTGAGTCCTTGTTTGCCCCAGTTGAGGATAGTGTCTGTAATCATACCATCGTTCATGATAACTTGGATACCACGGGCGATTGCTACGATCAGGGCTACGCTAAGCAAGTCAGCTGCACCGTTCATGAAGGCTGAGATAATCTTGTCTTCTTTCAGACCATACACAACACCAATCAGGATTCCCATGAAGGCAAAGAGCATCGCTCCTTCTGGGAAATACCAAGTACCCAGTGCGGAAGTAGATGAACCAATAATCTGACCAAGAACTGGAAGTCCAGTCAGCCAAGTATTGAAGTCCTTAAAGATAGTAATACCGAGATCTGTCCAAGGAATGAAACTCAATACCATAAGGACAAATGTCATGATGAACAGGAATAGAACAATTCTTTGTTTCTTGCTCAGAGTTGACTCAACAGATGAAGAAGTTTCAACGTTAAAGTGTTTCAAATCTTCTTCTCGAGTGCTGTAAACCAATGACTTGGTCGGATCTTTTTGAATCTTATCCGCATAGCGGTACACAAACCAAGTACTGAGAGCAGTCAGAACAACCAAGAAGATGAGACGAAGGACAATCCCTTCACCAGTTCCGACACCAGCAGTCGCTGAAGCGATACCCGTTGCAAATGGATTTAGTGTAGAAGCCAAACATCCGATTTGCGAACCAAGCAAAATAATAGCCACCCCAGTCAGACTGTCAAAACCAACCGCCATCATCACTGGTACCAAAAGCGGATAGAAGGCCATGGTTTCCTCACCCATACCATAGGTTGTACCACCAAGAGCAAAGAGAGGCATCAAGACAACAATCAACATCTTTTCGCGCCCCTTGTATTTCTTAACAATAGAGGCAATTCCCACATCCAAAGCGCCAGTTTCATTGACGACGCCAAGGAAACCACCGACCATTAGGATGAAGAAGGCAACATCAATCGCAGCTGTAGTTTCCTTAATCAAGGATCCTTCCTCAGGATGCGTGCCCAGCATTGCACGAATCGGTGCCATCAGGACATCCCAAATTCCTTGTGGATTTTGGGGCTGAGGCTGGTAAACACCTTTTACAAAAGCCCCGGCTGGGATAATCCAAGTCAAGATTGCCATAAGGGCAATGATGAGAAGCAATACGGTATAAGATGAAGGCATCTTAAACCCTTTTTTTGTTTTTTCACTCATTTGTTTTTCCTCCTAAACGTTTTTTACGAGGTTACGAACCTGCATTTTCCTGCATGAGTAAACAAGAAAACGCTTACTTTGTTTATATTTTACCATATTAACATTGAAAAAGCCAGTATTTTTGAAAATTATAAATGATTTTCAAGAAAAGATTTCCAGCAAAGAAATGATATCTGCTATCAGCCTTCAATCAGTATTTTTTTAGCCTTTTTCGATAATTGTTCCGCTTTCAGACTCAATCAGAGCGCCTAGATTTTCCAGAGATGTGATAACTGCTTTTCCTTCTGGACGGCCGTTAACAAAGGCGATAGCCGCTTCTACTTTTGGAAGCATGCTGCCTGGTGCAAATTGTTCTTGCTTGATGTATTCTTCCAACTGAGCAACATTCACATGTTCCAGTTTTGCTTGATCTGGTTTGTTGTAGTTGACAAAGACATAGTCCACACCAGTCAGAACGATAAAGAGGTCCGCATCAACCAACTCTGCCAAGCGCTGAGAAGCAAAGTCCTTATCAATAACGGCTTCAACACCAGTAAGATGGCCATTGTCTTCCTTGACGACAGGAATTCCGCCGCCACCCGCAGCTACTACTACTTGACCTTGATTCAAAAGGGTACGAATGGTTTCAATTTCCTTGATATCCACTGGCTTTGGTGAAGCAACAACCTTACGCCAACCGCGGCCAGCATCTTCTTTGAAAGTCGCTCCGCTCTTTTCAGCTTCCGCTTTTGCTTCTTCTTCTGAGTAGAAAGGACCGATTGGCTTGCTGAGGTTGACAAAAGCTGGATCGTTCTTATCAACTACTACTTGAGTCACAACAGAAGCGACATTCTTTTCGATGCCTTCATCCAAGAGAGCATTTTGCAAGGCATTTTGCAGCCAGAAGCCAATGCTGCCTTCTGTCATAGCCACAAGAGAGTCTAGCGGGAAGGCAGGATTCTTTTCAGAATCAGCTGCCAAGTGTTGCAGCAGCAAGTTTCCTACTTGCGGACCATTCCCATGGGTGATGATAAGGTCATCCCCGTTTTTAATCAATTTCACCAAGTGTTTAGCAGTTTCCACCAAGGCTTCCTGCTGTGCTTTCGCTGATGGGTCAGATGAAAGGATGGCGTTTCCTCCCAAAGCTACAACGATTTTACGATTTGCCATTTAATTCTCCTTTATTGCACTCCAAAGAATGCGCTTCCAATTTATTTTGGTAGATTTTCAAATTTTCAATAAGTAAATAAGCATTCCTTATCATATAAAAGAGGGCCGGACTAAAGCTATTAGTCGCAGCCCTCATAGCTGTTGGTAGACGGTTTCTTATGTAAAATTATACTTTTGGAATGTAGAGGTTTCCAAGAGTTGCAGCCATAACCGCTTTAATTGTGTGCATACGGTTTTCTGCTTGGTCGAAATGACGAGCATATTTGCTGCGGAAGACTTCGTCTGTTACTTCCATTTCCTCTACGCCGAATTTTTCAGCGACATCTTTACCGTAAACAGTATTTGTATCATGGAATGCTGGTAAGCAGTGCAAGAAAATCAAGTTTTCATTATCAGCTTTCTTCACCAAATCCATGTTAACTTGGTAAGGTTTGAGGAGGGCAACGCGTTCTGCAAACTTGTCTTCTTCACCCATTGATACCCAAACGTCTGTGTAAAGAACATCAGCGCCTTTAACTGCTTCGTCAGCATCTTCAGTGATTAGCACACGAGCGCCGCTTTCTTTAGCAAATCCTTCTGCCAATTCAACGATTTCTTTTTCTGGGAAGAGTTCTTTTGGCGAGAAGATGTGAACGTTGACGCCAAGGATAGCTCCTGTTACCAGCAAGCTGTTGGCAACGTTGTTACGTCCATCACCACAGTATACCAATGTCAAGCCTTCCAGACGGCCAAAGTTTTCTTGAACTGTCAAGTAGTCAGCCAACATTTGAGTTGGGTGCCATTCGTCAGTCAAACCATTCCATACTGGAACACCTGAGAATTCTGCCAGTTCTTCCACCATGCGTTGGCTGAAGCCGCGGAATTCAATCCCGTCAAACATACGACCCAAAACTTTAGCAGTGTCTTCTGTAGATTCTTTCTTGCCAAGTTGGATATCGTTAGCACCAAGGTATTCTGGATGTGCTCCCAAATCAATAGCCGCTGTTGTAAAAGCTGCACGAGTACGAGTAGATGTTTTTTCAAACAAGAGAGCGATATTCTTACCAGCAAGATAGTGGTGTTGAATATTGCGTTTTTTCAAATCTTTCAAGTGAGCTGAAAGACCAATAAGGTATTCTAACTCAGCACGGCTAAAGTCTTTTTCTGCTAAGAAGCTACGTCCTTGGAATACTGAATGTGTCATTCTATTATTTCCTCTTTCTATTCTTTGAGTATCAGTAAAATACTGGATTCCTAAATTTCTTCACGTTCAAATGGCATAGACATACAGCGTGGTCCACCACGACCGCGAACCAATTCACTTCCGCGGATCTTAATCAAACGCAAGCCGTATTCTTCCAAAATCTTGTTAGTAACTGTATTGCGATCATACACTACTACCACACCAGGTGCGATAGTCAAGGTGTTAGAACCGTCATTCCACTGCTCACGCGCAGCAGCTACGATATTGCCACCGCCACAGCGAATCAGGTGAACTTTTTCCACACCAAGGTTTTCTGCCAAGATTTCTGCCAAATCACCTTTTTCTTCAACAATCTTAAGTTTGTCATCAACATAAGTCACAGAGTAAACGTGAAGATCGCCTTCGATTTCTGGGTGAATCGTAAACTTGTCGTAGTCAACCATAGTGAAGACAGTGTCTAAGTGCATGAACTTACGATTGTTGGCAAATTCAAAGGCCAAAACTTTCTTGAAGCCAACATTTTTCTTGAAGATATTGACCAAGAGTTTTTCGATAGAAGCTGCGTCTGTACGTTGTGAAATACCAACCGCCAGCACATCTTTTGAAAGAACCAGTTCGTCCCCACCTTCGATACGTGTATCTTCTTCACGATTGTATACCAAATCTACTTTTCCACCATATACTGGGTGGTATTTGAAGATGTATTTACCGTAGAGAGTTTCACGATTACGAGTATCCGCATACATGTGGTTAAGCGATACTGCATTACCAATCGTAGCAAATGGGTCACGTGTGAAGTAAAGGTTTGGCATTGGATCAATAGCGAATGGATAATCAGATTCTACCAAGTCCGTCAAGCCTTTTGCTTCTTCAGGAATTTCTGGTAATTCAACTTTTTGAACCCCTGCCATTGTTTTTTCAACCAACTCTCGGTTATCTTTGATACCACGGAGCAGTTCGCGAATAGCCTTCTTGGTTTCACGGCCACGAATATTGGCCTCTTCCAGATATTCTTCGATGAATTGCTCGCGGATTTCTGGAGAAGTCAGTGACTCAGCAGCCAGCTGCTCAAGATAGAGCACCTCAACTCCTTCATTGCGAAGCGCTTGAGCAAAGTTGTCATGTTCTTTTTGTGCATCTTCCAAGAAAGGAATATCGTCAAAAAGAAGACGTTCCAAATAGTCCGGCTGCAAGTTTTCCAACTCCTTGCCAGGACGGTGCAACATAACTTTTTTCAGTTTTCCAATTTCTGAGAAAACATGAATTGGATGTGTAGACATCTACTATCCTCCTTTTTCTTTGCGGTTTAGGTTTTCCTAAGCCCGTTTACATGTACTATTCTAGCATTTAATGCTACCGCTTTCAAGAAAAAGCCTACATTGCAACTGCCAAATCCTTTGCTTTTTTCTATTTCTATTTTTATAATATTCTTCTTTAAAGCGTTTTCTTTGAATATTTTATCCATTATATTA
This sequence comes from Streptococcus sanguinis, assembly GCF_900635155.1. Classification (NCBI taxonomy): domain Bacteria; kingdom Bacillati; phylum Bacillota; class Bacilli; order Lactobacillales; family Streptococcaceae; genus Streptococcus; species Streptococcus sanguinis. Next base: position 1,636,575 of record NZ_LR134002.1, read on the forward strand.
TTTTTGTGAATATTTATTTTTTAAAACAAAATCAGTACATGGTTAATATTAGAATATTTTGAATTTATTTAACAAAAAAGAAGCTAATCAAAATAGATCAGCTTCCAGCAAGGTATTTCATGAAATATTCTTTATCCTTAAAAGTTAATTTTTTATGATCATATTCAATCCGACCTTCATCCAAGAGCTTTTTCAGAACTTGATTGACCGTTTCCCGGGTCGTAGCTCCTAGCTTTGCCAACTCTTTCATACTAATAGGAAATGGCAGACCGTCTCCCTCCTTGCACAAATCCATGCAGAGCAGTGATAGAGACTGGATAACACGCTCACTGGCACTGGCCGCTACGACATTTCGCAATCTCAATTCCTGAAATTCCAAGATTTGCGATAGCCGCTTGGTAATGAACAACAGCTGGTCCACACTCTTCTTAGAATATTCTTCAAACAAATCGATAGGAATAGAGAAATATTCGACATTGGTGACAGCGCTGGCAGTGTAATGATAGCGTTCATCAAAAAACATTCCTCCATATGGGAAAACACTGTTTTTCTTGACATAATCCATATAAGAAAATGTGTCTGTCGAATCATACTGCTCAATCCGCACATAGCCTTGAGACAAGAGGAAAAGACGCTCACGACGATCCCCCGCAAAAAAGATAATTTGTCCTTTAGGAATCTTACGATACTGAATCTCTACAGCCAATTTATCGAAAAGCTCCACTGGCAGATTGACAAAGGCAGGATGCTGCCGGATATACTGATAATGCTCCTTGGTAATCATGATAGTCCTTTGATTTGATACTTGATACCATTATACCATAAATCCGCTTACAGGCAGAAAACAGCCATTATAAAAATAAGAAAGCCTAGCAAAACTAAAAGATGTGCCCACTTTCTATTCATGGGTTTTCTATCCGCCTGGACTTTTTTCGGCAGATAATTTCCCATAATTATAAAAACCACACCAACGATCACAGTTGCTATTTTACGGATATCAAAGTCCTCGTCTAAGCCCCCATAGATAGTCGCCATATAGAGTAAGACAAAGCTAAAGGGGAAGACCCAGCGAATAAGGTGTTTAAAAGTGGGATTTAAGATATCTTTAGCAACAGTAGACCAATAAATCATAACTTCTAGCAGCATCATGACAATTGGAAAAGCAGATATTATTAGAAACTTAGGTAAAAAAGCATTTCCTTTTCCAGATAAGTCAAAGTGAATAGACAAGTTTTCTGGTAATGTTTGATAGACCCATACGGCATATAAAACTGGCAAGAGCATGACGCCAAGCGCCCAACCTAATTCTTGTAAACTATTTTTTTTCATTTTCGTTTCCTCCTCCAAGAGATTGAAACCAGGCAAGAATTTCTTCAAAAACAGTGACATCTAAGCTGTAATAAATAAAGTTCTTCTGCTTTTCTTCTATGAGCAGACCGGCTTTCTTTAGCTGAGAGAGGTGGTAGGATACCGTCGCAGGAGTCAGCTCAAAAGCTTGAGCAATCTCCCCAGCAGACTTCGGACCATGCTTGAGCATTTCCAGAATCCCCCTTCGAACTGGGTCAGCTAGGGCTTTAAGCGTTTGACTGATGCCCATGATTGAACCTTTCCTTCAGGTAAACTTTCAAAATTTTCTTGGTCAGAAAGACTAGTGCCACTACTTCTACTAAGAGCAGAGCCTCAACAGCCAGTGGCGGAAGAAAGCCTACCTGAGCCAGAGCAGGCGCTAGGTCAATCAGGGCGTGAAGTCCCAGAGCAGCTAAAAAATACACTGGAGCCTTCTCCTTGACCGCCTTCCAAACCCAGAAGGTCAGAAGGATTTGAATGAGAATAGCCAAGATCCGCTCAAGAGCCAAAAGATAGATGCTGCCAGCGCTCATGGAACGGACATTGTCAATAACTGCTTGAGGAATTTGAGCCAGCGTCTGAGCATTCCCCTGAGTCACTACTTGAGCTATAACCCAAAAGTTTAAGAGACTGACAATACCAACAAACAAAGCCTCAATACCACCATGACCCAAGCCATAGGCCACACCATCCCTAAAGGTCAGTGGACGCTTCTTTTGCAACCAGTAAAAGATGACCCAGCGGGCTGTTTCTTCAAAGATAGCTGCCGCAGCAATACCATAAAGAACATATAGCCAAGGTTTTTCCGTCTGCAAAGCGATAGTTCCATCAGCCTGAGGCTGTAAAACGATACGATGCAAAATATTTTCCAGAACTTGACTCGATAAATAAAAACCGACTCCCCCTAAAAGAAAGACTAATAGAGAAATGTGCTTGGTCTTTTTAAAATAAACCAAAGGAACAAGGACTGTCCCTAAAATCAGCAGCATAGCAATCAAGATATGAATGGAAATCATCGTTTTTTCTCCTAAACTGTTTTGGTTTTTTTCTAAATAGATTATACATCTTTCCTTTCTTTCTGTCAAATCTATTTCGAGTTTTTTCTAAATAACTTCAATCTAAAAATCATCAAGCTCTACTGCAATAAAAAACGGCTCTATAATTTCTGTAGTGGGTAAAACCACTGTAGGAATGATGGAGCCTATTTGTTGTAGAAAAAAAGTCCCATAAGACCTATAATGAAAAGCGACAAAACCATCATTAGAAAGACTCTTATGGAACAGTTCAATTTTATCACAAACTTACTGGGAATAAAAGACCCTAACATCATAATCTTGGATGTTCTAGATGCTGGAACTCATAAAGAAATCATCGCTTTGAACATCAAAAAGGAGAGGACTGATTTAGTCCTCTCCAGATTATAACTTCTCATCAACCCACTACAGTTGACAAAGAGTCAGAATGAGACTAAACAAAAGCGCACAATCTGTGCACTTTGTTTTCACTTAATTTACAAAAGAAAGAGTCCCACTAGTACGGCTGTCAATCCGACCAGGATAAAGAGGTAGGCTAGCCAACGCGGCGCTGGTTTTTCTTCCACCACCATTTTCTTAGGCATATAATTTCCAGAAATTAGAAACATTACCCCCGAAAAAATCGCTACAATTTTATTAATGTTGAAGTGGGAATCAAGAGCATAGAACAGAATGGAAAGATAGACAGCAATATGGTTCAAAGGAACAATCCAAAGGACGAAGCGGGCAAAAGCGGGCTTGGTGATTTCTCGGTAAGCCGTTGCCCCATAAACAATCAGCTGTATCAAAGTCATAAAGATTGGCAGACCCCAGATAAAGAGAAATTTGGGTGCATACTCAAATGTCGGGCTAATCAGCGACACGAAATTGATCCTAATATTCTCTGGCAAACTAGGATAAATCCATAAGGCATAAGCAAGTGGCAGCCAAATAACCAAGAAAGTCAGCAGCAATTCCCTAAGGTTATTTCTCAGTTTCGTTTTCATTATTTTTCCCTCCTAGCGAGGCAATCCAGACCAAAATTTCCTCAAAAACCGTGGCATCTAAATGGTAGTAAATGTAATTTTTCTGCCGTTCTTCATAGATGAGCCCCGCTTTTTTCAACTGGGACAAATGGTAGGATACCGTCGCTCCCGTCAAATCGAAGACTTGAGCGATTTCACCAGCCGACTTAGGACCTTTTTTTAATATTTCTAATATTTCCCGCCGAACTGGATCAGCTAGGGCTTTCATGGTTTCACTAATTCCCAATTTTGATACCTCTTAAAATTGATTTCTAGCTAAGGACAAACAAAGCAACTAGCTCTAGATAAGTCATGGCTCCTACAAATGTAAGCAAGGCGCTACTCAAACGGACAAGATTTTCTGCCAGCAATCCTCCTAAAACTATTTAGAGAACTTTCAAATTCTTTTCTCCATTATACTGTTTTTGAGGATAAAAGACAAGGAGGGCTTAGCTAAACACTTGCTTTTTCTTGGCTAGATAGGCGGTGAGAAGAGCAGCCAGCGCCATAACGATGACTGCTATCAGCCCGCCTGATAGAGGTTCGCTTGGCGTTCCTGCTAAGAAACTGTTGGCTTGACTGGTCAAAGTCGTCTGTAAGAAACTACCGTGCTGGAGATTGTTGCCCGTCCCAATCACTCCAAAGACACCTAGATAAATCATGTTATTAGCCGCATGCAGCGCTATGACCAGCCAGAGATTGTCCGTCAGTGCAAAAAGGAGGGAAAGGAAAATCCCGGTCAGAAAGACATTGAGGATATAAAGGACGGGCGTTCCACCTTTAAAAATGTGGATAACCGCAAAGAGCAGGGAGTTGAGCAGGACAGCCGGTAGCAAGTCCAGCTTGGTGCGGAGTTTGTTCATGACAAAGCCGCGGTAAATCATCTCTTCAGCCAGCGCCTGAAAGAAGAAATTGACCAGGAAAAAGAGCCAAATTCCTAGATTGAACTGCTTTTCGACTTGAATGTGGAGCTGTCCGCCGAGCAGATTGAAGCCCACAGCCAGAAGGACTAAGAAGAAACCCAGTGCTGTACCAAGCAGCAGATTGAACCCTAATTTTTCCTTCCAAAGTCCAAAACTGGCAAGGCTGCGCCGCTCCCAAAATTTAGCGACGAAGAGAATGATGAGTAAACTGCTACCTAAAAAGACGGATAAAGAAACGATGCCTATCAGTAAGCGATTGGCGTCCGTCATGCTCGGCAGCAAGAGCCATTGGGACAAAGCTCCGCTGATGAGGCTTCCCGCAGCAATCGCAAGAAAAGCCAGCGGCAGGCTCAGCCACCAATTTTTTGCCCCTGCTTCTTCTTGCAAGATTTCCAGACTAGAGCGATGGGCTGTCTTTTGATAAGTATGTGTCATGTGTGACCTCCTTAAGGTGTATTTTCCCCTACACCCTTATCCTAACAAAAGAAGTACACCAAATCTAGCTCTTTTTGGTAAGTGGTTAGATTGCGCTAGTAAGTGGTAGAAAAATCACCTAAAAAAGATTAAGAAATCCCCTGCTGACTTTCTCTCTCTTCGCGCTTGGTCAGCCAAACGGCAATGACAAGAGCAATGAGAGCGCTAAAAAGTCCAGTTGGACCAGGACCAAGGAATTTAAACGTTTCTACCCCACTAACAGTGAAAACGGTAGTTATCATGGCAACGGCATCAATGACCCCATGTCCAAAGGCTGGCAGCCAAATGGTTTTGCTACGTACATAGTAAATATCAAGGATAATCCCAAAAGAAATAGCCATGATATAATAGGGAATTAAATTTAAGAAACGCTCACCCAGCGTCCCCGCTCCAATCATATTGACAGGAAAATGCCAAATAGCCCAGATGAGACCACCAATGATTCGTCCCTTAGTCCGTCCGTAGCGCTCTTTCAAATAAGGATAGAGAATACCCCGCCAGCCGACTTCCTCGCCCAAGCCAGAAAGACTGATGACTAGAGTTAAGACCGTAAAAATCATTAAAATTTGAAGGGCGACTTGTGGGTTCAGGGCAAAAGCCAAATGCTGCGGAAAGGCAGCAAAATAGACAAGTGCGCCGCCAAGTATAATGCTACAAATGGCTAACCAGCAGGCTAGGTAATCGCGCCATTTACTGGCGAGCTTCAATTTCCAGCCGATAGACTTTACAGGAGCTTTAGCCAAAAAAGCAGCCACCATAGGGGCGAACATTACCACACTTGCGGATAAAATGTTACCGACAAGTTTCTGATTGTTAGCATAAAAGTAAGCTATGGCTAGCATACCTGGCCAAGCGATCCCAAACGCCCAAGCTAGAAACCTTTTAATGGTTGAAGTTGAAATTGTGTTTTGCATATAAAATGCTCCTTTCTGTCATTTGTAAAATTATAAAGTCCACCATTGGTATAGCGACCAATAGAAAATATTAAAAGCGATGATAAAAGCGACGGAGCTAGTTGCTAGCGTGAGGTACTTATTCCCTTGCTTCAACCTCGCTTTGAAGAAGGGCAGATAGGGAAGAAAAGCACTAATCAGCAAGACCACAGCAAGCAAGGCAAACAGTTGGAAATGCCCCGTCAAACCAGCGAGATCGAAAGAATTTTTCGCGAGAATAATTGAGAAAAATGAGAACAAATTACGAAAAGCCCAAAGAATAAGGAAGCCAGTCAGATAATGCCAACTAGACCAGACAACCGAACCTGTTCCCTTGTTTTTCCTAGTGAGCAAACGATACAATTTTGCCAAAATACCGCTGAGATAGCAAAGGGCGACATACAGTGCGGCAAGCCCAGCGAGTAATAAACTACCATAATCTTTGATAACATCCAACAAGGGCAGCTTTGTCCTATCTGAAATAGGCAGGTTCAGAATATAGTGCCCTCCTCTTTCTCCTGCCGTCCAAAAACCAAAATAGTCTTTGATAGCCGCATTTTCAGAAGGGTTAGTTAGATAGCTAGTCGACTTGAAAACCCTAAATATAGATAGGGGACCTCCACTATAAATACGCGCTTCGCGGTAAAAACCAGCTTGAAAGTCCTTTTGAGCTGCCTTTGAGGCTTCTTTTTTCTTACCGTAAATGAGGTCAGGCATGCTAAGAGCGAAATGAAACTCATTTCTTTGATTGACTGTAACGACTGAGCCAATCCCTGACTTCAAATCAAGCAAGAGGCTGGTCGTAAAGCCTGGTGAGTTTCCCCCGTGCCCAAAAGTTCTGGTGTTTTCAAACTCCGTCACCCAAAGTCCGTGAGCATTGACGGGAATATCTGTACCCGGATAAGTATGGCTAGCGCTGTAAAAATTCTCCCAAGTCTCTGCCCTTTTAAAGAGCTTCTCCTTTTGCAGGAGGGCTTGGGCAAATTTCTTGATGTCGGCAAATGTTCCTGTTGCCCGCCCCGCTGGATATTCTCCAAGAACAAAGGGTTGGTCGCCTTTTAGTAAGTCTCCATTTGTATCATAAGTTTTCTCCTTCTCCCGCTGTTTTTGTACAAATACATTATCTGATAAATCAGGTTTGAGTGCGGTGTGTTTCATACCCAAGGGCTGGAAAATATGCTCGTGGACATAGTCGGCAAAGGATTGCCCGCTAATGCGCTCCACGATATAGCCCGCCAGCGCTGTTCCATAGTTTGAATAGGATGTCACCGTCCCCGGCTCATAAATCTGAGACGGAGTTTTTTTCATCAATGCTCCTAAATCCTTGTCGGAGCCTATATACAAAGGGTAATCTTCAAAGCCCGCTTGGTGGTTCATGAGGTCCAGCATGGTAATGGGCTTGTCGTATTTGAGATTTTTTAGGAGATTTTGGGGCAGATACTCCCTGATGTCCGTTTTCAGGTCAATCTTGCCCTCCTCCCAAAGCTGCATGACGCTGACCCAGACGGTGATTTTGGTGGTTGAACCCCACTCGAAGACCGACTTGTCATCCACCGCTAGCTTCTTTTCCTTGTCCGTATAGCCGAAGTTCTTTTGATAGAGAGTATTGCCGTCTTTGTCAAAGACCGTTGTTGCCAGTCCTGCGCTGGTTTTTTCGTGTTCTTGGTAGTAATTTTCAATCTTCTGACCGATTTGGTCGTAAGACGTGCCTGACGGCAATTTTTGCTGGTCGGCGTAAGCGTGGGCTGCTCCAAAAGCTAGCAAGCCACACGTTACCAGCGCCACAGTGCTTTTCAAAAATGATGATTTCATGATGATCTCCAATCATTATTTTCTATATTTCCTTCACTTAAAAAGGAAAAAGAAAGAGCAAACTGAGTAGACCGAGAAGGAGCCAGATCCAGCCAAAGATAAAGAATAAAAGCATTTTAACAAAAGTAAAAATATGAAACATGATTTTCTCCTTTCCTATCAGATTGCTATTTTAAAAGAGGAAGAGGCTGACCAGAAACAGGATTGAGCCAACTCCTCCGAAGATATAAGCTAAAACGCGTGGAGCCGGCTCTTGGTCTGCCACTATTTTTCTCGTGAGGAAGTAGCTGACAGCATTAAGGATGATTGCAGACATAATCCCATTGACCTTAAATACCGGAAAAGCCGGATTGAGCCCATAAAGAAGAACGCTGATATAAACTACGGCATTGATAAAGGGAACCAGCCAGTAAAGGAAATGGACAAATTGCTTGTCGATAATCTCTTTAATAGTCGTCGTGTAGCAAACAATCAGTTGAATTACACTCAATAGAACTGGCAGAAACCAGATAAAGACTTGCTTGGGCATGCCTAGACCGCTATAGGGCAAATGCCCTCTGATTAGCTGAGATAGGTCTGCATAGATTGACAAAGCGTAGATAAGCGGTAGCCAAATAACGATTAGGCTTGCCACTAATTCTTTCCATTTTAATTTCATTTTCTTTCCTCCTTTTATAATTCCAGACAGTCATCAAAGCGGTCTAAGAGTGCCCTGCCTTGATTATGAGTAATAACGATAACAATGCGGTCCTTGATGGACAAGATATAGTCCATGACTTCAGCCGCCAAGCTCGGGTCAAGATTACTGGTCGGCTCATCAAAAATCAGCACATCATAATCCTTAACCAAGAAACGCGCCAAATCAATCCGCTGCTTTTCACCATAGGAAACTTCCTGCCGCTCCAAATCCAGCTTCTTGCTCAAGAAAGCCTCATTAAAATGCAGACTTTGGTACAAGAAAGTTTGGTCAGGTGCATTTATATCTCTGTATAGCGCGATATTGTCCGCCACACTTCCCTCGATAAAAAAGTCATTCTTTTGGATAAAGGCGATTTTCTGATAGAGACTGTCGCTTGCTAGCTGGCTGACCGCTTGACCATTGACCATGATTTGACCAGCGTAGTCCTTGCTATCAAAATAATTGAGCAAGAGCTTCATCAAGGTCGACTTGCCCCGACCAGACTCGCCGATAATAGCATAGTGCTTGTCCTTGGCAAACTGATAAGAAAAATCCTGAAAGAGAGCCTTGTCGCCCAACTCCAGACCGAGATGTTCAAAATCAATCCGATCAATCGTTTCGGTCAGATTTTGAGCGGGCTCCGCTTCTTTCTTAGCCAACTTAGAATCAAAATCATTCTCAATATCCTTGACCGTGCTCATGAGATTTTTGTTATTGATAAAAAGCTGCAAAGGAGTGAAGACAAAGTTCAAAAGCTGAACACTGGCAATCAAAGCCCCAATGGTCAGAGACCCTTGGCTGACAAACCAAATCCCCAGAGACATACAAAATATCTGAGACAGAAAGCTAAAGAACATCATCAGAGTCACAGCGCCCTCCTTAGCCGCATTATAGCTTTTTCTGGCTTGCTCAAAGTCGCTGTTGCTGCTAGACAGGTGCTCAACCACCCTTTTTTGGATTTGCAAAAGTTTGATTTGCTCAAAGCCTTCCAAAAAATTGGTGACTTGCTTCAAAAAGTAATTGCTTTTCTGAGTGAAATTCGCTGTCGCCTTGCGCATCAATATCCCTGGAATTTGTGACGCAGCCATGGTCAAAAAAGAAATGAGAATAAAGCCCAGAGCCATGCGCCATTCAATCCAAAAAATAGCCAGTGTACTGATAAAAACTGAAGAAAAGGCAGCCACAATATCACAGCGCGGGGTCAAGTAATTCTCTTGGTAAATATCCATATTCTTGGTCGTTGTGTTGAGATAGCTATTTTCCTGCTCGGAAGCCTTGTCATGCAAATTCTTGTCATAAAAAGAATGGAAAAGCCTCGTTTTGACTTCTTCCAAGACTTGCTTATTATGATTGTTCTTGAACCAAATAGCCAGCAAGCTGCAAAGAGACCAAGCACAAGTGCAAAAAAGGCAGATAAAGAATTGTCCAAGCAAGTTAGAATGAGCCTTCTGCGCACTGTCCACAACAACTCCCAGCTGCAAAGAAAACAAAGTGATAAAAATCGTTGCTCCAATGCTAAAGATAGTCGCACCCAGATAAGAAGCGCGGTATTTCCGTAAAATTTCTTTCAACATTTAATTTTTCCTTCCAATTTTCGTCTATTTTTGAAAACGATCCAAGACGGGATTGCCCAGCAGACGGATAAAACCGTGAGCAAGCCTATAAGCAATAAAAGTAATCCTCTTTTCATCTTTTCTCCTTTATCTATCTATTTAGAAAATTTTCTAAATAAAGAGTACGAAACGAAGCAATCTAATCCTTCTTAGGTATTTCGATTTGTTTCTAAATACTCTGGATTAAAAAATCTAGTCTAGAAAAACTAGATTGCCTATTTTGTATTTAAAAATGTTTTTGATTGGATATTTTTTGCAGGTCGTCCTTATTTTTATAGAGCACCCAGGAAAAAACAGCCAGCCAAATGGATAGACCCGTCACTAGACCTACTACGGTTAGTAGGATTGAGTTTCTTGCTTTCTTCATTTTTCCTCCTTTTTGAGTAGAGAAATTTAGAATTTTTTCTAAATAGCTTTTATAAAAAATTGCTCAGTGACTAATTAAACAGAGCAGAATGAAGTAATTAGAACATCTTCTAAATAGATTGTAACACTTCTCTTTCAAAAAAGCAAGAGGTATTTTGGTTTTTTTCTAAATAGCTATCAAAAAATCTAGCCTGTCTAGACTAGATTGCTCTTAGTTCATATTAACCCGATGCCATTCATTGATGACGTATGCTAACTGACCAACTTGCTCAATTCCGACACCACTGATCTCATCACTGGCCTCGGTGCTACCACCTAAATAAGCCGTATAGAGAGCTATAATATAGGGCTTCTCTTCCATAACTAATGCATCCACATTGAGCGCCTCACGAACATATCCAGGCTTTTGATAGATGGTAATGTCACGCAGATAGCGCTTATAGTATTCACCTGGGAAGGATTCGCCTATATAATAAAGGATGTCCTTGTACTTTTCCTGATTTTTAGACAAATACTCAAGGACCTGAATATAGTAGTCCGTCGTGGTCTTATTATTCTCACGGCTGATCGTCTTAATATCAGCCTTGGACTGACCGTAGCGACTAAACATATCATAGGCCTTTTCCATGCCGCCTAGACGCTCTGCTAAAGCGTAGGCTGGAGTATTTTCAGAATAAACCAAGGAATATTCCTGCATGTCTGATATTCTCATAGCACCGTTGAAAGCACCGACATAGTTATCATGCTCGCCCCTATATTCATAGTTAGTATTGGTAATATCAAACCGCTCGTCCATAGAAAGTTTGCCAGCAGCAACCTCATCTACTACCAGCATATTGAGAGGGAGCTTGTAGGTCGATCCCGCAGTCATAGGCTGGGTATCATTCATGGCAAAGGTCTTACCGGTCGTCAAATCCTTATAGGAAAATGCAACCTGGGAGGGTTCAATTCCCATTTCGGTCATATAAGCCTGAATGACCTGAGTCAAATCCAAATTTGCATAGTCAAATCGCAGCCCTAAAGCATCCATAGTCGGGCCGTCCGCTTCCATGACCTTCTGCTTCTCCTCTGGACTTTTCTCAACAGGCTTGGGCGTTTCTTCAACTGGTTTGGAATCAGGCTTGACTTTCTCTGTTCCCTGTTCTTGCTCGCCAGACTTTGCAAGTTGGGCAGCCTCTTGTGCTTTCTTTTCAATGGCCTTATTTCGTTCGGTTATAAAAAGGAAGATGAAGCCCAGCAGACAAAGACAAGAAAGGATAGCTACGATAATCGTTACAATTTTTTTACTCAAAACATTTCTCCTAGCATTTGTATTATAAAAAATTATGAGGAAAATAACAAGTGAAATCCAGAAAATAGGTATTTTAAGCATTAAAAAAGGCAAATCTTTAATCGATTCGCCTTTTTATATATTGAAACTGCCTGTTTATTTCGCAGCAGCGTAAAGTTGGTCCACCTTTTTCCAGTTAATAACTGAGAAGAAAGCTTGAATGTAATTCGGACGAAGATTGCGGTATTTCACATAGTAAGCATGTTCCCAAACATCCAGTCCTAAGATTGGAGTTTTACCTTCTGAAATAGGAGTATCCTGATTTGCTGTTGAGGTCACTTCCAACTTGCCTTCTTTATTGACAACCAACCAAGCCCAGCCAGAACCAAAACGAGTTGTAGCCGCTGCAGTGAAAGCCGCTTTAAAGTCTTCAAATGATCCAAAAGTAGCTTCAATATCTGCTGCCAATTCTGCAGATGGTGATGTTTCTGCTGGTGTCATCAATTCCCAGAAAAGAGCGTGGTTAAGATGACCACCACCGTTGTTGATGACTGCTTGGCGGATATCAGCTGGGATAGACTCCACATCGGCCAATAATTTTTCCAAGTCTTCACCGATTTCAGGATGTTTTTCAAGCGCAGCATTAACATTCGTTACATAGGTATTGTGGTGCTTGTCATGATGCAAGTGCATTGTTTCTTCATCAATGTAAGGCTCCAAAGCATCGTAAGCGTAAGGAAGATCAGGTAAGATAATTGCCATTTGATAGACCTCTTTTTCTATATGATTATAAAAATGATAACGCAATCATTAGAATTTTTCAACTATTTTGCTTGTAGCTCACCCGTCGCAATCTTGAGCAGAGCCAAATCAAACAGGTAATCTTTATCATACAGCCCCGACTTAATCTGAAAATCCGTTTCAATCAAACAGGCCATAGTCTTTTTAAGAAAGGCTAAACTCAGTGAGCGAGCATCCTTTAAGGCAAACTTGACTTGATAAGGATTGACCTTGCGGCCTAGATAGTCGGACAAATCAGACACAATCTGACTCTCAGCTCTGCCATTTTCCGCTAAAACCTTAACCTGCGTAAAGATACGAAACTGCCCCAGCATAATGGCAATAAGCTTGATTTCATCCTCACCTTGAAGAGTCAAATCTCGGACCAAGCTTCTGGCCTCATCAATCTTCTGCTGCAAAATAAGCTGGGTCAGGTCAAAAATATTGTCCTGAAGAGTCTTGGGAATGGCCTCGGCAATGTCTTCTAAACCAATCTGACCAGACTCTTTATATCCTTTCAGAAAGGCTAAATTTTTACTGATTTCACTGAACTGAAAACCTGATTTCAGCAGCAACTGATCGAAAGCTGCCGGAGCAAATTGTAATCCTTCTGCCTGCACTTCCTTGCTGAAATAAGCCCTTAGATCTGCTTCCTTGAGTTCTTCAGCCTCAAAAATTCTCCCATCCCGTTTCAGCAGTTTGACCAGACGGCGCTTGCTATCCAGTTTGCCTTCTGCAAAGATAACCAGACGAGTCGTATCCGCTGGATTTTCCAGATAATTTTCGAAAGATTTGAGTTCTTCATCAGTCAGATAGCGCTTCTTGGCTGTTGTCAAATCAGCAAAATGGTCCAAAATTACGATTTTTTCATCCGCAAAAAAAGGCAGACTGACCAAGTCCAACTCCACGTCCTGATAGTTTGCTTCTTTCATATCGAAAATAGCAGTGTTCAAATCGCCCGGTTGAAACTGAATCTGGCGGAGAAACTGCTCTTTCAACAACTCAAACTGCCCCAAGTCATCCCCAGCCAAAATGGTCAAAGCAGGAAGATTGCTTGGCGTGATTTTTTTAATTTCCTCAATAGCTAACACAGAAAGTCTCCCCTGCTTTATATTTCTTGTCAATTTTTTTCATGTATTGATTGTAACAAAAAAGAGTCAGAAAGTCTGTTATTTTCTTTGTAAACAAAATCTAATTTTTGAATAGATCTGCTATATAAATAGAAACTGTTACTAGCTTCATTTTTATTTGTTCTAAAAAACTATCAATGTCCAGTTCTGTTCAAGATTTTCTGCGAGCGATAGAACAAAAAGAGCTGGAAAAATTCCAACTCTTCTTTGTTTATTCTTGATTTTCAGTTGTATCCTCTACACTGTTTTCAGCTGGAGTAGAAGCCCGCTCCTCTTGAACCGATGAAACAAAAGGATTATCTTGAACAGGTGCTTGAGTTCCAAAATCCTGAGGTGTTGACTGCTCAGGTGTTTCAGCAGTAAATGGATTTTGGACTGGTTCTGTTTGCTCCACCGCTTGACTTTGATCAGAAACAGGTTGTTGTGGCTGTTGACCAAACTGCTGTTCTTGGAAGCCACCTTGCTGTGGCTGTTGGTCAAATGGTTGGTTTTGGACAGGTTGCTGTGGTTGCTGACCAAATTGCTGACCTTGGAAACCACCTTGTTGCGGCTGTTGACCAAACTGCTGTTCTTGGAAGCCACCTTGCTGCGGCTGTTGGCCAAATGGTTGGTTTTGGACAGGTTGCTGTGGTTGTTGACCAAATTGCTGACCTTGGAAACCACCTTGTTGCGGCTGTTGGCCAAATGGTTGATTTTGAACTGGTTGTTGTGATTGACCAAACTGTTGTCCTTGGAAACCACCTTGCTGTGGTTGTTGGCCAAACTGTTGTCCTTGGAAACCGCCTTGTTGCGGTTGCTTTTCATAGTTCAAGCCTTGATTGTAAGACTGTTGACCAAACTGCTGACCTTGGAAGTTTTGCTGACCAAATTGCTGACCGTATGAATTCCCAACCATTTCAGGCTTAGATCCTTGACAAAGTAAAACAATCAAAGCAATACTACATGGAAGAGATACTAATCCTGCAATAATATTCAGAACCGGAATAAATGATAGTAAAAAAGGACCAACATACAGGAAAAGAAAAGCCCAATGATAACCAGCATCACGTAAACGACGGACAATGATAGCCAAATTAGGCACAAAAGTCGCCAGAGCATAGAGAATTAAGATGAAAATAAAGATTACAGCGAATCCTGCTCCAGCAAAGATTGCTGATGGATCTGGTTCATACCCATAAGTTGTGTCTTGAGCTGCTGAAAGAATACTTCCCACAGCAGATACCCAAAAAATGATAATTAGCGGTGCAGTAACAATAACATGACACAATACTACCCACCAGTAGTCTGAACGACTGGAACGGCCTGAAAAATCGGCATAGTGTGTCCAGAATTTTTTATATGCAGCAAACATAGAATTCTCCTCTATAATTTTTTATACCCATTATCTTATCACAAATGCATAAATAAATCAATATGACTTCCTGACTGAAGCTAAGCAGTCTACAAAGTATGAGTTGGCATCTTTAGCGCTGCTATCAACGAACCGTTTCAATCCTCCAGGAATTCCAACCAGTAAACCGAATGGCCCCCTGCTGGTCAGTTCGATAGATGGCTGTATTAAACTTCTCAAATCTTTCCAAGGTTTCCTGATGGGGATGACGATAACGATTATTCTGTCCAGCTGATATCAAGGCCAGTTTCGGCTGAATTTGCTCTAAAAACTCTGGACTGGAAGAGCCTTTGGATCCATGGTGACCTGCTTTTAAGACATCTGCTTTCAGCTGAGGAAATCGCTGCAGCAGTTCAGTTTCTCCTCGCCTTTCCAAATCACCTGTAAACAAAAATTTTGTCTGAAAGAACTCCCCGTAGAGTACAATCGAATCATCATTTCCACCATCGCCTGTCCCGCTGGGATAGAGAACCTGCAAAACTGAGTCAAACACCGGAATCTCATCTCCTACTTCTACGACATGGACAGAAGTTTCTATCTGCTCCAGTTTTTGAACAAAATCAAGCTGAGTCAGACTTCCTTTAGAAACATAGATTTCCTTGATGGAAAAATGCTTAGCTACCTCCAGCATATCTCCCATGTGATCGGTATCGGTATGAGTCAGGACCAATACATCCAGACTAGCAACGCCACGACTTTTGAGATAGGGAATTAAGGTCTTTTCTGCATTGGATGAAGTCTGTCGCTCCTGCCAAGCCTCTTTCTTTCCTATCTCGACTCGTCCTCCTACATCAATCAAAACCGTCCTGCCTCGCCAGTCCCTGAGAAAAATGCTATCTCCCTGACCAATATCCACTACTGTGATCTCGTTTTGCAGCGGATGCCTTGTTAGAAAAAATAAGAGAAGAGTAAGCAAACTAAAAGATAAAAGCCAGCTTTTCTTTCTCCGAAAGTCATAGATTAAAGCCAAAACCAAAAGCAGAGCAAACAGTAACCAGAGGTTGGGCTTCCCAAAAATCAAAGGACGCGGAGTAAAATCAGCTACCCAACGAATCACATCTTCGAGTAACTCAAAGAAAAAATTGGCCTGAGAAATTTTTACAAGTGGTGACAAAATAAAAATGAGGGTTAACCCCGGTAGCATCAGCAGGTCAAAGAATAGTGAAAATAGAAAAGTTAAAATCACAGACCAAGGCTGAAATTCAGAAAAATAGTAGATTAGTATAGGCAAAATCCCCAATGAAATAGTCAGACTTTCCGCTAAAAGCTTACGAATCGGCGGTAACTTTTCAAAATCCATCATAGAAATCAAAAAGGCATAGGCGCAGGACAAGACACCGCCTGCTGTCAGAAGAAAATTGGGCATGATGATAAAGAGAACCATCAGTGTCAGAGCAAAGTTATCTAATCTGGTCAGTCCTTGCTGGGCCAACAACTTCTGAACTAAGCTTCTGACGACAGAAACAGAAAAGCCTGTCAGTCCAGCGTAGATAAATGAAAAAGGTAGCTGCAAGGCGTTTACTGTCTCCCTCTTCATCCCCAAACGTAGAAGAATCCTGCGAAAACCATCCAAAAAGAAACCTACCTGCATACCAGACAAGGCAAACAAGTGGATGATACCCAAGCTAGAATACAGATTGCTCATTTCCGCAAACTCCGTATCCAAGTCACCAAACAAGAGTCCAGTCATATAATGACTCATCGGGCTGGGAAAATTACTTCGAATATAGACCAGCGCTTTTCTCCGCCAAACAGACAGCCAATCCAGTGGATTTAAGCTGGAAATTGGTCTTAGTGACTGAATCTTATTGATTTTTAAGGTACGGTAAATCCCCTGACTCTTTAAATAAGCCTGATAGTCAAAGCCCGAAAAATTTCGTTGCTGCTGGGCCTGTTCAAACTCTGCTTCCATATCAAGGACGACCAAATCTGTCAGTTGCTGAAAAGCTTTCTTTTCACTGGCTGATTTGATTTTGTAGAAGACCTGATAAAGTCGACCGTCCGTTCGCCCTCGAAAGGATAGGGAGTCTCCATTGACTTTGATTGTATCTGGCAAGACCTGAACCGAGCTAGCTGAAGGAGGTTCCTGCCTAAATGCCTGCTCTGCTATTTCCCGACGAAGTAAGAAAAAGAGGACAAAAAGGGACAGAAATGCCAAGGCAGCTAGACTTTTTTTGAGAGGATAGCTGAAAAAGAGACGAAGCAAAAGGACACCCAGCCCAAAATAGGCCAAGGAACTGCCAGCATAGACGGCAAAATAGGCCCAGACAAGGATGAAAGCCAGATAGATAGGTGCGAGGGGTAACTTTTTAATCCACTGTGACATATTCTTTCAGCTTTTCTAAGGTCTTATCTCCAATACCTGACACCTTTTTCAGATCATCTACTGACTTAAAGCGGCCACTGCTTTCTCGGTAGGCGATGATGTCAGAAGCCCGCTTCTGTCCGATGCCTGAAATAGTCTGCAGTTCAGCCTCTGTCGCCGTATTTAGATTGACCTTGTCTGACTTTCCGCCACTGGCACCGGCAGAATCAGAAGCTCCTGCTTGATGCTGACCAGTCTGTGTGACATCGGCTCCTTCTTCACCAATCTTTGCCACATAGATTACTGCTTCATCCGTTAATTTTTGTGCCTGATTGATGGACTTAGCCTCGGCGTCTGCTGTCAATCCGCCAGCTTTTTGGATGGCTTCATGGACTCTCGCTCCTGCTCTTAGCTCATAGACACCAGGATTCTTGACTGCTCCCTTTATATCCACAGTGACTTGCTCACTCTCTTCTTCGTCCGCCTTGACCTTAGAGACAATCTTTTCGCTTTCTTCATCAGCTGAGCTGGATGAGGAAGTTATTTCTTGACTCAAGACAGCGACCTGATTTTGCGGTTGATGATTTCCTTTGATAAGGAAAAAACAACCTAGAACAGCGCCAACCACTGCCAGACCGACAAAGAGCTTGTATTCTTTCAGCTTTTCAATGATTTCTTCAAGCATATTTTTCTCCTTTGTCTTTTTATTCGTAAAACATTTCAAAAAAATAAGACAAGCCGAGAGAATTTTCAGCTTGTCATATTTTAAAATTCTTATTTTGCAAGAAGTCGTATAGATAGAAGGGGCATTGATGAAAATAGGAGCTGTAATATCAATTTGCTTTGCTTATCCTGTATATCCAAGCTTCTAACTTATGAGCTCTGCTATGTAAAAAAGCCAGATTTGCCAAAAGAAAAGCCATCACTAGCACACTTAGAATCAGAAGCAGCGGCCAAGAAACTGAATGCTGACTCAGATAAAGGACCAAGACTAAGATGAGCATAGGAAACGTCGTCAAAGCTGTGAAGCCGCCCGGTACCCAGCGACGAAAGCAAAATACTTGCATAATATGGCCCAGCAGATGGAGGGTATGACAGAAGCCAATAGCTAAAACTAGCTCGGGAATACGAAATAGAATCGCAAGCAACAAAAGAATAAATGCCAGCAGAAATTCCTCTGCAATCATCAGAGCAATACTTTCAGCAGAAAGATAACTTCCTCTCCTAGCAATGAACATCTCCTTTTGATAGCCTTGATGGTCTTGATTCTGAGAAATCCAAGGCCGAATCAGGATAATCTCATCAAACTCGTGCAGCATAAACAGTGATAAGGTTACAAAAGATAAAAATGCAAGAGACATAGCATCCTCCTTATAAAACATACCAACATTATAACTCACTTACACACAAAAATCAGCTCCCAAGCAAGATTGCTCAGCAAGCTGATTAGTATCTTATTTTCTATGCTTATCCGGATCCCAGACAAAGCTAGCAAAAAAGCTGAAAATGATGGTCAAAATCCCAATCAAAATAGCAGGAATAAAGACAAAGGCACGTAAAATCCGCAAGAAAATATTGCCTTTCTTTTGTGTCTGGTAAGGGGCTACTTCAGCATCCAGACGGTCAAACTCAGCATGAACACGGCGAGCCACTTCTTCAACTCCCTCATCATTCATCTTCTTAATGTCTGAAATATCAATTGGATTACCAAAATTCATGTCCACACGCTCTCCAGCTGCCAAGCCTTTGAGGCTCATGGGACCAGCGTAGACTACTGGCATGATACGGACCTTAGCCATCTTAGCAATCACTGCCACTCCTCCCTTGACATCCGTAGAATGGCGGCTGCCGCTTGGGAACATAATCAGGGAACGATTGCTCTTTTTCAGCATATTGACAGGGTACTTGATAGCTGACGGACCAGGATTTTCTCGGTCAATAGGAAAGGCTCCACACATGCGAATCCACCAGCCGAATACGCGATTTTCAAAAAGCTGTTTCTTGGCCATGAAAATGAACTGCTTGGGCTTGGTCGCAAAAGCCATGTAAACTGGATCCCACCATGTCCGGTGAGGGGCAACCAAGATATAATTTTCATCTTTTGAAGGAATCTTTTCTTTATTGTGGTAATGCGCATTGCCGTTCAAGGTCCACAGGATAAAAATCACTAAACCTCGCAAATAAGTATAAAACATAAACTCTCCTTATTTCAAACCAAAATTATACTTGAAATTTATTACATCCTTTCCCATTATACCCTATCCCATTATAGTCTGCAATATTTTTCCAAACTTTGCCTGTAACAGCTGATTCGGATAGCTATTTCCATAAAAAAATGGTATCATTATTCTCATGAACAAGAAAGAATTAATTGGTTTAAACCAAACCCAAGTAGATGAAAAGATTTCGCAGGGCTTGACCAACGATTTTACAAGTGACACCAGTACTAGTAACTGGCAAATCGTTAAGCGGAATGTTTTCACCCTTTTTAATGCCCTTAACTTTGTTATTGCTGTTGCCTTGGTCTCTGTCCAAGCTTGGAGCAATCTGGTCTTTTTCGCAGTCATCAGCTTTAACGCCGTTACTGGTATTATTACAGAGCTGCGAGCCAAACGTATGATTGACAAGCTCAATCTGGTCAGCCGAGAGCTGGTCACAGTCATCCGCGACGGCCAGGAAGTCAAGATTCAGCCAGAAGAAATTGTACTGGGTGACCTAATCAAGCTGTCAGCCGGCGAGCAAATTCCCAGTGATGCTCGTGTGGTAGAGGGTGTTGCCGAGGCCAATGAAGCCATGCTGACAGGGGAGAGTGACTTGGTTCTCAAGGAAGAAGGCGCTGAGCTGCTGTCTGGTAGCTTTCTGGCCAGTGGGCAGATCTATGCTGAGGTGCATCATGTCGGTGCAGACAACTATGCCAACAAGCTTATGACTGAGGCTAAAACCCTCAAGCCTATCAACTCGCGCATTCTTTACAATCTTGGGAAAATTTCCCGCTTTACCGGAAAAATTATCATTCCTTTCGGATTGGCTCTCTTCTTTGAAGCACTGATGATAAAGGGACTGCCTGTCAAGAACTCTGTCATTACTAGCTCGACAGCTCTTTTGGGTATGCTGCCTAAGGGAATCGCCCTGCTGACAGTTACGTCACTTCTGACAGCTGTCATCAAGCTAGGTATGCGCAAGGTTCTTGTTCAGGAAATGTATTCTGTTGAGACCTTGGCTCGTGTGGATACTCTCTGTCTGGACAAGACTGGGACAATTACCCAAGGTAAGATGACTGTTGAAGCCTTGCATAGTTTGTCAGATAAGTTTTCTGATGAGACCGTCGGTCAAATTTTAGCAGCTTATATCCAAACCAGCGAGGATAATAACCCAACTGCCCAGGCTATCCGCAAGGGATACGGCCACCTGAAGCACACCTATACCAGCGACAATGTTATCCCATTTTCTAGTGACCGAAAATGGGGCGCTATGCATTTATCAAGTGTCGGAACCATCTTTCTGGGAGCGCCCGAAATGCTGCTGGACAGCAATCCTGCAGCGGTTGGAGAGGCTCAAAAACGCGGATCGCGGGTTTTGGTACTGGCTCACAGCGACCAAGTGCTAGATAAACACAGTATCCAACTGCCTGAAGATATGACCGCTTTAGCTGTTCTGGAAATCACTGATCCTATTCGTGAGGGAGCGGCCGAGACCTTGGATTATCTACGCTCTCAGGATGTTGATCTGAAAATCATCTCTGGTGACAATCCAGTGACCGTTTCGCATATCGCGAGCCAGGCTGGATTTGCCAACTACGACAGCTACATCGACTGCTCTAAAATCAGTGATCAAGAACTGGTTGAGCAAGCAGAAGAAACAGCCATCTTCGGCCGTGTTTCTCCTCATCAGAAGAAGCTGCTGATCCAGACTCTAAAGGCCGCCGGTCGGACAACAGCCATGACGGGAGATGGTGTTAATGATATTTTAGCCTTGCGTGAAGCAGACTGTTCCATCGTCATGGCCGAGGGCGACCCCGCAACTCGGCAAATTGCCAACTTGGTTCTTCTTAACTCCGACTTTAACGATGTACCTGAGATTCTTTTTGAAGGCCGCCGAGTCGTTAACAACATCGGCCGGATTGCTCCGATTTTCTTCATCAAGACCATTTATTCTTTCATCCTGGCTATCATCTGTATCGCCAGTATCCTGCTAGGAAAATCTGAATACCTCTTGATTTTCCCATTTATTCCGATTCAAATCACCCTGATTGACCAGTTTGTCGAAGGTTTCCCACCCTTTGTCCTCACCTTTGAACGCAATATTAAGCCGGTTGAAAAGCACTTCCTCAAACGCTCCCTGCAGCTGGCTCTGCCAAGCTCCCTCATGATTGTCTTTAGCGTCCTATTTGTTCGTATCTGGGGCAGCAGCCACGGCTGGAGCGACATAGAAATGGCAACCCTGACCTATTACTTGCTAGGCAGCATCAGCTTCCTGTCAGTCATTCGGGCCTGTCTGCCACTCAACCTTTGGCGCAGTCTGCTTATTATCTTCTCTGTCTTTGGCTTTTATCTATCAGCCTTTGTCCTGCAGCACCTTTTAGAAATTGCAACGCTGACAGCTGCAACTTTGCCTGTCTATCTGATTCTCATGGTCATTTTCGGAATTATCTTCGTTGTCTGCACCATCAAGCAGAAATACAGATTTGATTAAGGGCTAACTAAAAAAGAATTGTCATTTAAACTCATGGAAACATGCGAGAGCCCTCGCATGTTTTTTTGATTGTGCAAAAACTTCCCATATCCCTTTGGAATCCTTGCTAAATCATGCTATAATTGACTTATGAACGAAGCAAAACTAAAAGACGGAGAGCGCGTCAACCAGCTCTTTTCAACGGATGTCAAGATTATTCAAAATAGTGAGGTCTTCAGCTATTCGGTAGACAGCGTGCTGCTTTCCCGCTTTCCTAAGCTGCCTCAGCGGGGGTTGATTGTCGATCTCTGTGCTGGGAATGGCGCTGTTGGACTTTTTGCAAGCACTCGCACCAAGGCCAAGATCCTGGCAGTCGAGATTCAGGAACGTCTGGCAGATATGGCCGAGCGCTCCATTGAGCTCAATGATTTAACCCAGCAAATGCAAGTTATTCAGGACGATCTGAAAAACCTAGGACGCTATATCACTGGCAGCAAGGTTGATATGATTCTCTGCAATCCCCCGTATTTCAAAGTGGACAAGCAATCCAATCTCAATGAAAGCCAGCACTACCTATTAGCCCGCCATGAAATCTCAACAAATCTGGAAGAGATTTGCAAGATTGCCCAGCGAGTCCTCAAATCCAATGGTCGGTTGGCTATGGTTCATCGACCAGAACGCTTTTTAGATATTTTAGACACCATGCAAACCCACAACCTGGCTCCCAAGCGCATCCAGTTTGTCTATCCAAAGCTAGGCAAGGATGCCAATATGTTGCTCATTGAAGCCATTAAAGATGGTTCGCGCGACGGACTCAAAATTTTGCCCCCTCTCTTTATTCACAATCAGGACGGCAGCTACACTCCGGAGATTCACGAGATTTACTATGGAAAATAAA
The DNA here is from genome assembly GCF_900635155.1 of Streptococcus sanguinis. Lineage (NCBI taxonomy): Bacteria > Bacillati > Bacillota > Bacilli > Lactobacillales > Streptococcaceae > Streptococcus > Streptococcus sanguinis. The sequence goes on from NZ_LR134002.1 coordinate 1,659,203, forward strand.
GCCTATATGTACGTACTTGAATGCGGGGACGGCTCCCTCTACACGGGCTACACAACGGATGTTCAAGCCCGACTCAAAAAGCATCAAGCTGGCAAAGGAGCCAAATACACCCGTGCTCGACTGCCAGTTGCCTTACTTTACCAAGAAGAGCACCCTAGCAAGCCGGCTGCCATGTCAGCTGAAGCACTCTTTAAAAAGAAAACTAGACAAGCCAAACTGGCTTACATCAAAGAAAGGACTCAACATGCCTGAAATCCAGTTTAAAGGCGACTTTCATCATATCGAAATTTCCCCAGATAGCCAGCTTGATATCGGTCAAGATGTCGTCTTCCAATCTTTTACCAGCCTCAGTGTAGCCAGCAGAGCACAACTCAAACTAGGAAACCGGGTTTTCTTTAACGATCACTGCACTGTCCGCTGTCAGCACTCTATCGAAATCGGGAAAGACACTATGTTTGGCGATGGGGTCCGCATTTTTGACCATAATCATCAGTATTCTAATTACCATATTGAGAAGATTGATTTTACTGTTGCGCCGGTTAAGATTGGAGCAAACTGCTGGATTGGGGCTAATACTGTGATTCTCAAAGGTGTGACCATTGGTGATAATGTCATCATTGGAGCCAACAGCTTGATTTTCCAGGATATTCCCAGTAACTCTATCGCTATGAGCAAGGAAGAGCTTATCATCAAGGAGCGGCCGCAGGGCAATTTCCATGCCTTCACCTTGACAGCTTCTGATACCTTGGAACAATTGGCCTATTTAGCAGAAAATCTGCCAGACTTGGAATTTCACATTGCTGCTAAGACCAATATTTCTCCTTACTTGGCCAGCTTTAAGGACTATCCTAATATCAACCTCTACACCAATATCCACCAGGATGACTTTATTGAGGATTTGCTTGATAGGGCGGATATTTACTTGGATATCAATCACTGGGGAGAAGTCGACCAGATTGTCCAAAGGGCTATCAGCAAGGGGAAGCCAGTTTTGGCTTTCAGCCAAACTGCCCACCAGCCTGAAGAAAATACTTTACTTTTTGAAGCGAACCTACCCCAGCAAATGGCTGATGAAATACGAAAATTCATGCAAGAAAAGGCTAGGACATAAACGTCCTAGCCTTTATTTTGCAGTCGATATGCATTTTATTAACTTTATTCACCAGCAATTCCATTTGGAATGATGACTTCCTTGAGCAGCTGCTCTTCTTCCTTGATACGGACATAGAGGGTGATACAGTAGAGCGGGAAGAGAATGAAAAGAGCAAAGTAAGCATGACTGAGCAGTGCCAAGCCCACCAATTCTGGTACAACATTCAGGAAATAATTAGGATGTTTGACATTGCGAAAGAGCCAGTGGTCAACAAACTTATGATCCTTAACCAGCATAAGCTTGATAGTCCAAACTGGTCCTAAAAGCTTGGCAACAAGGTAGAGCATAAACATAGAAAAGAGCAACAACACAGCTCCCAGTAGGCTCACAAAGTCAAAAGCTGGCTTCTTCAGCAGCAATTCCAGAAAGCAAACCGCATAAAAAAGCATGTGCAGATACTTCATGATAGTTGAGTTTTTCACCCCGTACTCCATGCCACCCTTGGCCAGAATATCCTGCTCATTCTGAGAGGATTTCCTCAAAAACACCAAACGAAAAAGCGACACAGCCACAAAAATCACTATATTGATTGTCATAAGACCTCCTAAAATTTAATAATACATTTTATTATATAAGGAATTCCGCGGCAAAGTCAAGACTGTTGTTTACAAAATCGACCAAGATATAAAAAAGCTGCGACTAGAATTCCTAGACAAAATCCCAGTCACAGCCTCTATAAATTATTCATTTGAAACAAGCTTTTCTCACCGGTCAGACATCACAAAATTTCAACATAGGTGCTGTATTTTTCCTTGACTTTCGGAGCGATATTATCATCCGTCACAACTGCACTGAGATTGTCCAGCCGGTAAAAAGAGTAGAAAGAATAGCTGTCAAACTTGCTGTTATCGGCTACAATGTATTTGCTGATGGCATTGTTAAGGATAATCGCATCTCCATTGCCTTCCTCTTCATTGCTGGTGGTAACATTATGACCGTCAATGCCATTCGCCCCGATAAAGGCCTTAGAAACCTTGATTTCTTTCAAAAGATTATTGGCAAACTGACCGACAAAGGTTTGAGTCTTAGCCCGATAACGGCCGCCAATCAGAATTAAATCTAAATTGGCTCTTTCTTTTAACTTTTCAAAAATTGGCAGCGAATTGGTGACAATGCTGATATTCTTGCCATCCAAATAGTCTCCTATAAAATCGGTTGTGGTGCCTGACCCAATAAAGACCGCATCCCCGTCAGCAATCAAATCCGCACATTTACGGGCAATCTGCTTCTTCTCCTCAACATTCAGCATTTGCTTTTCTGAGTGGGAAATCTCGTTGAGAGCATTCTTGACCTTCTTATGGGCTCCGCCATGAACGCGGGTCAGCATGCCCTGCTTCTCCAAATCAATCAAATCCCGACGGATGGTCATATCCGTGACGCCCAGCATTTCTTTGAGGTTTTTAACAGCAACCACACCTGTTTGATCCAGTTCTTGCAGAATGATTCTATGTCTACTTTCTTTCATTTTACATTCTCCTTTTGCTCCTGAATTTCTTACAGACTCACCTTCACCTTATTATACAACAGTTCCAGCATATAAACAAAGATTTGTGAATTTTTTTATTTTAAATGGCTGATATGTTGAATTTTGATGTCGAAATTAGTTGAAATACTTCGAATCCTATTCTATAGCAAGAAGATTAAGAACTGTTCACAGCAGAAATAAGGGGGCTATAATTTACTTTGAAAAACAGGACTGCTTCAATCAGCACGCTTAAGAAAACTACATTGACTCAGACTTATAGTTCTGTAGGACAGACGATAAGGGGAGCCATCAAACAAATAAAAAAGAGAGAACTTGCATTCTCTCTCGACGCTAAAATTGCCGCCAACTCCAGTTAGCTATCTGCCTTATTTATCACCCTTGTTACGGATGACAAAGCCGGTTTTCTTTTCGCTAGAAGTATTGCGTGGCTTCTTGTGGTCCTTGCGGTAGCGATTTTCTTTGTCAAAACGCTCGTCTTTGCGACCTTTCTTAAATTGATTGCGACGGCCGCCTCGGTCACGTCGGTTGTCATTGCTGCGACGGTTATTATTTCCGCCACGACTGCCCTTGCCTTTTCCGCCAAAGCCTCCGCCAGACGGTTTGAATGGCAATGGTTTTTCACGGGCAATTTCTACTTCAGGAAGGGCATCTGGATCCTGCACCGTCAGGCTGAGGATATACATAGCCAGCTCTTCTGGGCTGAATTCTGCTGCTAGCTTGCGGGCATCCTTGCCAAATTTCTCAAAGTTAGAACGGATGCTTTCGTCAGCAAAATCGCGTTCAATCTTCTTAAGGGCAACTTTTTTCTTAGCTTGGAAAGCTTCCTCTGCAGTCGCTGGCTTAAGGCCTTTCATACGCTTCTTGGTCAGATTTTCGATAACCTGCAGATAGCCCATTTCATTTGGCGCTACGAAAGTGATAGACTGACCTGACTTACCGGCACGACCTGTCCGGCCAATCCGGTGAACATAGCTTTCTGGATCCTGCGGAATATCATAGTTGTAGACGTGGGTCACACCAGAAATGTCCAAGCCACGCGCGGCTACATCTGTCGCCACCAAGACATCCAAATTGCCGTTTTTAAAGTCGCGCAGAACGCGGAGACGCTTGCCTTGGTCCAAATCACCATGGATACCCTCTGCTCGGAAACCGCGTATTTTCAGGCCACGAGTCAGCTCATCCACTCGGCGCTTGGTCCGACCAAAGACGATAGACAGCTCTGGCTGCTCCACGTCCATCAGGCGGGTCATGGTATCAAATTTTTCATTTTCTTTGACACGGATATAATACTGATCTACCAGCTCCGTCGTCAGCTCTTTAGCAGCAATCTTGACATGCTCAGGCTCCTTCATGAACTTGACACCGATACGCTTGATAGCATCCGGCATGGTCGCTGAAAAGAGCAAGGTCTGACGTTCTTCTGGTACACGGGAAATGATAGACTCAATATCTTCCAAAAAGCCCATGTTAAGCATTTCATCCGCTTCGTCCAAGATTAAGGTTTCAATCTGATTCAGCTTAAGCGCCTTGCGTTTGATCAAATCCAAGAGACGGCCAGGTGTTCCTACGACGATATGGGCACCTGATTTGAGGGCCTTTATTTGCTTTTCGATGCTGGAGCCACCGTAGACAGAACGCACCTTGACACCCTTGCTGCGGCCAAAACGGAAAAGCTCTTCCTGACTCTGCACAGCCAATTCACGGGTCGGAGCGATAATCAATGCCTGCACAGCAGGATTATCTGTATCAATCTTCTCCAAAGTTGGGAAGCCAAAGGCTGCTGTCTTTCCTGTCCCTGTCTGAGCCTGACCAATGACATCCTTACCTGCCATAGCAAGTGGAATCGTCTGCTCTTGAATAGGGCTTGCTTCTACAAAGCCAGCTTTTTCAATCTCTGCTAGTAATTCAGCAGATAAATGTAATTCATTAAATTTCAATGTTCTTCTTCTTTCTAAAGGCGGTGCGAAGCCACCTTATAAGGCTTTTGATACTCACCTATCGAAACATGCCAAGTTCTTTTCCCTTGCTAAATCTCGATTTTCTGAGAGTATTCGCTCTTCTCTTCATAAATATGGGCTCTCAAGTCCAGGCACTAAAAAAGCGCCGACTCGGTCGCTAGCTCCCACTGAATAGAAAAACTGTATTTCTGCAACTAATCTAGTATACCACAAAAGAGCCTAAAAAGATAGGACTTGCCTGTAAAATATTTTATTAGAGCTTTCTTTTGTAAAAAATGAAAACTTGAAAATCACTTTCAAAAACATTATAATCTACAAAGAAGAAAGGAGACAGGTATGAATAAATTTTTACGAGTGGCTTTCATTTTACTGATCTTAGCTATGCTGGGCGCGGCTATGATCCAGATTTTCCAGCCCCAGCTCTTGGGCAATGAGTCCATCTATGGTCTAGCTCCCTACTGGCAACGGGAAATTGGTTTCTGGAATCTGGCTATTCTACCTTTAGTCATTGCAGCCAACATAAAGTATGATTGGTTCTATCTGCGTATGACCTTGCTAGCACTGATTCTGGGTGGGCTGGGCTTTGGCACCAACCATCTGCTAGGCTATCTGGAAAAGGCCAATCAAGCAAACTTTCTGGGCTGGATTGAAAATTATCTGCTAGTCTTCTGCTGGATCATCGGCTGAGGACTGGAATATCGAAAAAGACAAAAAAGTGATGAAGAGATTGTCTAGATAGGCAGATTCTTCACCGCTTTTTTCTTCATTATGGATACTTCTCTATATTAGCCAGCAGCTCCTCAGCAAATTGACTAGTAGTCAAAGCTGCTACTCCTTCCAGCTGACTGGCAAAATCACCTGTCACTTTTTGCTCAAAGAGAGCCTTCTCAATGGCCTTAGTCAGGAGATGAGAGACATCCGACCAACCAATGTAATCAAAGAGCATGGCCCCTGATAAGAGAAGAGAACAAGGATTAGCCCTATTTTGACCCGCTATATCTGGCGCCGTTCCATGAGTTGCTTCAAAAATAGCATGACCAGTCTCGTAATTGATATTGGCCCCTGGTGCAATACCGATTCCTCCCACCTGAGCAGCTAAGGCATCGCTGGCATAGTCACCATTTAGATTGGTCAAGGCGACAACATCAAATTTCTCTGGATAGAGCAAAATCTGCTGCAAAAAGTTATCAGCAATGACATCCTGGATGATTAGTTTTTCAGAAGCTAGATCGTCCGCATACTCTCTTTGAGCTAGTTCATAGCCCCATTTCCGAAAACCGCCCTCTGTAAATTTCTGGATATTGCCCTTGTGGACCAGAGTTACCCGGCTCAGACCTTTGGCTAGTGCATAGTCAATAGCCGCTCGTATCAGCCGCTCGCTTCCTTGCTTAGAGATAGGCTTAATCCCAATAGCAGAGCTTTCTGGAAAGCGAATCTTGTCAACCTGCATATCCTCCTGCAGGAAATCGATAACTTTTTTGACTGCATCCGTTCCACTCTCCCACTCAATCCCTGCATAGATGTCTTCTGTATTTTCCCGAAAAATCGTGATGTCAGTCTTCTCTGGGTGCTTGAGCGGACTGGGAACTCCCTTGAAATAACGAACCGGCCGCAGACAAGCATAGAGATCCAATTCCTGTCTCAGGGCCACATTCAAGGAACGAATCCCTTCTCCGACTGGGGTTTCTAGCGGGCCCTTAATGGCCACTAGATGGCTCTTAATCGTTGTCAGCGTTTCATCCGGCAGCCAGTCACCCGTCAGGTCTGCTGCTTTTTTCCCAGCCAAAACTTCCTTCCAAACAACCTTTTTCTGGCCACCATAAGCCTTTTCTACTGCCTTATCAAAGACTAGCTGGGCATTTTTCCAGATATCAACCCCAATCCCGTCACCTTGGATGTAAGGAATAATAGGAGCATCCGGCACTTGCAACCGCCCTTTCTCAAACAAAATCTTATCTGCCATTTTATCTCCTTCCTATGGGAAGATACTCCAAACCTTGAGCACCAATATAGTTAGAACGCGGCCGAATCAGCTTATTGTTCTTGCGCTGTTCCTGAATATGGGCAATCCAGCCAGCCACCCGACTCATAGCAAAAATCAGGGTGTAAATACTGCTGTCAATGCCCAATACATGGTAAACCGTAGCCGAATAGAAATCGACATTCGGTATCAGGTGCTTGGTATGCTTCATATAGGCTTCAATTTCCTCTGAAAGCTGATACCAGACCTCGTCCTTGGTTCCCTGTGTCAAGTCCTTAGCCATTTGACGCAGGTATTTTTCACGCGGATCTTGAGTCTTGTAAACTCGATGACCAAAGCCCATAATCTTCTCATGAGAGGCCAACTTGCGGTCTAGGTTGGCCTGGCAATCCCCTTCCTCTCTGATCTCTTTCAGCATATCAAAGACACATTCATTAGCACCGCCATGAAGGGAGCCCTTGAGTGCTCCAACTGCTGCTGTCACGCAGGAATAAATATCAGTCAAGGTTGAGGCGCAGACTCGAGCCGCAAAGGTTGAAGCATTGAGTTCATGGTCGGCATGGAGCACCAAGGCACAGTTGAAAGCTTTGACTTCAAGCTCACTCGCCTCTTTCCCTTTGAGCATATAGAGGAAATTAGCCGCGAATCCCAAATCATCTCTAGGCTCTATTGGAGTCTGACCCGACCTCAGTCTGGCAAAAGCCGCAATAATGGTCGGCATCTTTGCCATAAGCTGGATGCTCTGCTCATAGGTCGCTTCTAGAGACGCTTCCTCAGCATGGACATTATAAACACCCAAAAGACTGACCGTTGAGCGCAAGACACTCATGGGATGAAGGTGCTTGCGGGACTGGATGAGAATACACTGCTCCACCGCATCGCTAATGGCATAATTAGCTCGCAAATCTTCTTCAAAATGCTTGAGCTCAATCTGAGTCGGCAAATGCAAATGCCACAGCAGATAAATTACCTCTTCAAAACTTGCATGGTGCTCTACTAATTCAGAAATATTGTAGCCCGCATAAGACAAAGAATCATCCACAATCTGGCTAATTCTGGTATCACAGGCAATGGTATCTTTCAAACCGTCCGTCCGACTCATGCTCACACCTCCTCTAATTTCTTTCTAACGACCATGGGTAAAATTCCTCCATTTTCGTAGTAACGGATATCCGCCTCTGCATCAAAACGCAGCCGAGCTTTAAAAGCTATTTCTTCAGCACCTTTTCGAGCTACTACATCAACTAGCTGACCAACTTGCGGGTCCTGTGGCAGATTGATGTCGAAAGTCTCTTTGCCTGTTAAACCCAGACTAGCCGCATTTTCACCCTCTAGATACTGCAGAGGAAGAATACCCATCATGACCAGATTAGACCGGTGGATACGCTCAAAACTCTCTGCCAGCACCACCTTGACACCCAAAAGATTTGCTCCCTTAGCTGCCCAATCACGGCTGGACCCCATACCATAGTCTTTGCCAGCTAGGACAATGGTATCAATTTGCTCTTCCTTGTAGCGCATGGCCGCCTCATAAATAGACAGCAACTCTCCTTTATAATCTGTGTAACCACCAATTTTCCCATCCGCCAATTCATTTTTAATCCGAATATTGGCAAAAGTCCCCCGCATCATGACCTCATGATTCCCCCGACGGCTGCCATAGGAATTAAACTCTTGGTAATCCACTCCGTGCTCCATTAAATAGGAAGCTGCTGGGCTGTTTCTGGCAATATTTCCTGCTGGGGAGATATGGTCTGTCGTGACCGTATCCCCAAATTTTGCCAGCACAGCAAGATTTTTCAGTGGCTGAATGGCTAAATCATCAGCCAAGCCATCAAAGTAAGGTGGATTTTGAATATAGGTCGAAGCCTGGTTCCACTGATAATTTTGAGAAGAGGCTGTCGGAATCTGATTCCATTTTTCATTATCGTCAAACACATGGGCATATTCTTTTTCAAAAAGCTGGTGCGTCACATATTTTTGAACATAGTCTGCAACCAAGTCGTGCTCCGGCATCAAATCCATCAAATAAACTGGCTGCCCCTTTTGATCATAACCCAAGGGCTCACTGGTCAGATCAATATTGGTATTTCCAGCCAGAGCATAGGCGACCACCAAGGGCGGACTAGCTAGGAAATTAGCCTTGACTAATGGATTAATCCGTCCTTCAAAATTCCGATTTCCTGAAAGAACAGCACTAGCTACCAAGTCAGTATCCGTAATCGCCTGAGCCACTTCCGGTCGGAGATCGCCTGAATTTCCAATACAAGTAGTGCAGCCATAGCCAACAAGATTGAAACCAAGCTGATCCAGATAGGTCTGAAGACCGCTCTTCTTGAGATAGCCTGTGACCACCTTGCTGCCAGGAGCCAAAGAAGTCTTGACAGTCTTTGAAACCCGTAAGCCTTTTTCTACTGCTTTCTTGGCCAAAAGCCCCGCCGCCATCAGGACATAGGGATTAGATGTATTGGTACAGCTAGTAATGGCCGCGATAGCCACATGACCGGTCTTAATCGTCTCCTCGTGGTCAGAAAATTGGACCACTGCAGACTTTTCCAGCTCGCTCTCATCTAATCCAAAGCCTCGGACCCCCGCTTCCCTGACTAGACTAGCTTGAAATTCTTCTTTAGCAGCTGTTAGTTCAATCAAATCTTGGGGCCGCTTGGGTCCTGAGATGCTCGGCACAATGCTGGACAAATCAATTTCGACTACCTTGGTATAGTTCGGCTCAACCTTTTCATTATAGAAGAGGTGATTTTTTTGAGCATAGAGACGGGTCAGCTCGATATGATCTTCTGATCGATTAGTCAGGCGCATATAATTGAGCGTTTCCTCATCTATCGGAAAATAACCACAGGTAGCTCCGTATTCTGGAGCCATATTAGCCACCGTTGCTCGGTCAGCCAGACTTAGATTAGACAAACCAGGCCCAAAGAACTCGACAAATTTACCAACAACATTTTCCTGCCGCAAGATTTGCGTGACCTTTAAAGCCAAATCCGTCGCTGTCGCAATCTTAGGCAGCTTGCCCAAGAGACGAACACCAATCACCTCAGGAACTGGGAAATAAGAAGCCTCACCTAGCATGGCAGCCTCAGCCTCAATCCCACCGACTCCCCAGCCCAGAACACCGATCCCATTAATCATGGTCGTATGACTGTCCGTTCCAAACATGCTGTCCGGATAGAGTTGGCCATCCTTTTCAATGATGACATCACTGAGAAACTCGATATTGACCTGATGGATAATTCCTGTAGCCGGAGGAACTGCCCGATAATTATCAAATGATTTTTCTGCCCACTTGAGAAATTCGTAGCGCTCATTATTGCGGACAAATTCCTGGGTCATATTGGCCTCTAGAGCTGTGTCACAGCCATAAAAGTCCACCTGAACACTGTGATCAATAACTAAATCAACCGGAATTTCTGGATTAATCAGATCCGCCCGACCACCCTGACCGACAATGGCATCGCGCATACTAGCCAAATCTACTACGACAGGAACACCCGTAAAATCCTGGAGAATAACTCGGCTTGGTTTAAAAGGAACTTCTCCACTTGGTGATTTAGCTTGATAATGCATCAAAGACCTAATGTTATCTTTTGTTACGTCAATACCATCTTCCTTACGAAGAACACTTTCTAATAATATGCGAATAGAATAAGGAAGTCCTTCTATATCTCCTCCTAGTAGAGCTGAAGCTTTCCCAAGTTCTGTGTATTGGTATATTTTGCCTTTATAATTTAAATCGCTTAGGTATTCTGCCATATTTCTACCCCTCACTTATTTTAAATTGTTTTATATTATACTTTATTATGAAATTTTATGCAATAAAAATTATAATTTTTATGTTATATTTTATAACATAAAATAACAGTTTTTTAAATATAGGCAAACTGTACTAATGATTATTTTTCCCAAGCACGAAAAAACAAGCACCATTCTCGGTACTTGTTATAGTAAAAATAATTTCAAATTCTTACTTCTTATTGGCCAGCCATTTAAGAAGCTTAGTCAGGAGTCCCCAGATGATTAGACTAATAACAACAATATAAATCCAGGCATTTTTATCATTAGACAAAGGCAGAGGAACATTCATACCAAAGAAACCAGTGATAACTGCAAGCACTGCCAGAAGGACCGAAATAATGGTCAAAACCGTCAAATTATCATTCAGATTGTTGTTCAGGATGTTATTGTAGGAGCCAGAAAGCTGGCTGAGAACTTGAGCAATCAGATCAGTCATCGAAACGAGCTGACGAGCTTCAATCATGGCATCCTCAAACTGCTCGGTTTCTAACTCATCAAAACGGCGGTAAATGCCGTGGCTTTTGATATGTTCTAGGAGCATATGATTCTGCTTTGCAGCTGCAAGCAGGTAGACCATAGATGTTTCCAAGTCGGACAGAGCAAAAAGATGCTTTTTGGTAGTTGTCTGACGCAGGAGAGCATTAATCTCATCCTTGCGCTTGTCCATCCGCTCAACGACTGGATAGTAAGAATTGGAGACCAACTCCAGACTAGCGAAGAGAAACTTATAGACCGATACTGGCTCATGATGCTCGGTATAGGCTTTCATCATGTCCACAACATAGGCATTGTCTTGGTTACTAATAGTGATGAGCCGCCTCTGCTGCACCACAAAGGTCATGGGAATCGTCTCATAATGTTCCTTATCTGTCGCTAGATTAAGGACATTGTAGATAAAGACAACTGTTCCATTCTCACGATTGTAGTCCATGTGAGCCCGCTCGTTCTTATCGAGTGCATACTCGATGGTCTCTTTATCAATTTCATAATCCTGATAAATCCGGGCATTCTTTTTGAAACTATCTGAGTCAATGTTGATCCAGACAGATTGATCTTTTAATTTTCTTTCCAGAAACATGGAGCTCCTTTCTATGAGGTAGAATGATTCTCTAATAAACTAGCACCAAACTTCATAAACTCTTCCTGCAAGTAAATATGCGATGTCGAAGCACAAAACCAATCAAATTAACTACTTCGCCTGATGAAATTAGTCAAGTAGCTAGCAAGGGTCCAACAGAGCTCAGCGTTAATAACTTTAGTTTGTTATACAATCATAACAATCCCATTCACTACGACACGAAGAGGCGAAAACGATTATTTTTTCGCCGATGAGTTAGTAAGGCAGTTAGCTAGTCCGTACAATAGCGGCTAGCGTCCAACGATTAGGAACTTTAGTTCCAATTGTTGGTACTGAGTTACATCTTCTCTTCCAATTTAACATCCGGATACTTGTCCGCGAACCAGCGTAGGGCGAAGTCATTCTCAAAGAGGAAGACAGGCTGGTCAAAGCGGTCTTTGGCTAGGATATTACGGCTAGAAGACATACGCTCGTCCAGGTCATCTGGCGAAATCCAACGGACGGTCTTTTTGCCCATAGGATTCATAACCACTTCAGCATTGTATTCATTTTCCATACGGTGCTTGAAGACCTCAAACTGGAGCTGACCAACAGCCCCCAGCATGTACTCACCAGTCTGGTAATTAGTATACAGCTGAATAGCTCCCTCTTGCACCAGCTGCTCAATGCCCTTATGGAAGGACTTTTGCTTCATAACATTCTTGGCCGAAACCTTCATGAAAATCTCTGGAGTAAAGGTTGGCAGAGGCTCAAATTCAAATTTATTTTTTCCAACGGTCAGGGTATCACCGACCTGATAAGTCCCAGTATCGTAAACCCCGATAATATCTCCAGCCACGGCATTGGTCACATTTTCCCGACTTTCAGCCATAAACTGAGTGACATTAGACAGTTTGGCAGACTTACCTGTGCGAGGCAGGTTAACACTCATGCCACGCTCAAACTCACCGGACACAATACGGACAAAGGCGATACGGTCTCGGTGGCGCGGGTCCATATTGGCCTGAATTTTAAAGACAAAGCCTGAAAAATCTGGGCTGAGTGGCTCAACTACCTCGCCATCTGTCTTCTTATGGCCATGCGGTTCTGGGGCAAACTTGAGGAAGGTTTCCAGAAAAGTCTGGACGCCAAAGTTGGTCAGGGCTGAACCAAAGAAAATAGGAGTCAGCTTACCGTCCAAAATGGCTTCTTCTGAAAATTCATTCCCAGCTTCACTCAAGAGTTCAATATCTTCCTTGACCTGCTCATAGAAAGGATTGGAAGCAAAAAGCTGGTCGCCTTCTGCCAGAGTTGCAAAGCGCTCCTCACCCTTATAAAGTTCCAGACGCTCATTGTAGAGGTCATAAAGACCTTCAAAGCTCTTCCCCATGCCAATCGGCCAATTCATCGGGTAGCTAGCAATGCCCAAAATCTCTTCCAGTTCTTCCAACAAATCTAAAGGCTCGCGACCATCACGGTCCAGCTTATTCATAAAGGTAAAGACTGGAATATTCCGGTGCTTGACAACCTCAAAGAGCTTCTTGGTCTGAGCCTCAATACCCTTGGCCGAGTCAATAACCATGACCGCAGCATCCACTGCCATCAAGGTCCGGTAAGTATCTTCGGAGAAGTCCTCGTGCCCTGGCGTATCCAGGATATTGACCCGCTTGCCATCGTAGTCAAACTGCATGACAGAGGAAGTCACTGAAATCCCCCGCTGCTTCTCAATATCCATCCAGTCCGACTTGGCAAAGTTACCAGTTTTTTTCCCCTTGACTGTCCCAGCCTCACGAATCTCGCCCCCGAAGTAGAGCAACTGCTCTGTGATGGTCGTTTTCCCCGCGTCCGGGTGGGAGATAATGGCAAAGGTCCGGCGTTTCTTAATTTCTTCTTGTAAAGTCATCTTCTTCTCTTTCTTTCATTTAGGATAATGGTGAATGTTAGTAGAACTTTTTTTATTTTACATCGGAGTATTTCAATCCTTTCAACCTACCTATTATAGCGGATTTAGAGCTTTTTTTCAATTATCTTAGAAAGATAAAAAATCGCCCTTCCGAGCGATTCTATTCTCCTATGTCAATAAAATTTCCTTTAAAATCTGACAATGACACTGTTAAGGAGGAAAATTGCAAAGATGAAAATTGAAATCAGTAAATAGAGCAGGCGTTTTTTCTGGTTTCCAGTTCTTCTTTCTCTTCAGCTGTCATGGAAAAAATGGCTTTATTCCGTTTCAAGAGATAGAGGTTCAAGCCTTCTCCCCTTTGTCCGCCCGCCTTAAGAAAGCCCAAAATTTGGGGTGTTTTATTCCGTCAACAGAAGCGTCTAGTTGAACTAGCTTAAAGATTTGATAGACAAACCGTCCATTTGTTACTAGAAGCAAAGCAAGTCATAATTAAGCTTTCTAATTAAAAAAACCTGCCACATTAACTTGACAGGACTTGTAAACTTGAGATGAATTAACTTCGGACCAGACTTAACTGCTTTTTCCACCGTTTCTTAAACAAGATATCAAAAAGAACCAGTGCCAGAGAAAGGATGACCGACACAAGAAGGTACTTTATCCATAGAGGGGCATCAGGGATAAAAGGCGGACTTTTTAGCAAACCGTAATTACCTCCTGTCACTTGGTTAACGCCGACTAGGAAAAGATTGAGGCCAAAGGTGTAAGCTACAATCATGTATTTCTTGAGCAGGCTCTTGTCGTAGTGATTCATCAGATAAATCAAGGAATTAACCAAAAGGGCATAGTGGCCAATCAAGAAAGAAAAGCTGGTAATATGCGGGAAATCATAGGGATCAAAAACTGGGTAGCCCAAGGCAAAGACCGCTCCGCTGGCTCCTAAAAGAGCAAAATACTGCTTACTGCGCCATTTGTCTGGCAGAAAGACCACCGCAAACATAGCCAGGCGGCAATGATAAAAAGGTAAGCTATTGGTAAAGGGAATCCGAAAACCAAAATACCAGCTATAAAGCATCAGCAGCTGGACAATCTGAATCCACTTAAAAGCCTTGACAAAACGCGGATTATCATGGTATTTGAGCGAGCTCCAAATAGACAGCAAGACCAGAGCAATCATCGCAGCATACCATAAAATCGAGATAGGCGGTGCCACCGTTTTTGTCGTTGTTAAAAAGTCTTTCATAAATCCTCCATGAGATAATTAAGTTAGCGAAACTGTCTTGGTCTGCTCCACGCGCTTAAAAATTTCAGAAACCAAGCAAACTGCTGCACTTAAGACGATTGAGACAAGCAGATAATTGAGCAAGAGCCCGTGATTGCCAACAAGCGGCGGATCTGTAAGAAATCCATAAGAACCCTTTGTCAACATATTGATAACAAGCAAAAAAGCATTCATCATAAAGGTCGTCCACACCACTCGCTGCCAGCTCATAGAGAAAGTATGATAATATCTGAAAAGATAAATCAAACAATTTCCCAAGAGCGCTAAATGGCCAATGATAAAGGACAAAATAGTGATATGGGGAAAAGGGTAGGGATCGAAAATCGGATAAATGAAAGCTACAATCGAGCCAAAAGTCCCCAAAAGTGCAAAATAAAATTTATACACTGAGCGATTAGGCAGAAACATCAAGGCAAACATAGCCATTCTGCAATGATAAAAAGGCAGACTCTCAGACAAAGGGGCAGCAGTCAGCATATACCAAGAGTAGAGGCCTATCAGCTGAAAAGCTTGCATCCCAACAAATAACCGCTGGTAAGGCTTCCGATTGTAGTAGCGATAGGAAAGCCAGATAATCGCAAAGACCAGCCCCAAAAGAACAAAATACCAAAGTCCCAGTTGAGGCGGTTCGGTTTTATAGGTTGTAAACATATCTCTTATTCCCATCTCCTAGGCTCCTATTCTAATATAAGTTTTGAACAAGGCTGAGTTTGCCTGTTGTTGCAATAATTTCTAGCTTTTCCAGACAAAAAGCATCCCCCAGAAACTTACTTCACTAATCCAAATACTGTTCTCTATCTCCTTGATAAATCTCCCAAAGGATTTCCAACTGTTCTTTTGTCGTCCGCTTAGAAGATAATTCTGGTAAAGATTGGATATCAAAGAAGGCTAACTCTTCTATTTCTGTATTAGGCTGAAAGTTTCCATCCTCTATCTGACACTCGAAGACCAGTTTAGCATATTGCTTACTCTGAAATTGAAATTTATTAGTATCAAAAATTGCAAGCAGACGAGAAACTGAAACATTAAATCCCGTTTCTTCTTGGACTTCCTTGACGATATTTTCCTTAGGAGATAGGCCGACTTCACAAAAGCCGCCAGGTAAAGCCCAAGTTTTCTCATTTTTACCCTTGACTAAACAGACTTTTCCGTCTCGAACCAGTACAGCTCGGACATCAATCAAAGGAGTGGAATAAAAATCCGTTGGGCGCAACAGCTCTGCCAATTCTTTCCCATCCAAATCTGACCAATCAGCCAGGAGGTGTCCCAAAAGCTGACGTAGTTCTAAGTAACGCTCTCGATCAAATTCATCACGAGTAAATGCCAGTCCTGTCTCTGTAATAGAAAGGAGACGTTGAATGATTTTTGCAGTTTCTTTAGTTTCCATCTTCTAAGTCCTCTACCAGCTTAGCCAGATTCATGGAATTGCTGCCTTTGAGAAGAATTTGGTCAGTAGGAGTCAGCTTCTCTCTGACAGCTTTAGTCAGCTGTTCAAACTGGTCTTTCTCGTCATTTTTGATAAAGTAATGCACCTTGCCTGGCGGGTAGATTTCCTTGGCATAGTCATAGAGGGATTCCATATCCTGTCCATAGAGGAAAAGGTCGGTCACAATTTCTGGATTGAGGCTGGTAATCATCGAGCCGTGCATGGACTTAGAGTCCGCTCCCAGCTCTTTCATATCCGCCAGCACCGCCAATTTTCGTCCGCCTGGATTGGCCGGAATGGTCGAGAAAGTCTCAAGAATCAAGCGCATGGCTGTTGGATTGGCATTGTAGACATCCGATAGGATATCCGCGCCATTAGCAGCTTTCTTCCACTCCGTTCGATTGCGGGTCAGCTCCAGCTCAGAAAAGGCTTGAGCAATAGCCGCCTCAGATACACCCTCCTGCAGAGCCGCATAAGCTGCAATCATGGCGTTGGTTGCATTATACTTGCCGGTCACAGGCAGGTCGATCCTTTGCTCTAAAAAGTTACATTCAAAGCTCAAGCTGTCCTTGCGCTCTTCCAGACGCGTCAGGAAGATATCCGCATCAGGACCAAAGCGAACCAGTTTGCAGTCTGCTGGCAGAAATTCATTGACAATCTTATCCGCCGGCACGATCAAGAGACCATCTTTTCTGAGGCCATCCGCAATCTGCATCTTGCCTTGGGCAATCTCAGCTCGACTGCCGAAAAATTCCAGATGGGCTTCTCCGACCAGAGTTACAATGCCTGTCTTAGGTTTGGCAAGTTCAGACAGGAGATGGATATCACCCAAGTGATCCTGCCCCATTTCTAAGACAAGTTTCTCTGTGTCCTCAGGCATGTGAAGAACCGTATAAGGCAGACCGATTTCATTGTTGTAATTGCCCTGGGTCTTATAGGTCTTGTAGCTGGTTGCTAGTAGCTGGGCCAACATATCCTTAGTTGTCGTTTTACCATTGGAACCTGTCACCGCCAGCACATCCACCTGCATCTTTTCCAGATAATACTGGGCCAAGCGCTGAAAGGCTGTCAGGACATCATCGACCAAGAGATAAGCCCCCTCTGCCACTGGACGCTCAGATAGGGTAGCGGCAGCTCCCTGAGCAAAGGCTGTTGGGATAAAGTCATGGCCGTCACGCGCCCCCTTGAGTGGCACAAAAAGATCACCCGACTCAATCAAGCGGCTGTCAAACTCCGCATTTCTAAGCGCAACATTTTCAAACTGAGTCACATCATTTTTCGCAGATAGGACTTCTGCGATTTCATATAAATCTAATTTCATACTTCTTCCTCGTTTTTCGGTTTGCTCGCAAAAAGAAAGGACCGAAAATTTTCAGCCCCTCTATTATATCATATTTTAGAGAAGATGCGCCTCTCTCTTAGCAAATGCCTCTTCAGCTAGGCCAACTAGCTTCTCAATCAAGTCAGGATAGGCCAGCCCCATATTTTCCCAAAGCAGTGGATACATGGACCACTGGGTAAAACCTGGCATGGTATTCAGCTCATTAAGGAAGACCTGACCATCTTCTGTATAGAAGAAATCACAGCGGGACAGTCCTAGACCTCCCAGAGCTCGGAAAGCGGTCTCTGCATTTTGACGCATCAGGCTCACCACTTCTTCTGGAATCTTGGCCGGAATATCCATAGTAATTTTATTATCAATGTATTTGGCTTCGTAGTCATAGAAAGCCACGTCCTTGACCACCTCTCCAGGCAGGGTACTCTTGACGTCAACATTGCCTAGAAGCCCAACCTCAATCTCCCGAGCTGTCACTCCCTGCTCAACCAGTACCCGGCTGTCGTATTTGAAAGCCAGGTCCAGAGAAGCACGCAGTTCTGCTTGGTTCTCCGATTTAGAAATGCCGACACTGGAGCCCATATTGGAAGGTTTGGTGAAGACGGGATAGGTCAATTTCTCCTCGATTTCCTGGATTTTTTGCTCTAGATCCTCACCATCGACCAGCGCCACATAAGGCACTTGGGCGATGCCTGCTGATTCCAGCACTCGCTTGGTCGTGATTTTATCCATAGCTAGGCTAGAAGATAAAATATTACAGCCGACATAAGGCATTTTGAGTACTTCAAGGAAACCTTGAATAGAACCATCTTCGCCCATGGGACCATGCAGGACTGGAAAGACTACTGCTCCATCTTCGTAAATATCGCTGGGCTTGATCTTCCGAGACATATCCACTGTGGCATTAGTCATCAGCTTCTCATCAGCCGCTGGCTTTGCTTCAAATTCCTGAGTTTGGATAAAATCTCCCTCCTTGGTGATGAAGTAAGTTTTCACCGAGAATCTATCATAATTGACAGCCCGCATGACGCTCTCAGCTGATAAAACCGAAACTTCCCGCTCTGCACTGCGCCCGCCATACAATAAAATCAATCTTTGTTTTGCCATGATTTTTCCTATCATTTTCTAAAAATAGTACAATTTACAAAAGCTGCCAGCTCGAAATAAAACAACCTAAAAAGCTTGGTTTTACACCTACCTAGCTAGTCGATTCTTCTAAGCAAGAGTTTCTGTATCAGTCCGTTTTAGTATATCACAATTCCCAGCATTTTTGAACAGAAAAAAGGACTCTTCCAGCCAGCTAGAGCCAGAAAAATCCTTGATGTTTATAATTCCGTCCGATTTTCGATAGCGCGAATCAGCGTAACCTCGTCCGCATACTCAATATCGGAGCCAACTGCCAAACCACGCGCTAGGCGAGTCACCTTAATCCCAGCCGGTTTCAAGACCCGTGAGATATACATGGAAGTCGCTTCGCCATCTGCTGTCGCATTCGTCGCGACGATAACCTCCGTCACCTCACTATCCATCAGACGAGTGATTAGACTTTTGAGATTGATATCGTCTGGTCCAATACCGTTCATAGGCGAAATCAAGCCATGCAGGACATGATAAAGTCCGTGGTATTCCTGGATATTTTCCATGGCAGACACATCCCGGCTGTCCTCAACAATCAAAATAGTCGATTGATCGCGCGACTGGTCTTGACAGATAGCACAAGGGTCTTCGTCCGTCAAGTTGCCGCAGACAGAGCAGTAGCTCAGCTCGCGCTTAGCAGCCAGCAGATTTTTAGCAAATTCATTGACATCATCATCGCTCATGCTAATAGTGTAAAAAGCCAGTCGAGTGGCTGTTTTGATGCCAATGCCGGGCAGCTTTGAAAAACTGTCAATCAGCTTGGCGATAGGTGTTGGGTAAAGCATAAAATCCTTTCTCTATTCTCAAAAAATCTCCTCAAACCAGATTGCTCTACTTGAGCACTGACTGCATTAGCTTTCTCCGTTTGCTGAGGATTTTCATTGAGCACTAATTCATAGGGTGTTGTTGATTGTAAAGATTGATAATATCGCGAGTGATACTGTGGCTGACAGTAGAAGATAGGTTCGTATTGTGAGGGAACACCACCGCCACCGCAATCTGCGGCTTCTCACTCGGTGCATAGGACACGACATTGGTATTGATGGCTTCTTTCTTGCCCTTGTCCACAAAGGTCTCAGCCGTACCAGTCTTGGCACTGATTGGCACGCTCTCTCCCTGAGAAATAGTCCGGCCAGTCGTAAAGCCACTGCTGCCATGAACCACTTGATAGAAGCCTTGCTTGATAATGCTCATATCCTCGTCAGAGATATTGACCTGGTTCAGCTCCTTGGTATCAATTTTCTGCACCAAATCACCCAGTCCTCCTTGGTCACTGTTGCCGTAAATGCCTTCAACGATATGCGGAGCCACACGCTTGCCATTATTAGCTACTGTTGAGGCATACTGGGCCAACTGAAGCGTCGTATAGTTGTCAAACTGTCCGAAAGAATTGGTCAAATAGTTGGCAAAAGTAAACTTGTCTGGAAGATAGCCTGTGGACTCATTTGGCAGGTCAATCCCTGTTGAAGTACCCAGACCATACTCTGCAAAAGTCGACCGCAGCTTTTTCATGGACGGATCCAGCTCATCAAAATCCAGCTTCATATCCGCTGAGTACGGCGTCCCCATCATCTTCAGCGCTACCTGCACCATGTAGGTATTGGAAGAGTATTCCAAAGCCTCTTGGGCTGTGATAGCACGCGAACCATACTGGGTAAACCAAGAAGTGATACTGTCCGTACCGCCAAAGCTAATCGGCTGGTCTGTCAGGACTTGGTTGCCGCTAATGGCATTATTCTCCCAGCCTGAGGTCAAAGTGGCAGCCTTGACTACAGATCCTGGAACAAAGACATTGGTCATGGTCCCTAAAGCATCGACTGAGCTTTCTCCTGTTTCCAGATCATGCCGGATGCCTGCCATGGCTAAAACGGCGCCGGTATTGGGATCCATAGCTACGGCATAAACGCCCTCAGAGTAAGTTGCATTGCCACTAGCCAACTCTGCATTAAAGGCATTTTTGAGAATGTCCTCCACTCCCTGCTGGAAGCTTAAATCCACCGTCAGCTTGAGATTGTCGCCCTTACTGCCGTCAGAGATATTTTCCACGCTCTCCATATTACCATTTTTGTCAAGATGAATCTCCTTCTCAGCTCGCTTGCCTTGCAGGACTGACTCATACTGCTTTTCCAGATAGGAGGTCCCCACCCGGTCATTGAGGGAGTAACCTTTTTTCAGGTAATCTTCCACTTCTTCAGCCGGAAGTCCAGTCTTTTCTGTCGAGATATTACCCACGATAGAAGCTAGCGAGGTATCCAAGACCTTGCGGTCCCAACCCGTTGAGACACTGATACCTGGCAACTCTTTGCTGCTAGAAGCCAGTACAGCCACCTGCTCTGTTGTCAGCGGATCTGTCTGGATGGTCCCCGTCGCAAAGTTGGAAATTGCATTCATCTGACTAAAGAGAACGATGGCCTTCTTTTCCTCATCCGTATAACCCAGCTGTTTAGGGTCAATGCTCTCAGCTGCCGCCTTATAGATTTTGGACTCAGGCAGGCGGTTGCCGTCTGTATCAAATTTCTTGTCCTTGGGCAGCTTTTCCACTACTTCCTGATAGACTGCGCTGTCCGCCAAATAATAATCCACCTCTTGACGGTCTGTCACCTCTGTATCGCTGACACTGACATAGGTCAGGAGCTTTTGAGCTGTCGCTCGAATCTCTCCAGCCGTCAGCCGGTTATCCCGTGTATAGGTCACCACCTGCTTGGTCGTATTTTCCACCAAGGGCTTGCCGGTAGCATCATAAATCTGCCCACGCACTGAGCTAGTGGTAATCTTAGTCTTGCTGGCCTTGGCCAACTTATCCGTATAAAAGTCCTGATTGACCACCTGCATATAACCCAGACGAGCAATCAAGGCTAAAAACAAAAACATCACGATTCCAAACAGCAGATAAAGCCTTCTGGTGATGGAATGACTGTCAAATTTTCTCTTCTTCCTTGCCATCTTCTCTCTCATTCTAGTAAAAGTTCTGACCTTTATTTTACCACAAATCCAGCTCGATGAATGTTTCAAAACTGATAGAAAATCTGAAAATATGGACGAGTTAAGAGGAAGTCTGCCAAACTACTGAACCTAAAAGACTTCCGGCTAGGCTTCTAACAATCCTTGTCCTTCCTCTCTGGAAAAGCAAAGAACCTGAGAATAATCCCAGATTCCTTTAAGCTTATTTTCCAAGGTAGTATTCTTTTACTACATTCAATTTTTCGTCAAATTCGAATACCAATGGTGGGAAGTTTGGAATTTCCACATCCATGATTTCATCGTCAGACAATTGTTTGATGTGCTTCACAAGGGCACGAATTGAGTTACCGTGTGCACCTACAAAGACATTTTTGCCATCTTTCAAAGCTGGAGCAATCTTGTCTTCCCAGAATGGAAGGGCACGCTCAAGCGTAACTTTCAAGTTTTCAGCATCCGGAATGACAGAGTCGTCAAGAGAAGCATAACGACGGTCAGTGTGTGCTGAGTGCTCATCATCGCGATCCATATTTGGAGGCAATACATCGTATGAACGACGCCAGATATGCACTTGCTCATCACCAAATTGCTCAGCTGCTTCTGCCTTATTTTTACCAGTCAGGCCACCATAGTGACGCTCGTTCAAACGCCATGATTTTTCAACTGGTATCCAAAGCTGATCAGCCGCTTCCAAAGCAAGGTTAGTTGTCTTAATCGCACGCTTCAAGACTGAAGTGTAAGCTTGGTCAAACTCGATACCAGCTTCTTTAATTAGTTTACCAGCGTCGATTGCTTGCTGAGTACCTTTTTCAGACAAGTCAACATCAGCCCAACCAGTGAAAAGGTTCGCTTTGTTCCATTCAGACTCACCGTGGCGAGCAAAAACTAATTTTACCATTAGATGGATTCTCCTTTTATTTTCCGAGGCAGTCCCCGTTTATCTATTCTATTTTACAAAATTTTCGCCTAAAAAGCTAGCCTATTTCGTCAAATCAGACCTTTTTCAGCAAGAAAGCGCTTTTGTATTTCCGAGCAGAAACCTTTGCTTTAACACCCGCCAGATAGATAAACCTCGTTGGCTTCCTTGAGCCACCAAGTCCGCCGCCTATCTATCAACTGATAAATAAGCAGTAAGCCAGACACAATCCAGATAGAGATCATATTGACAAAGATGAAAAGTTCTACACCTTTAGCATGCTGGGCGGGAGTTAGCTGGCTATGTTTACCTATAAAGACATCTCCTTCAACCCCATAAATCTTTGGCATAATAATATTAATGAAGCAAATAACAGCGATAAAAGTAACAAGACGAACAGGCCAAGAATAAAGGATTTTATGAAAACGCTCAAATCCTAAAGAAAAAGTAGAGAAACGTTTAAAGCGTTCTTTGCCCATAAAAAAGATGAATAAAGGAATATAACCTTCATAAGTGAAGCTAATCATTGTAGGCGTATGACGGCTAGCAATGAAAAAGCTAGAAAAGCCGTAATCTCCAGTGGTTAAAATCCAATGGCTTAAAAATTCTGGAAGAAAAATAGCTGGTATCACAAACAGAGCTGCTGAAAATTCCCTTCCGAATCTTACACTCCATACTCGCTGCATCTTCTCCCGTATCAGGTGCAGACGTGCTTTGTCCGCGCCTTTCTTAGGAAAATTCTCTTTTATGAGTCCGCCGCAAGAAGGACAAATGGGATAGCCCGCTTCCTCTTCAAAGAGAAGATGTCGGCATTCAAAAAAAGGAGATTCTTCGCCGTCTGGCAATTCATCGAGCCATTTCTTTCTCCAAAACATAAGACCTCCTAAAAATCTAACCTACCCACAAAGTAATAACCCTTAAAGATTTCAATACTACAGACTTATGACGAATTTACCTATATTGTAAATCCTTCAGAACTCTTTGAATCTCTTTGTACAAGGTTTTATTCTGGTTTCATTATATCAAAAGAGAATTCACCTGTAAAATAATAGCATAAGTATATAAGGGGTTGTACTTGAAATATCTGATCTTGCTAAGTGCTGTACTTGACTAGGTATCAACGTCTCTAAGCTCAGATGATATCCTTGTCCTGCGAACATGCCTTGCTAAAACACATAGAAAAAAGCTAAGAGACATAAGTTCTAGCCTTTCTTTTTAATTAGAAATAGAATCTTGACGCAGTAGCCGATGGCTCAAAGTACTGCTTTGAAATTGCAGATAGAAATTGCAAAGCGAGTCACAACTTTGTTCGTCTTTAGGCTCCAAAAAGCTCCTAATCATCCTCGCAGTCACACCGCCTCTTGCTGGCATTGGGGACATAGGCCATAGACAGTCGTCTGGCTTTGGGTGATGTGGTAGCCAGTCTGCACTTCAGCCTCATGCTTCACATCCGGAAGTTCCAGCTCCATATCAGCGATACGGCCGCATTTTTCACAGATGACATTGAGATGCTGAGGGCCCATAAAGTCAAAGTAGGTCGTCGTATCATTGCGAACCTTGAGCTCAGCGACAAAACCCTCATCAATCAGAACCTTGAGATTATTATAGACTGTTGCCAGACTCATATTAGGAAAATTGGACTTCAAGTCCTGATATATCATTTCAGCGCTAGGATGGTCATGACTTTGGATAATATAGTCAATTACCGCCTTCCGCGTTTCTGTAATGCGCACACCCTTGGCGCGCAAATGGCCAATTACTTGGTCAAAGTCATGCTGATGTTCTTGTTTCATTATTTACTCCGTTATAGCCTCTTATCTAAGTCATTACCATTATACCATGACTAGGCTTACTTGGCTATTAAGAATGATTGTAAATAAGCTAAAAAGAAAAAAGCAGGACAGAACTAACCAAAGTTCACCATCCTGCTTCTGCATGATTGCTTATCCATTTAAGGCAATGCAAGCTTTAAACTAGTATTTTTTTCAATCCTCGCTCTATGCTTGGAATCTCTTCAAGCTTGCTAAATAAAGGGAACCACCTATGATAGAAAGAATAGCACCAATCCAGCCCAAGAAGTCATTAAAGGTAAAAATTCCACCTACAATCATCAAGATAGAGCCTGCTGATCCCACACGATTGTCATCCTTATAGTAGACAATACCAGCAATTACCAAAGCTAGGATTGCAATTTTCAGGATGTCAAATACACCTAGCATAAAATAAATAACCCAAATGAAGAAAGGCCACAAAAGTAGAATAATACCACCAATAAGTCCAACAAGTCCATTTACGAGTGCCAATGTTTTTGTCTTCATCAACAGTCTCCTTTGTATAATTTTTTACTAAAATAGTTTACCGTATTTGCTAGAAAAATACAAGCCCATTTTTAATTTTATGAAAAGTTCAAGCATTTGACTGCTTATAATGCTTATCTTTCCTTGAAAAATAAAAAGCCTGCTATTCCAACAAAAGTTGACATAACAGACTTCTCATATATTCTAGATTTTCAAAGCTTTTTACTGAAGCTTAGTCTTAATCACGCTGACGTTTGGTCAAGCCAACTGCTCCTCCAAGGCAGACAATGTCTGCATGGGGAATAGAAAGATTGAAAAAGCACGAAAAACAATCCCATCAGCAAGCGAATTTTGCTGCCATAAGGATTAACAGGACGCAGTGAGCCCTGAAGTGATTTCAATTTCATTTCTTACCTCCTAAACTTTTTATTTCACGTCTTTAAATATGTTTGTCCTTTATCATTCTCTTTTGTTTAGAGACAAATTTCTTCACTTTACTGCAAAATAAAAACTCCAAGAAAGTTCATCAATCAACTTTCTCGAAGCACCTAAATCTCTTATTAAGCTCAAGAAATGAGAGCAAAAAGAAAAACCTGACATACTCGCCAGAGGCAAGTGTATCAGGCTTTATTAACCAAAATTATTTTACAGCGTCTTTAAGAGCTTTACCTGCTTTGAAAGCTGGTACTTTAGAAGCTGCGATTTTGATTTCTTTACCAGTTTGTGGGTTGCGACCTTTACGTGCTGCACGCTCACGAACTTCAAAGTTACCAAAACCGATAAGTTGAACTTTTTCACCTTTTGAAAGGTACTCAGTTACAGCTGCAAATACAGCATCAACTGCTGCTGCTGAATCTTTTTTAGTCAATTCTGTAGCTTCTGCTACTTTTGCGATCAAATCTTGTTTGTTAGCCATTTAACAAATCCTCCAAATTTTTTCTGGGTTGATAACCCTAACAAATATTATCATATCTAAAAATAGCTTTCAGGTCAAGTACTAAGCCGCTATTTTCTAAATTATTATGGTTTTATTCGTAACGAATCAGCACAGCCCAAGCATTTTCCCCTGTATGTGTCTGAATAATAGACCCCGTTTCCAGCACTGAAATAGGTTTCTTGACATACGGCTGTAAACTTTCCTTCATTTCCTGGGCCAGTTCAGGACCGCCAGCATAGGAAATTCCAATTTCAGCCACTTGCTTGTTTTGCAGACTTGCTGTCAAATCATCCAACCATTTTTTAAAGGTCTTAGCGCCCCTCCCCTTGACAATGGGATCCAGCTGATGATCCTTCATTTGCATAATAACCCGAATATTAAGCAAGGAGCTAATCAGACCGGAAACTCGACCTATACGGCCTCCTTTAACCAGATTTTCTAAGGTAGAGAGGCCGATGTAGAGTTCCGTCTTTTCCTTCACTTCCTCGATTTTAGTCAGAATCTCCTCTAGACTAGCTCCTTCTTTGGCCAGTTTAGCTGCTTCGGTGACTTGGAACTTCATAGCCTGATCAGTGAAAGAACTATCAACAACCGTCACATCCGCATTAGCCAAAGTCGCTCCCTGACGGGCAGCTTCGACAGTTCCTGACAAGGCATGAGACATGTGAATGGAGATAATCTGCGCTCCATCCTCTGCCAAATGCTCAAAAACATCAGCAAAGACTCCGACAGGCGGCTGGCTGGTTTTAGGAAGATTGCGACTAGACTGCATGAGACGAAGAAACTCACCTTCCTCTAGGTCTGCATCCGAATAGACCACCCCGTCCACCATAACAGAGAGAGGCACAATTGTAATGTCTAATTCCTTAGCAACCTCTGGTTCAATGGTTACAGATGAGTCTGTTACGATTTTTATTTTTGTCATAGATTTCCTACTCTATATCTAAATTTTAACTTGTTATTACACTACATTATACCAAATTTTTATGGTTTTGTGGGGGAATATTCGCTAAAATCATAGCCCGGTCCAAGCGTTTCCTAAATTTAATCTGCTTGTTTTAGTTTTTTAATCTTTTTGCGCTTCTTTAAAATTAGATGAAAAAGTGTTTACACACAACTTTTTTAGCTTTATTGGGGAAAATTTTAGGAAAAAGCTGGTTTTCAAAGAGAATCTCAGCAAAAAAAGAGAGTGGGACAGAAATCGGTAATTCGTTAGAATTCGATTTCGTCGTCCCACCTCCGCACAGTTGAGTAGGGCTGTAAAAGCTGATGAAATCAGCGTAGTAGAGCCCACTCAGCCACTGCGTCTTGCTCGACAATCCAAAGACAATTGAGAGGCTAGGACTTTTGTCCCAGCCTCTTTTTTCAGTCTTCAGCTACCAAACCATCATTTTTTATGGCATACCGCTCTATGATGCCATTATGACCAAAGACAACTCCGTGGAGGACTCCGCCATAAACAGCTCCGCCATCCATACCAATCTTGCCATCCTCAGTCATCCATAGCTGATTAGTTCCCGGTGCCTTATGCAAGAGGTAAAATGTTGGTGTATGGCCAAAGACAATCGTTTTGCCAGTCTGATTGCTGCCTTCGTGAAAAGGCGCGCGAATCCAAACTTTTTGATAATCACTGGTCTCTCGCCAGTCTTTCCGCTCCAAATCTAGGCCAGCATGGACAAAAATGTACTGCTCTGTCTCCAATAGGAAAGGCATCTGACGAATAAAATCTACTAAATCTGCCGCCTCCGTCTTGACACGTTCCGCGTCCGCTACTCCATCTACAGGAGCATTGAGAGGTCGGCCTAAAAGCGAATTAATCGTCGTATCTCCGCCATTACGTCGGTAGTGGTCATAAGACTTTTCAGGATTGTCCAGCCAGGTTAGAAACATATACTCATGATTGCCAGAAAGACAGATAGCTCCTTTCTGATCCACTAAATCCTTGACCCGCTCCAAAACTGCTCGGCTGTCCTCGCCACGATCTATCAAGTCCCCTAGAAAGACTAGTTGGCTGCGACCATCCCAGCGTTGGAGCAATTCATCAAGCATACCAGCCTTACCATGGACATCACCAATTGCAAAATATTCTGTCATACGCGCCACCTTCTAAAGGAGACCGAAACACCCGTGTCTCAGCCTCGCTTGTTTATTTTTTTAATAATTCTCTGGCTTGAGTCAAAGCAGCCTCTGTCACATCTTCGCCAGCCAGCATCTTAGCGACTTCCTGAACCCGCTCGTCAGCTGTCAACAGGCGAACCGTTGAGACGGTCGAATTCTCATCCGAAATCTTCTCAATAAAGAACTGATAGTCGGCAATCGCAATGACCTGCGGCAGATGGGAAATGGCCAAGACTTGGCCATTGGAGCCAATCTTGTGGATCTTCTGGGCAATAGCCTGGGCCACTCGGCCAGAAACGCCCGTATCCACTTCGTCAAAGACAATGCTGGTCTTACCCTCTTTGCGAGAAAAAGCAGACTTGATAGCCAACATGAGACGGGAGAGTTCCCCGCCAGACGCAACCTTCACCAAAGGTTTGAAATCCTCGCCCGGATTTGCTGAGATGTAAAACTCTACTTGTTCATTGCCTTCACGGTTGAACTTGCCCTTACTGAACTGCACTTTAAAGCGCGCCTTTTCCATGTAGAGGTCTTGCAGCTCTTGCTTGATTTCCGCTTCCAGCTGGGCTGCTAGGCCGTGACGAGCCTGACTCAGCTCCTGGGCCAGCTCTACCAGCTCTCTCTCCAAGGCCTTTAGCTCTCGGTCCATATCCTCTGAGGACAAGTTACTTCCAGTTAAAAGGCTGTATTCTTTGGAAATCTGAGTAAAGTAATCCAGCACATCATCTACTTGGCCGCCGTATTTACGCGTGATGCTGTTAATCAAGTCTAAGCGACTCTCCACCTGCAGCAGCCGATCTCCGTCAAAATCCAGTCCATCTAAAATATCCTCTAAGCGCTTGCTGACATCTTCCAAGACATAATAAGTCTCTGACAAGCTGCCTGAAAGCTCCTTGTAAGCTGGATCGTAATCCTCGATAGATTCAAGGTCATTCATAGCTGAGCGGACATTGGCCAGAGTGGAAAAATCTTCATTATCCAGCATGGCATAGGCGTTCGTCAGCGTATCGGCAATGAGCTTGTGGTTGAGCAAACGATCTCGCTCCTGATGCAGAGCAGTATCTTCACCACTTTTGAGAGCTGCGCTCTCAATCTCCGCCATCTGAAACTCCAGCATCTCAATCCTGGCCTTATGCTCCTGCTGATTTTTCTGCAGAGTCAGGACTTGCTTACGCAGGCTTCGATAGCGGTCAAAGGTTTCCTGATAGCGGCCTTTGAGATGCAAAAAGTCTGCTGAGCCAAACTCGTCCAGCATGGCAATATGAAGCTGGGGCCTCATCAGTTCTTCCTGATCATGCTGACCATGTATATCCACCAAATGCTGGCCAACAGCCTTTAGAACAGACAAATTAACCATCTGGCCATTGATACGGCTAACACTGCGGCCGTTTTGCAGAATTTCCCGACGGATAATCAGCTCATCGGTCAGCTCCCAGCCTTGCTCCTCAAAAATCTCTCGCAGAGCTCTGCTATTTTCCAGCGAAAAAAGGCCCTCTATCTCAGCTTTGGGTGCCCCATGACGAATAACATCCGTCGTAGCACGGCTGCCCAGCATCATGTTCATCGCATCAATAATAATAGACTTGCCGGCTCCGGTTTCCCCGGTCAAAACCGTCATACCTTGCTCAAAATTAAGGGAAATCTCCTCAATAATGGCAAAATTTTTAATCGAAATTTCTAATAACATAGGCTTTCCTACCAATGGTGAATGATGCTTGCAATCCTTGCGGCTGCTTCGTCTGTCATCATAACCATCAAAATACTGTCGTTGTCTGCCAAGATACTGAAAATATCCTCAGCAAATTCATTCCTAAGATGGCGCTTGACCAGTGCTGTGCTCCCCGGAACCAGACTGAGATTGATCATATTTCCCAAGACCTGACAGGATAGGATGTTGTTTTCAGCCAAGCCCAGACTGCTGGTCATGGTCTTAGGTAGCTCGTAGATATAAGTGTTGTCCTTGAGCGGTATCTTGACAATGCCCAGCTCCTTGATATCCCTAGAGACCGTAGCCTGCGTCGCTGTAATCCCAGACTCCCTGAGATGTTCTACAATTTCCTCCTGTGTGCCAATGTCATAGTCACTGACAAACCGTCTAATCTTTTCTAATCTATCCTTCTTATTCATCCTTAAATTCCTTGTGTGCTGCCTCTACGACAGCTGTCATCATAGCTGAATCAAGAGACTGCGGCTCTATACTCTTTTCTAAATAGGCCAGAAATTCTACATTGCCCTGACCGCCCTGAATAGGCGAAAAATCTAGTCCCCTAACAGAAAATCCAGCTTCCATCATAAATGCTGTGACCTTTTCCAGAACTGCCAGATGGACCTTTTTATCCTTGACAATCCCTTTTTTCCCAATCTGCTCGCGGCCCGCTTCGAACTGGGGCTTGATCAATGCAACCACTTGGCCATCCCGAGCCAAAATCTCATGCAGAGCTGGTAAAATCATACTCAGCGATATAAAGCTGACATCAATACTGGCAAAGCTCGGCTCCTGCTCAAAGTCAGTCCTTTGGGCATAGCGAAAATTAAACTGCTCCATGCTGACAACCCGCTCATCCTGTCTGAGCTTCCAAGCCAGCTGATTGGTGCCGACATCTACTGCATAGACCAGCTTAGCTCCGTGCTGCAGCATGACATCTGTAAAACCGCCGGTCGAAGCTCCGATATCTAAGGTCACTCGGTCAGCGACTGAAATATCAAAGACTTGCAAAGCCTTTTCTAGCTTGAGGCCTCCTCGGCTGACATATCTGAGTTTCTCACCTTTTAAGCGTAGCTCTGTTCCTGTGTCAATCTTTTCACCAGGCTTGTCAAAGCGCTGGCCATTAGCTGCAGCAATAACCAGCCCAGCCATTACACCACGCTTAGCCTGCTCTCTGGTCTCAAAGAGCCCTTGTCTGTAGGCCAGCACATCTACTCTTTCCTTAGCCATTCAATCTCAAACTTTCTATTATCTTTTGAATTTCTCCGCCTGAAAACTCTGTCTTCTCTTCCAAGTCTGTCAGAATGTCCACAGCTTCATCAAGAGTCTGATTGAAAAAGCTCTTAGCTCCATCTAGACCCAGAAAGGCTGGATAAGTCGACTTGGCCGCAGCTAAATCTTTCTGCGGGGTTTTACCCAGCTCTTCAAAACTAGCTGTCACATCCAAAATATCATCCCGCACTTGAAAGGCCAAGCCCAAGAGCTCTCCAATCCTACGAAGCTTGTCCTGAACAGACTGCTTGACCTCAGCAATCAAACCAGCTGCGACAAAGGGATACGCCAGAAGTTTTCCAGTTTTATTGGCATGGATGTTTTTTAAATCTTCTAAACTAATTGCTTGACCTTCGCCTTGCATGTCCAGAACCTGTCCTGCAACCATACCAAAACTCCCTGCTGCTAGAGACAGCTCAGCAATCAAGTCCACCTTGACCTGACTAGGCAGCTCGGTTCTTGCCAATAATCCATAGGGGTCTAAAAAGAGAGAATCACCCGCCAAAATAGCCATATCCTCTCCAAACTTCTTATGGCTAGTCAAGCGGCCTCGACGATAGTCATCATCATCCATAGCCGGTAAATCATCATGGATAAGGCTACCAGTGTGAATCATTTCCAAAGCAGCTGCCACTTCAAAATGTGCAGGCTGAAGAGACACCCCAAATGCCTCAACTAGTTCTAGTAGCAGTAAGGGACGAATTCGCTTGCCTCCGGCCTGCACCGAGTACAAAATAACTTCAGACAAATCTGACGAAACTTGCTGAGACTTATAAAAATCTTCAATCGTCAGACCAATCTTTTCCAGTTTCTCGTTTCTTATCATTCCATTTCCGTTTCTGTGCCGTCTGCCTGCATGACCTTAACTAAGGTCTTTTCAGCCTTGTCCAGACTAGCCTGGAGTTCCTTTGAAAGTTTCATCCCCTTTTGGAATTCCGCAATCGCCTCTTCCAGTGCTACATCACCATTTTCCAGCTTTTGGACAATGACTTCCAAGTCTGCTAAGTTTTCTTCAAATTTCTTTTCTTTGGACATGTTTTACCTCTACTTCCAGCTGCCCATCCCGCATAAGAAGGGTCAGTTCATCTTTTTCTTCAATGCCAGCACTTGACTCGACAACCTTTTGATTCTTTTGGACAATAGCATAACCACGCGCCACAATTCGACTTGTATCCAGCATAAGCAAGGCCTCGGACAATCTCCTGACTTGAGCTACCTTGTTATCATAAATGACCGCCATATTGCTGCGCAGCAAGCGCTCCAGCTGAGCAGTCTGCTCTTGAAAGCGTTGAAGGCGACTGAGCGGATTCAATGCCTCCAAACGATGCTGCAAGATTTTGACCTGCTGTTGCTCTTCACTATAATATTCGCGAATTTTTTGCTTGAGTCGCAGGTTGAGCTGATCTAATTTCTGCAGATGACCATCGTAAAGCCGCTCTGGCTGTCGGAAGATAACCGACTGGGTCAGTTTATTTAGCCGCTCCCGATAATAGCTTAGGCGATTGGACATAGCTCGAGACATGCGGTTTTCCTGCTGCTGCAAATGCCTCAGCAGATCCAGCTTGGTGACTGGTGTTGCTAACTCAGCCGCAGCCGTTGGAGTCGCAGCTCTGCGATCTGCTACAAAGTCCGCCAAAGTCGTATCTGTCTCATGGCCGACACTAGAGATAACAGGAATCCGAGACTCAAAAATAGCCCGAACTGTTTCCTCTTCGTTGAAAGCCCAGAGATCTTCGATGGAACCACCACCTCGACCAATAATCAGTACATCCAAATCCGACCGCTCATTGGCCAGTCTGATGTGGTCAGCAATCTGAGCTGCAGCCCCATCTCCCTGCACTTTTGTCGGATAAAGGACAATCTCCACTCCCGGAAATCGACGGCTGACCGTCGTGATAATGTCCCGGATAACCGCTCCGCTGGGACTGGTTACGACGCCGATTTTCTTAGGAAATTGAGGTAAGGCCTGCTTGAATTTATCTTGAAACAGCCCTTCTTCTCCCAGTTTTTTCTTGAGCTGTTCAAACTGGATAGCCAAGGCACCGATACCATCCGGCTCTGCCTTTTCAATGATAATAGAATAGGAACCGCTCGGCTCATAGAGCTGCACCCGGCCAATCACATTGATTTTCATGCCTTCTTCCAGCTCAAAGCCTAGCTTCTGGTAGACACCAGACCAAATTGTAACCTGAATGACGGCCTTCTCATCCTTCAATGAAAAATACTGATGATTGGGGCGCCGTCGGAAATTGGACACCTGGCCAGTCAGATAGACCCGTTCCAAATAAGGATCCCGCTCAAACTTCATCTTCAGATACTTGGTCAAGGTCGAAACCGACAAATATTCTGGCATGCCCTTTTCCTTTCTTTTCTTGTTTTTCCGTAACTTTTATTATAACAAAAAACTGCATAAAAAACCGATTACAAAGTCTAAAAATCCCCTGAAAAGCAAGAAAAAAACTGGGCTTCCACAAAAGAACCCCAGCTGACTTAAAACCCAAGAAAAAGCTACTGACTCATCTCCTTCATCCACCTTGGAATGGCTCTACTGATTGCCGTTGGCAGGACGACATAAGCTTCCTGACTCAAATCATCTGCGATAAGAGAGTGAAGAAGGGTTGCAGCCGCCACTCGCTCAAAGAGACTGCTTGACTTAAACTGACCCGCAAAAGCGGCAATCATACCAGCCAACGTATCTCCCATGCCGCCAGTTGCCTGATAAGGTCCGCCTACTGTCAGCTCAAAGACCTGCTCTTGACCACTTTGATAGATGGTCGTCCCATGCTTTTTCTGCACAACAATACTGCCCAGAGGCAGCTGATTGACCGCTGCCTGATTGGCTGCCGCTGCCTGATTGGCTGCCGCTGTCTGATCTGACAAGCTTAAACCCGATAAGCCTTCCCACTCCTTCTGGTGAGGGGTAAAAACTGTTCGGGCTTTTGGAAATGGCAAAGCTGCTTTACTAAAGAGTGAAATGGCTCCGCCATCCATGATAAGTATCTGCTGTTCTGCCACAGTCTGGACTACCATTCGTAGGATATCTAGACCTAGTTGATTCTCCGCCAAGCCAGGACCAATCAAGACTAGATCTGATTTGGTCAGTTGCTCTGTCAATCGGTCTTGTTCCTCTAAGTCAAAGGCCATGGCCTCCGGCAAATGACTGTGCAGAGGGGCGATATTTTCTCTATCTGTAGCAACAGTCACCAGGCCCGCTCCGCTATTGACCGCAGCCAAAGCAGCCATAATGATGGCGCCCCCATAAGGATAGGTCCCCCCAATCAGTAAGAGACGACCGTAATCGCCCTTGTGACTATCCAAGGGACGTTCCCTGATGACTCTTTTTAAAATATTTTCAGCATTTTTTACCATGATATTCTCCTAGACCAACTTCATCCTGCACTTGTCTCAACATGACTAAACCTATCTTCATTATACACTAAAAGGCACCTAAACAGGTGCCTCGTATCGCAAGAAAGCTATTTTCTTCGGAAATCTGCAAATTTTTGTAAGATTCTTGCTGCGACTGCCTTGGGTAAATTTTCCTGAAAAGCGACCTGCTCATCCGCATAATCGCTCAATCCTGAGAAATCCCCAACTTGCACAGCGTAGAGAGAATTCTTGAAGAGCTGGATATCATTTTGATCATTACCAAAAGCCACATAGTCCGAACCGCAGAGTTCCTTTACAGTTGAAGCTTTATTGGTTTCAGCCGGATTGATATAAAAACATTTCTCATGTTCATGATAGTCTAGACTTAGATTAGGCAAGTTTGCAAAACGAGCCTGTAAATCCTCTAAGAGTTGCTCATGATTCCCCATGTAAATAACAAGCTTAATAGGATGCTGGAGTTCAGTTAGTTCCAGCTGTCTTGCCCGCTTGAGAGGATCTACACTGGCAATAAAAGGAATTTTTTCTAAAATCTGGCCGCTGTAATCAAAAGTATTATCAACGAAAAAAGGCAAATTATATGTCAAACAAGTATCTAGAATGGCTTGGTAACTTGACTGATGCAGCTGACGCTCAAACATCAGCTGTCCCTTCTGATAAGCTACTCCGCCATTCAGGCCAATCACTATCTGCTGGCTCAATTCCGGACCTAATAGTCCCAGACAATCCCGATAGGAGCGCGCCGAAGCAAACAAAACTTCATGCCCAAACTGAGGAGCCGTTAGCAGAACCTGCTTAATCTCCTCATCAATCGTCATATAATCAAAGGACAAGGTCCCATCCAAATCAAAAACAAATTTCATGATTCAAGACTCCGTTTAAAGGCTTGGTAGGTCTGCTCCATCAGCATGGTAATGGTCATAGGACCAACACCTCCAGGTACAGGGGTAATCAGACTAGCAATTTCAGCCACTTCATCAAATTTAACGTCGCCAATCAGCTTGCCATTTTCATCTCGGTTCATACCGACATCAATGACAACAGCTCCTTCCTTGACAAAGTCCTTGGTTACAAAATGTCCACGACCGATGGCCACCACCAAAATATCTGCCCGCTTAGCAGTCTTAGCTAGATTGTGGGTTCGCGAATGCGTCAGAGTCACTGTCGCATTCTTAGCCAAAAGCAGTTGAGCCATGGGCTTACCAACAATATTACTCCGCCCGATGACGACCGCTCGCTTGCCTTCTAGTTCAACACCATATTCATGGAACATGGCCATAATGCCTGCAGGAGTAGCCGGAATCATAACAGGATGACCGCTCCATAGCTTGCCCATATTAAGCGGATGAAAGCCATCAACATCCTTGTCTGGATCAATGGCCAGCAGCACAGCTTCATCATCAATATGTTCGGGCAAGGGCAGCTGGACCAAAATTCCATGCCAGTCAGGATTTTGATTATAAGTTTCAATCAAGCTCAAGAGCTCTTCTTGGCTGGTTTCTTCTGGCAGACGTTCTACCTTACTACGAAAGCCAGCAGCCAAGGCTGAGCGCTCTTTATTACGCACGTAGATTTGACTGGCTGGATTATTTCCCACCACAATCACTACCAAGCCCGGTACCTGACCTGTCTTTTCTTTGAGGCGAGCCGTTTTTTCGGCTAATTTTTTCTGAAGCTTCTCTGCCAAACCTCTACCATCAATAATCTGCGCCATGTCATTCTCATTTCTTTTTCATTATCTTTTTCATTATACCAAAAAAATCTGTGCCCAGCCTATAACTTTTTCTTATACAAGGTTATAAAGCGAGGTTTCATTGGCACCTAGCGGTAAAATTTTCAGACCTACTAAATTTTTTTCAAAATAAGATAAAAAGGGTAAAAATAAAAAGCAGCAAAGTGCTTTTTAGTAGAGTAATTCATAAATTTCCATTGCAATCAAATCGATGCTGTCGAAAGTATAGGTCTCACGCGCTGCAACGTCACGCAAGGTGAAGACAGAGCCGTTTTCTTCGTCGTAACTGTAAGCTACTTCTGCTACAACCACTCCTTCACGCTCAAAATTACGTTTTAAATTTCCGCCATCCTTAGCCATAGCTTCTAAGCGGTTAATAATTCTAACTAAATGTGATTCCATTTTGTTTCTCCTATTTACTTAGTTCCCTCTTATTTTACCATAAATAGCGACTGAAATACCACTAAAAGCCCATTTTTTGTAATTTTTCAAGAATTTGTTTTCATTCTGCTCGGTCTAAGGGAGGTTTTTGTAGTAAATTCTTGCAAAGTTCGAGAATACTGATATAATGAAACTATAAAACTTTGACTATTTTTGACCTTTAATTATTTCTATAAATAGCTTGCACACTAAAAGAAAAGAGGTATCTGCATGCTTTGTCAAAATTGTAAAATCAATGAATCTACGATTCACCTTTATACCAATGTAAATGGCCATAAACAGCAGGTGGATTTGTGCCAAAACTGCTACCAAATCATGAAAACAGACCCTGAACATTCCTTGTTCGGCGGAATTGCTAATGCCAACAATCACGGAACAGATCCTATTGATGACTTCTTCAACAGCCTCAGCAATTTTCAACAGCCTCAGGAACCAACTACTCCTCCTACCCAATCTGGCGGGGCCTATGGAGGCGGTGGCGGATACGGTTCCAATCCTAGCAAAGGTGGTCAGCCTCAGCCAAGTCCGCAAAAGCCAAAAGGCATGCTGGAAGAGTTTGGTATCAATGTGACCGAGTTGGCTCGCCGAGGCGAGATTGATCCTGTTATTGGTCGTGATGAAGAAATCGTCCGTGTCATTGAAATCCTCAACCGCCGCACCAAAAACAATCCTGTTCTCATAGGAGAGCCAGGAGTCGGAAAAACAGCCGTGGTGGAAGGTCTGGCCCAGAAAATTGTCGATGGTGATGTGCCTCATAAACTCCAAGGCAAAGAAGTTATCCGCCTAGACGTTGTCAGCTTAGTACAGGGAACTGGTATCCGTGGCCAATTTGAGGAGAGAATGCAGAAGCTCATTGATGAGATTCGTTCTCGTCAAGATGTCATTCTCTTCATTGATGAAATCCATGAAATTGTTGGAGCAGGCTCTGCTGGCGATGGCAATATGGACGCTGGGAACATCCTCAAACCAGCTCTGGCTCGCGGAGAACTCCAGATGGTCGGAGCAACCACCCTCAACGAATATCGTATCATCGAGAAGGATGCTGCACTTGAGCGTCGTATGCAGCCAGTTAAGGTGGACGAACCAACGGTAGAGGAAACGATTACCATCCTCAAAGGAATTCAGAAAAAATACGAAGACTACCATCACGTCAAGTACACAGATGCGGCCATTGAAGCTGCTGCGCTTCTCTCCAACCGCTACATCCAAGACCGCTTCCTGCCAGACAAGGCTATTGACCTCTTGGATGAGGCTGGTTCCAAGATGAATCTAACCCTCAACTTCGTTGATCCCAAGGTCATTGACCAACGTCTGATCGAAGCAGAAAACCTCAAGGCTCAAGCAACCCGCGACGAAGACTTCGAGAAGGCGGCTTACTTCCGGGACCAGATTGCCAAGTACAAGGAACTCCAGCAGACAAGTGTGCTAGACAAGGATACTCCGATTATCAGCGAGAAAACGATTGAGCACATCGTAGAGCAAAAGACCAATATTCCAGTCGGCGACCTCAAAGAAAAAGAACAGTCTCAACTAGTTAATCTCTCTAGTGACTTAAAGGCTCATGTCATCGGTCAAGACGATGCTGTAGATAAGATTGCCAAGGCCATCCGCCGCAACCGAGTCGGACTAGGAAGTCCTAATCGCCCAATCGGCAGCTTCCTCTTTGTCGGACCAACTGGTGTCGGTAAGACAGAGCTGTCTAAGCAATTAGCCATTGAGCTCTTTGGCTCGGCTGACAGCATGATTCGCTTTGATATGAGTGAATATATGGAAAAACACAGCGTGGCCAAGCTGGTCGGTGCGCCTCCGGGCTATGTCGGCTATGATGAAGCTGGTCAATTGACTGAGCGCGTTCGCCGCAATCCTTACTCACTCATTCTGCTGGATGAGGTGGAAAAGGCCCATCCCGATGTTATGCACATGTTCCTGCAGGTTCTAGATGATGGCCGCCTGACCGATGGCCAAGGCCGGACTGTCAGCTTCAAGGACACCATTATCATCATGACATCCAATGCCGGAACTGGCAAAGCTGAAGCCAGCGTTGGCTTTGGAGCAGCGCGTGAAGGCCGCACTAACTCCGTTTTGGGTGAATTGGGGAACTTCTTCAGTCCTGAGTTTATGAACCGCTTTGACGGCATTATCGAATTCCAGGCGCTCAGCAAGGACGATCTGCTGCAAATCGTCAACCTTATGCTGGACGATGTTAATCAACGTTTGGCAACCAACGACATTCATCTGGATGTTACAGAGAAGGTCAAAGAAAAATTGGTTGACCTGGGCTACGATCCAAAAATGGGGGCTCGCCCACTACGCCGTACCATTCAGGACCATATCGAAGATGCTATTACTGACTTTTATCTGGAAAATCCAAGCGAAAAAGAGCTCAAAGCTATCATGACCAGCAATGGCAAGATTCTCATCAAGTCAGCCAAGAAAACTGAAAGCACAGAGTCCGTTAATTCATCACAAGAAGAAAAATAAATGTCGATAAAATAGAGCAGAAAACAGTTAGTTTTCTGCTCTATTTCTTTATTGATCTTTCTGAACCTTGTAGCGCAGAATTGTTTTCAGCTTGCTAGGATCTGTCCGATTCAGATTATTGAGATAGATTTCTCTATGAGTGTCTGAAATCCGTGTCAGCTGGTGATTCTGGCAAAAGGTATCCATTTTAGCAAAGGATTGAGGTTCTTCATCAAAAGGTCCTAGGTGCAGCATGGAGACACACGCTCCTTCCGTCATTTCCTTAAAACGAATCTCGTCATAGAGAGGATTAGGCTTTTTGACACGGACTTGTTCCAGAGCCTTTTTCACCATCTCTCCAGTGATAAAGTCTGGCTGCCCAATCATAATAGTATAGATCAATTCTTCTTTAATCAGTTCTCCTGCTCGCTCTTGCTGCCAAAGTCCTTCCAAGGGATAGACTGTAAAATCAGTAAATTCTTGCTCGGCCGCTGTCTTTTTGTAGTTCATCTTGATAGCATAGGCTAAGCTGTACAGAGCACCAACTCGTTCCGAAAAGTCAGCAGCATTAGGATTGCCCTTGCCGTCAATCATGATAAAAGACTGGGCAGGAACATCTATGAGACAGGGTTCAGACTTGATTTGATATATTTCTCGATTAGCTTTTCTCCATTCATATTTCATGAGAGAGCCCTCCTTTCTTTACTAGAAACAGTATAGCAAAGAAAAGCTGACAACCTCTGTCAGCTTTTATAAATATCGGTAATAGCTTTTAACTTTTCTTTGAATTCTTCCCGTAACCGAGGCGGCTCCAAGATTTCAACTCCATCCAAAAAGGATAGCAAGTAGGTATAAAGACTATCGTGACTCGGCAAATGGGTTTGGACATAAAGTCTCCCATCAGTCTCCTCTATCTCTACTTCTGAAAACTCCTCGTACACTCTAAAGGCATGCTTCCGGTCAAATTTCAAGAGGACTTTTACAGTGCCTCCTAGCCGCTCCTCAGGACTAAATGTCTCATCCAAGACTCTCTGCTTAAATCTTTCCTCTAACATTTGACAGTCTCTCATTCTGCTGAGTTTAAAAAAACGCGGAGCTTGTCTTAAACGACAAAAGCCAGCAACATACCAATCTTGACTTTTAAATACTAACTTCAGCGCCTCTATCTTGCGCTGCTCTCTTTCTCCTCGCCCATTCAAATAAGAAAATGACAAGACTCTTCTTTGCAAGATCGCCTGATTAATGGTATCAAACAGTTCTTTCTGATCTGCTTTCTTGCGCCAATCAGTGAAATCCACCTCTAGCCAGGATGTTGCCTGAACTTGAAACAAGGACTGCAGCTTAGCCAAGGTCTCTACCTGCTCGCCATCTGTTAAAATCTGGAAGCCTTGAAGAGCAGCTAATAGCTCATCCCTCTCCGACTCTGAAAACAAGGCCTTGTCTAATACAAAATCCTTCATCAGAAAAATGCCCCCGCCCTTGCCAGGGCTGCAATAGATGGGGATTCCTGCCAAACTTAGCTTATCCACATCTCGATAGATAGTCCGAATAGATACTTCAAATAGTGAGGCTAATTCGGGAGCTGTTTTGTGGCCCTGCTCTAAAAGAAGATATAAGATTTTAAAAAGTCTGCTTTCTGTCATAAAACCACCTCGCTACTATTATAACAATTTCTCCTATAAATGTTTTACTATTCCCATAAAGAAGATTTTTTTAAACGGTCGGAGGAAGGAATTTATTATTTGAAGGGGATTTCTTTCAAGGACTATCATTCTTTTTCTGTCCAATAAACCGAGTAAATTCTTGACAGCTGGTCCTTAGTCCATTATGATAGATAGTAAACTGACTAGAGATTGAGGATATTAGAATGACAAATCCAACCTTTGGTGAAAAGGAAGCAAATGTAGAATATGTGAGCCGCTACGGAGTCTATGCCGTCATCCCAGATGAAAAGAAAGAAAAGATTATTTTGGTCCAGGCGCCTAATGGGGCTTGGTTTCTGCCCGGTGGAGAGATTGAAGAGGGGGAAAACCATCAGACTGCTCTTGAACGCGAGCTGATGGAAGAACTTGGATTCACAGCCCAGCTTGGCCGCTATCTTGGACAAGCTGATGAATATTTTTACTCTCGCCATCGCGACACCTATTTTTACAATCCAGCCTACCTGTATGAGGTCACCTCTTTCCAAGAAGTCCAAAAACCGTTGGAAGATTTCAATCAGCTTGCCTGGTTCCCAGTCGATGAAGCTATCGAAACACTCAAACGCGGCAGCCATAAATGGGGTATCCAAGCTTGGAAAAATGCGCTTAAAGCTTAAAGAAATCATTCACAATTTATAGCAAATATGTTATAATAATAGCAGGTATAAAGCAGGAGGAAATCGTATGAAGCTTATTAATACAACAAACAGTCATGCTGACCTTGTCAAAAGCCAATTGGAAAGCACCGATGCGATATTAGTCGAAGTTTATTCTGCTGGGAACAGCGATGTTGTTTTTACACAAGCTCCTCTTCACTATGAAATTTTGATTTCAAACATGCACCGTGCTGTACGCGAACAGGAAATCGAAAAAATTAGAGAATTTTTCTTGAAGAGAAAAATTGATGCAAATGCTATTGATAAAGCTGCTATCCGAACGATTTACGCTAATAATCTAATCGAAATTTCCATTCCTGTTAAACAGTAAAAACTAAGGCCTGGCCTTAGTTTTTTATTGTTTATAGATCATGGTAATGTGAGGTGTCGATTCAAAAATAAAAGGTTGACCAACTGACTTGAAGCCATACTTTTCATAGAGAGCAGCCACCTGCTTCTGAGCCTCTATTTCAATTTCCTTTCCTGGCCATTTTTCAGCACATAATTGCAAGATTTCTCTGATAAGCTGTCCTCCTAAGCCCTGTCCTTGTACAGACCGAGCTGTGACTACTCGACCAAAGACTAAATGCTCTCCCTCTTCAAAGACCCGAGCATAAGCATCAATTTCCCCTTTTTCATTAGCATGGTAAACGTGCACTGCTTCTAGGTCCTTCTCATCCAGTTCATGATAAATGCGCTCCTGCTCCACCACAAAGGTGTCAATGCGCAATTTTAAAATTTGATAAAATTCTATCGGGTTCAACTCAGTTAATTTTTTCCTAGACCACATACTTGTTTCCTCTATCTTTTTAATGTATAATAAATGCAAATGCAACTATCAAGGAGTTCCTATGGATTACCGTCAACTTTTCCGGCAAATGGGATTTATTTCCAGACAGGCCATGATGAAAATGAATCAGAAAGCCAGTAACTATGGCCTAGACAATAATTTGTTTCTACTGCTCATTCGCATCGTCGAAAATGAAGGTCTCAGCCAATCACAACTGGCAGAGATGGTGCAGATTGACAAGACTACGCTCAGCCGCTCTTTACGAAAGTTGGAAGATAGGGGCTTGATTATCAAAAAGACCAAAGCTCAAAATAAGAAGTTCAAAGAGCTCTATCCTAGCAGTCAGGCTCTCAAACTCTACGACCAGCTAATTGGCTTTGAAAATACCTATGCCAGTCAAGCCCTCCAGCAACTGACTTCCTCTGAGCTCTTTCAGCTCCAAAACATTCTAGCTAAAATAGACACTACTAAGGTATAACTAGTATAACAAAAAACAGTTGTAAATGCAACTGTTTTTCTAAGCTAGCTCCAAACCAAAACATCCTCAAATCTATCTAAAAAATGGCTTACCACTAAAGGGCAAAGCCATTTTTTATTTTGGAAACTTACTTGCTCTCAAAGCCTTCTGCAACTGCTTCCGAAAAGTTTTCTTCTAAAATTTCTGCACAGTGGTCACAGACAAGAGCTTGATAACTGCGCTCTTTAACTGTTGTATCAATGCGGCGGCAGCGATCACAGACTTGCCCCTGCGCATGCTCTACGACAAAAGCTACATCTTCAAAGACTAGAGCGCCTTCTGGAGCAGGATCATCAGCAATAGTCAACTGAGAAACGATAAGAAGCTGAGCCACATCACTGTTGACTGCCTCAAGCAATGTTTTGATGACTTCATTTGGATAGACAGTCAGGTGCGCTTCCAGCGATTTTCCGATAACCTTCTCATTGCGGGCTTCTTCTAAGGCTTTCTGAGCTTGACTGCGGAAGTCCATAAAGGCAGACCAAGTGTCCAAAATTTCTTCTTGACTTGGGAAAGTCTGAGCTTCAGGCAATTCAGATAACTGAACAAATTCTTCACTTTCATGCTCCAAATAAGACCAGATTTCTTCTGCTGTGTGTGGCAGAATCGGTGTCAACAGCTTGGTAATCTTGACTAAAATGTCATAGAAAACAGTCTGCATTTGACGACGTTCCAATGATTTAGCTGCTTCGATATAGACGACATCTTTGGCAAAGTCCAGATAGAAAGCGGACAAGTCAACGGTCACAAAGTTGACAATGGCTTTATAAATAGTTAGAAACTCAAAGTCTGCGTAAGCCTTGCGAATAGTCTCTACTAATTGATTGAAGCGGATAGTCATGTATTTATCAATAGAACGAAGTTCTTCGTAAGCTACAGCATCCTCAACTGGATTAAAGTCAGAGGTATTGGCAATCAAGAAACGCAAGGTATTCCGAATCTTACGGTAGGTTTCAGAAACTTGGCTCAAGATATCCATAGAGATACGAACGTCGTTGCTAGAGTCTACACTGGTTACCCAGAGACGCAAGATTTCCGCACCAAATTGTTTTTCCACGTCACTTGGAGCAATCGTATTTCCAAGGGATTTAGACATCTTTTCACCCTTGCCATCTAAGGCAAAACCTTGTGACAAGATTTGTTTGTAAGGAGCCACACCATGGTTGGCAACTGATGTGATGAGGGATGAGTTGAACCAACCACGGTATTGGTCTGAACCTTCTAGATAAAGATCAGCCGGGTAAGTCAATTCGGGACGGTTGACCACTACCCCATTCCATGATGAACCTGAGTCAAACCAAACGTCCATGATGTCCGTTTCCTTGGTAAATCCGCCGTTTGGAGAACCTGGATGAGTAAATCCTTCTGGTAAGAGGTCTTTTGCTTCACGCTTCCACCAGACGATAGAGCCGTGCTCCTCAAAAAGCTGAGCCACGTGTTCGATGGTTTCTGCTGTCATGATTGGTGTTCCGTCTTCGGCATAGAAGATTGGAAGCGGAACTCCCCAAGCCCGCTGACGAGAGATAACCCAGTCACCGCGGTCACGAATCATATTGTAGAGACGTACTTTCCCCCATTCAGAATGGAATTTAACCTTGTCAATTTCATCTAAAATTTCTTGACGGAATTTAGAAACAGATGCAAACCACTGTGGTACTGCCCGCCAGATGATTGGCTTCTTAGTACGCCAGTCAAATGGATAAGAGTGAGAAATTTCTTCCTGAGCAAGGAGCAAATCACCAAGCTTTTCAATAACCGTTGGCACAACCTTATCATAGAACTGGCCTTCAAAGTCAGGACCAGCATTTTCCATCATGATACCGCGCTCATTGACTGTCACAGCAACTTCCAGTCCATTGGCTACACCGACATGGTAGTCGTCCTCACCAAAACCAGGCGCTGTATGAACGATACCGGTACCAGAGTCAGTTGTAACGTGGTCACCCAGGATAACAAGTTCATCTACAGCAGTATCCCATGGGTGAACTGTCACGATGTGGTTTAATTCTTGACCACGGTAAGTATCCAAAACTTGAACATCGGCCCAG
Source organism: Streptococcus sanguinis (assembly GCF_900635155.1). Lineage (NCBI taxonomy): Bacteria > Bacillati > Bacillota > Bacilli > Lactobacillales > Streptococcaceae > Streptococcus > Streptococcus sanguinis. Next base: position 1,703,663 of record NZ_LR134002.1, read on the forward strand.
CTAAATTTCTCAGATAGGCTATTCAACAATTCAGACGCTACAATAAACTTGCGACTTTCACCCGCAGGCTGGACCAAAACATAGTCAATATCTGCTCCAACTGTCAAACCACGGGAAGCTGTAATGGTAAATGGAGTTGTTGTCCATACGACGATGTAAGTATCTGTGTCCAATACTCCTTTACCATCTTTGACGCGGTTAGCATAGTAAAGAGAGGTGGAAACCAAATCATGGTATTCAATTTCCGCTTCAGCCAAAGCTGACTCAGAAGACCAAGACCAGTAAACGGGCTTAGCACCACGGTAGATATAGCCTTTCTTAGCCATTTCACCAAAGACACGGATCTGAGCGGCTTCATAGTCAGATGTCAAGGTTACATAAGGATTTTCCCAATCACCAGAAACTCCCAAACGCTTGAAATCTTCTTTTTGCTTTTCGACTTGGCTAAGCGCATAGTCCCTACACATATTGAGGTAGTCTACCAAGTCTAGCTCTTTGCGCTTAATGCCTTGCTTTGCCAACACCTGCTCAATCGGAAGACCATGCGTATCCCATCCTGGAATGTAAGGTGCATAGTAGCCAGCCATAGACTTTGAGCGAACAATGATATCTTTGGAAATTTTATTCATGGCATGGCCGACGTGAATATTACCGTTAGCATAGGGAGGCCCATCATGCAAGATAAAGTGCGGCTTGCCTTCGTTCAGTTCCTGACGACGCTGATAAAGCTTAGCTTCATCCCATTCCTTCTGCCAGATTGGCTCCTTATTTGGAAGACCGGCCCGCATAGGAAAAGCAGTTTTTCCAAGGTTAAGTGTTTCTTTCAGTTTCATTCTATTCCTCTTTATTTTTAAAAATTACAAATTAAAAACCGCAAACTTCTCCAAAAAGGACGAAAATTCGCGGTACCACCTTTGTTTAGGCAAGACAATAGCATAATGCTCCTCTTGCCCCTCTTTGTCCGTAACGTGGACTGCCGTCTCATCCTACTGATTTCAGACGAAAGTTCTGTAAAATGATAGCCCAAGCAAGATGGACTGCAGATCTCTCACCATCATCTGCTCGCTGAAAGTATTTTGCTTGGTCTGTGTTTTTACAATCTTAGTTTCTTTAAAAATTATAAAATATTTACTGGAACTTTTTGTTCCCCATTTGTATCATCATCGTGATGGTCAGCTTCTGAGTTTTCCTCAGCTGCATGAGCTTCTATATCTTCATCGCTAAGCGGAGAAAAAGCTTGGGTCGCAGCTAATTCACGGTTAGCAGCTTCAATGCGCTCTTGCAACTCAGCCATTTCTTCTGGAGAAAATTGACGAGTCACATCCACTTCTTCCTCACGAACAACTGCTTCTTCGCCAAGAACCTCAGATACAACTTCCTTGAAAGCTTCATCGCTGGTCTGCAGATAAGTAGCTGTCGGACGCAGGATTTCTTCCCACTCAGAAGAATCCACAATGCTGAGCTGGCTCTCAATGGTTGATTTCAAACGTTGATGGAAGACACGTGTTTTGTTTTTCAGTTCTTCTGTTTCAATGGCTACTTTCTTAGCATTATCAGCTGCCTGACGTAAAATCTCATCAGCCTTGTACTTAGCTCCATCCAACAAGTGCTGCGCATCCTGCTCTGCCTGACGGACAATATTCGTAGAACGTTCGTTGGCAGCAACCTTAACACGCTCAGCCGTATCCTGAGCAATCAAAACAGACTGGCTGAGAGAGTCTTTCATCTCATCAAAATATGTCAGACGTTCTTCCAGATTGCGAATTTTTGCTTCTTTTTCGTGGTTTTCGCGAACCAAGTCCTCATAATCGCGGACAACGATGTCAAGGAATTCATCTACCTCTTCAACATCATAGCCTCTAAACTTGGTTCCAAAGGATTTATCTTTAATTTCTAATGCTGTAAGTGTCATAGTTCCTCCTCATTTACTAGCTAATAATTCAACGGTTAACTTATGTTTTCCATTCTTGGAAAGGCCATTTTCTCTTAAAACCTTAAATCTTCCAAATCGTCTAACGCTAATCAAGTCTTCAAGCCCAACTTGCTGGCTGGGATTGTCATTAACAGCGTAGTTCATTTTCACATGCTTGCCAGAAATTAGCTGTGCAGCCTGACTCCTTGATAACTTAAAGGTACTAGCTACCAACTTGTCCAAGCGAAGGCTAGATGCTAAAATTTCTCTGGTGACAGACTGCTTCTGCTCTTTCAACTGCTCTGCAAAGGATACTTCCTTTAATTTGACAGGCATCTTTGCAACTTTGGTGACATGATCTATAAAATACTGGGCCAGTCTTTTATCTACAAAGAGCTGAGCACGGTCTCCAACTACAAGAATATCGCCAAAGGTCCGTCTTTCAATCCCTAAATGATTGAGCAAGGTTCCCATAATCTGCGAATGACTGATTTTATAAAATTTGCTTGCATAGGAAATTTCCAGCAAGCTCAATTCAAAATCATCCATATTCAGTTGGTAATAAGAAGGCGCCACAAGAACTCTTGCCAGTTCACTTGGAAAATAATCCGAACTAGCAAAGACTTGCACATCATATTGCTTGCCAATATTCTTCAGGATTGAGACCTGATGGGGATTCAGAAAAGGCGTTGTTTCAAACGCATAGGTATCTTGAACCCGCTGAAGCAGCTCCAGACTCCTATCAATAAACTCTCGATCCTCATGCGAAAAGTGTTGATATAAATCTTTCATCATAATAACATTAGTAAGACGCCTATTAAATAAAAGACCACACGATTTAAAAGGTTTAAAGCCAGAATTGCAACCCAAACGGTAAAATCCAGCCCTGCAAACTGCAAGGGAAGACGGCGGAAAAGTTTTAAATACGGTTCTACAATGAGTGTTAGAAACTCTCCGAATTTGGTTTGATAGGCTCCTGGAAACCAAGATAGAAGTGCATAGACAATCAAGGCAATGCTATAAAGATCGAAAAGATTAGAGATGGCACGAATTACAAAATATAACATATCTCTTATCTACTGCGCTTCATATCAAAGTCAAATTCGCTGATTTCAACATCGTTTGGTAGGCGGATGTCTTCCACATTTACCACTACATTAATCGGAGTCAGCAAATACATAGTGCTTGCAACTTTTTTCAAATTTCCAGCCAAGACATAACGGGCCCCGTCTAGGTAGTCTAAACAGCGACGAGCCTGTACCTCAGTCATATACTGGAAGTCAATCAGGATGCTTTCATTGGCCAAAAGCAGGTCAACAATTTCAGTCGCTTCCTCATATCTCCTCGGATAACGAACATCAATCGTAATCTTCTCATCCGCATTTGCACGGTGCTGAGCCAATTCCTGCTGACGTGCATGCAGTCTGGTAATATTCTCTGTCGAAGATTTCTGTTGGGGCTGAGGTTTAGGCTGTGGCTTGGCCGCAGCAGCCGGACGAGGAGCTGGCTTGCTCTCTCTGACTGGCTTAGGCTGAACCAACTCAGGCTTCTGCTTAACAGGCGCAGGTGCTGCTGGTCTACTAACCATCTGCTCCTGAAGCTCAGTCTCATCTCCATCTTCTGTAAAATAATCTATAAATTTATCAAATCTATCTTTTAATGACATATTTCTTTCCTATTTAAAAAATGCTGTACCAATTCTGACATAGGTTGAGCCATGGGCAATTGCTTCTGGATAATCACGGCTCATTCCCATGCTTAACTCAGAAAAGGGCATATTATTTAACTGTTTCTTTTTTAGTTCTTTTTGTAGTTGCTGAGCCTTTTCAAAAATTTGATTCAGCTCCTCATGACTAGCTTCAAACGGAGCCATTGTCATCAATCCCACAATTTGAATGTTTTCTAATTTTTCAAGCTCAGGCAGGACAAGCCCTAGATCTTCAACCAAAAAGCCATGCTTGCTCTCTTCTTTAGAAATATTCACCTGCAGGAAACATTTAATCACATGTTGGGCTCGTTTGTCAATCTCCTTGGCCAATTTTACAGAATCTAAAGCATGAAAATAATCAACATAGTTAATCACATCCTTGACTTTTCTCCTCTGCAAACTGCCGATCAGGTGCCAGGTCAGATTCTCATCTTTCAGAGCACGGTATTTTTCTAGAAATTTATCTACCCGATTTTCTCCGATATGCTGAATACCTGTACGGGCAAGCTCCTGAGTTGTTTCGCAGTCAACATATTTGGTAACTGCAATGATATTTACTGAATCTTTCAAACGCTGGGCTTTTTCCGCCGCCTGAGCGACGGACTGAAAGACCAACTCTTTATTATTCTGCAAATTCATGATTTAGATTAACGATTTCTGAAGAATGGAGGTGTTTCCAACTCATCATCATCTTCATTAGTTTCTGCATAGCGCTCTACGCGGGTTGAGGAACTTGGTTCTGCCTGACGAACAATTGCTTCACGGCGAAGATCCCAATCACCAAAGGCTGAACCTTTAGGTGTATCCGTTCTTTGACGGCTTGGAGCAGGAATATCAACTGTTTCGGTCATATCAAAGTTTCGTTCAAACTGTCCTGAGCGAACTTCGCGATTTGGCTCAACTTGCTGCGGACGGCTTGGGCCAGTAGGCTGCTGTGTCTGACGAATACCGCTGACCTTTTCAACCTTGTCCTGACGTACACCGGTAGCCACAACAGTCACGCGGATTTCATCCTTCATGGACTCGTCAATAGCAGTACCGAGCCAGATGTTCACACCATGACCTGCTGCTTGGTTGACAATTTCTGAAGCTTCTTCAGCTTCAATCAAGGTCATATCTAGGCCACCAGTAACGTTGACAATTACGTCCTCTGCACCATCAATGGTTGTTTCCAAAAGAGGTGAGTAAATAGCTTTGCGAGCAGCTTCGATAACGCGTTCTTCACCGCTACCAACACCAATTCCCATCAAAGCATTACCCTTGTCTGCCATAACTGTTTTCACGTCAGCAAAGTCAAGGTTAATCAGTCCTGGGCTGGTAATCAAGTCAGTAATCCCTTGGACACCTTGGCGAAGAACATTATCTGCTTCACTGAGTGCTTCAAGGAGCGGAGTCTTCTTATCTACAATTTCAAGCAAGTTGTTATTTGAGATAATCAAGAGTGTGTCTACATGCTCGCGAAGTTCGTTGATTCCTTCTACTGCAAAAGTTCCACGCTTACTTCCTTCAAAACCAAAAGGACGTGTAACTACAGCAACAGTCAGAGCACCAACATTCTTTGCGATACGAGCGATTACTGGAGCAGCACCTGTCCCAGATCCACCACCCATACCAGCAGTGATGAAGACCATATCTGCTCCTTGCAGAGCTTCAGTCAGGACTTCTTCGCTTTCTTCAGCAGCCTTGCGGCCAACTTCAGGCTGACCTCCGGCACCGAGTCCGCGAGTCAGCTTAGGACCGAGCTGAATAACTGTTTCAGCTTTGGCACTGCTAAGAGCTTGAACATCTGTATTTGCTGCGATGAATTCAACACCAGCAACACCTTCATCAATCATTCGGTTGATGGCATTACCGCCACCTCCACCGACACCAATAACTTTAATTACTGCGCCTTGTGCAGCAGCAGCGTCAAATGAAAATGTCATATTCTCTGTATTCTCCTTAATCAAACATTTTGCCAATTAGGTTGCGCATCCGATCTGTAATACCGGTTTTTGGTTCTTGGTTTGGCACATCAGCACTGGCAACTGGAACTTCTTGGACCGGATCCTCGGGAATCTCATCAGCTGGTTGAGGTTCAAAGCGTGGTACTGACTGAGCAGGACGCTCAAAGGATACAGGTCGATGGCGCAGTTGCTCATCACCATGAACAGCAACCTGAGCCAGCATATCCACATCTGTTAAATTTCCGGCATACTCTGATAGGCTGATAACATGTGCAAAGGCTGGATTGCGAATTCCGATTTGATTTGGCACATAAAGCTTGACATTCACGCCAAACACTTCCTGAGCCAGTTCAACAACTCCTGGAAGAATTGCTGCTCCACCAATAATCACAATACCACCTGGCAACTCAAGAAGATGCCTTCTATCCAAATCGCGTTTGATTTGCTCAAAAATGTGTTGGATACGAGCAGAAATAATCTCAGCCAGATACTTTTCAGTTACTTCAACCGGCTCAATCTCGCCAATCACTTCTACTTGGAAAGACTCTGTACCAGCTTCAGGAACATAAGCAGATCCATAGTTAAACTTGAGACTTTCAGCTAACTTTTGCGAAGTCTTCAAAACCTTTGAGATATCCTTGGTTACGTAGTCGCCGCCTTCTTGGTATATATTCGTATATTGAAGTTCTTGACCTCTAACAGAAGCCACTGTAGTTTGGCCGCCTCCCATATCAATGACAGTTGCCCCAAACTCACGTTCCCCTTCGTTCAAGATTGACTTAGTCATAGCCAATGGGGAGATAATAACGTTCTCAAGCTGAACTCCCGCGCGCTCCACTGTCTTACGAAGGTTATGGAGGATAGTCCGTGGTCCAGTGTAGAGGAGACCACGCATCTCTAAGCGAATCCCCATCATACCGCGTGGGTCACGAATACCTTGGAAACCATCCACTACAAACTCTTCTGGGATGAAAGTAATCACTTCGCGGTCAGGAGTCATACTCTTCGTCAGAGCAGATCTAACAACATTCTCTACATCTGTATCTGTGATTTCCTTAGAATCACTAGTCACAGGAATCATACCCTGAGTAGGCTCAATCTGTAAGAGATTAGCCGGAAGTCCGACATTAACTAAACCAATTGAAATGCCTGCTTTTTCTTCTGCTTGAGAAATAGCTGTCTTAATGGCAGCAGCAGCAGCCTCAATATCAACAATAATTCCATCTTTAACGCCAGCACTTTTCGCGTTGCTGACTCCAATCACATTCATTTCATTGTTGATGTGCTCTGCCACCAACACTTTAATTGAGCTAGTTCCTATATCTAATCCAGTAAAAAAGCCGTCTCTAGCCATTACACCAGTCCTCTCTATCTTCCATGTTTCCGGTCTATACTAATAACGCTAAAAATTAGAGTTACCCAAGCTTTATTATAACATAAAGAAAATGAAAATGTGCAGTTTTTCTACATATAATTTAGCGATTTTCGTTATTTACCGGGTTTTCTGTCGAATTTTGCGACTCTGCAGGTTCTTCTTCCTGACTTTCTGTCACCTGCTCAGCCGCTTGCTCTGTTTGCTGTCCCGTCGGCTCCTCTTCTGTTCTCTGCTTTTCTTCGTCAGAAGAAGACGACTCGTTTTGAGCCCCTTCCACGTAACTGAAAATCCCAGCCTCCATATCTACAACACTAGGTACATCCTCTTCCAACTGCGATTGGATTCCCTTGTAATATGGCAATTTTTTGGCGATATGTGAAATTGGTACCAAGATTTTATTGCCATCATGCATGGTCAGCGTAACCAAGTCCGGTGTCACCTTACTTGGAGTCAGCTGAACTGTCTTAATATTTTTCTTGACCGAAGCCGGTACCTTTTCAATTTGAAGGGCAAATTCCTTAATCAATTTTTTGTCTGAAAACTCTATCGAAATATGGGTTTCTGGCAAAGAATCTGCAGCAGTTGGGTCCGAAATAACCTCTCCATTTGTCAGAATAGGATAGTATTGGCCACCCTCATGCAGATAGGCCAGAACTCCGTACTCCTTGACCTTTACCTGAAAGGTAATGGGAAACTTATAAGCCATCTCCAGGTTGTTAATCCAAGGACTAGAAGCTTTCATATTGCGGATATGATTGCCGCCATTGATAAAGGTTGTTAAAGTATAGTCCTTCTCATCAATCTTACTACTTTTGAGCAGGTCTTCCTGACTGACCATTTGGTTCCCTGAAAATTCGATTGTCTTCATGGTCGCCAGTGGCGTCAAAAAATAAACTGACAGGAGAAAAATCAAGCCACTGCCCAGCAAAACCGGCAGTGCTCGATAAATATGAATCCTCAAGATACGAATCTTAGCAGCTCCTTTTTCTGCCTTTTTCTGAAGTTTCTCCAGTTTTTTGCGCTCTTTCTCGCTCAATTCGGTCTCTAGCTCAGCTTCAGATGAGTCATCTTCCAAATATTCTGTTTCTTCCTCTTCATAAGATGAGTCATCTTCTTCCGTCTCTTCAGCTATTTCTCCGCCTTCAATTGAGTCCTCAGCTTCAGCTTCTTTTGCTTCCTCTTCTTCCAGCTCCTTTTGTTTGCTGGCCTCTTCCTGAGCCTTCTTTTCAAGATATTCTTTGTTTCGTTTCTGCCATTCAGAGAGGGGCTCACTTACCTCTTCCTTTGGCTCGTCGTGGTTTTTCTTGCTCATTTCTTTCCTTTGTCAATATCCGCTTTCAATAAAGCATAAAATTCATCTACAGACTTGATTTCCTGAGAGTTTTGCATAGCTTGATGATAAGAAGCTTGATTAGCCAAAAGGTCATCAAGGGCTGTCTGTAAATTGCTCATATCCAGCTCTTCCTCTGCCAATTGCTTGGCATATCCCTTTTTCACAAAATAATCGGCATTTTCAATCTGATCGCCGCGGCTGGCTTCGCGTCCCAGAGGAACGATAATATGCAGCTTGGCCATGGCCAAGAGCTCAAAGATTGTATTGGACCCGCCGCGGGTCACCACTACATCTGCCAAGTCCATCAAAGGCTGGTAGAGGTCGGTTACATAGGCTCTGCGAAAGAGACGGTCAGACAGAACATCCAAACTCTCATCACCAGTCAGATTGATGATATTATAACGCTCGGTCAGCGCAGCTTGATTTTTGCTGACAAAGTCATTAAAGACCTTAGCACCAGCAGAACCACCGACAAAAAGCAGGGTGGGCAGCTCTTTATCAAAATACTGACGGATTTCTTCCAGTTCCTGCGGTAGGACTGACTCTTGGTTGCCGACCTTGGTCACAGCGCCGACATGCTCAATCTTGGTCAAACTGGAACTTTGCTCAAAGGTCGCATACATCTTGGTCGCACACTTATAGGCGATTTTATTGGCCAAGCCAATAGATAGATCCGACTCATGAACATAGACGGGCACTCCGGATAGTCGGGCTGCAATCACGGGCGGAACAGATACAAAGCCACCCTTTGAAAAGAGAGCCTGCGGACGCACTTTCAGCATAATGCCCAGCGATTGGAAAATGCCCCAGACGACCTTAAAGCCATCCAGCAGATTCTGCCATGAAAAATAGCGACGAAGCTTACCCGTAGCTACCGAATGGAAGGTCACGTCCAGTCCAGACTTTTGGATTTCCTGATACTCAATCCCATGCTTATCACCAATATAGTGGACCTGCCAGCCTTCTTTGATAAATTTCGGAATCAGGAGAAGGTTGAGAGTTACATGCCCAACCGTTCCTCCGCCTGTAAATACAATCTTTTTCATTTTAACCTTTTAATTCTTCAAATGCAGCGAGAAACTCATCGCCACGGACTTCAAAATTACTATACATATCCCAGCTGGCATTGGCAGGACTAAGCAAGACAATGTCTCCTGGCTTCGCTTGATCAAAGGCCTTATGAGCTGCATCTCGGACATCAGTCGCATCCAGATAAGAAACGCCAGCCTGATCAGCCGCTCTCTTTACACGCGGAGCTGATTGTCCTAAGATCACCATTTTCTTGAGCCCTTTAATATCAGGCACCAACTCGTCAAATTCATTGCCACGGTCCAAGCCACCAGCAATCAGAATCACCTTGCTATTGTCAAAACCAGATAGGGCTTTCTGCGTTGCTAATATATTGGTAGACTTGCTGTCATTGTAAAAGGCAACCTCATTTACTTGCCCCACATACTGGAGACGATGCTTAACTCCCCCAAAAGCTGACAAGACTTCTTTGATCGTCTGATTGTCAATACCACGCAGCTTGGCTACTGCAATCGTAGCCAGAGCATTTTCAACATTATGACTGCCAGGAACGCCGATTTCAGCCGCCTGCATAATCGCCTCTCCACGGAAGGTCAAGACATCACCCTCTAAATAGGCACCATCCACCTTTTCAGTCGTTGAAAAAGGCACAACAGTAACCTGAGTCTGGCTAGCCATTTCCTTGGCCCAGTCTTGATTGAAATTCAAAACCAGATAATCATCAGCTGTCATGTTTTTCTGGATATTCCACTTGGCTGCTGCATATTCCTCAACAGAGCCGTGATAATCCAAATGAGTCGGCATGAGGTTGGTGATAACAGCGATTCGCGGATGAAAAGTTTCAATTCCCATCAACTGGAAGGAAGACAGTTCCATGACCAGTGTATCCTTGCTGCTGGCTGTTTGAGCTACTTGACTGGCAGGAAAGCCGATATTACCAGACAAGAGACCATTTTGACCGCCAGCTGTCAAGACTTGCGCAATCATGGTTGTGGTCGTCGTCTTACCATTTGAACCCGTAATACCAATAATCGGTGCTTCAGAAATCAGATAAGCCAACTCGACTTCAGTAATGACTGGAATCTTCTTCTCCAGAGCTCGAACGACCATGTCATTGTCATAAGGAATACCCGGATTTTTCACCATCAGTTCAAAGTCTTCGTCCAGCAACTCCAAAGGATGACCTCCTGTCACCACTTTTATACCTTCTTCTAGCAAGGATTGAGCAGCAGGATTTTCCTCGAAAGTCTTCCCATCGTTAACTGTCACGATAGCTCCTAATTTATCTAAAAGGCGAGCAGCTGACTCACCCGACTTGGCCAATCCTAGGACCAAGACCTTCTTATTGGCAAAATTTGCTATATTTTTCATAAGCAACCTCTTCCATTCATACTTCATTCTATTTTACCTTTTTTTGTGGAAATAAAAAAGGGGCAAGGGCAGAAGATTTGAGAAAAATGATAAGTTTTCATCTTCCTGCAATCTTTTGAAATATATAGTAATAGAAGAAAAATTTTGTCTTTTTTTTGCATTTTTGTTTTTGAAAGTGTTATACTAATCATAGAAAGAAGTTACCAGCGGTAACTAGCAAAAACATCTCGAAAGGAGGAGGAAAATTGGCAGAAAAAAAGCCGCCTTTAAAAGAACTATTATTGCAGGCTGGCTTTGATAGCATTGCTGCTCATGGCTGGCAAGACCTGTCGCTTCGGAAGTTAGCAAGTAGCTGCAAGGTCAGCCATGTGGCTAGCTACCGCCATTTCAAAAACAAGGACGATTTGATGTTCGCTTTGGTTCCAATCATTTCCAAACATTTTGCTGATTTTCTAAAAGAGTCGGAAAAAGAAGACCAAGCGCCCCGAGAGAAAATTCTACAGCTGGCTCTACAGTTTATCAACTACTCTCAAGTCCATGCAAATTTTTTCGATTTTCTATTTCTCAGCAAATACAGCCTAGCTACGCAAAATGATGATACAGGGCAAATGGAGCTGGAAAAAAGAGTCGCCTCTTTTGACTATAATAAGGAGAAAATAGAGGAATTTATCCAGTCACTTGACGGCGACTACGACTTCAATCAGGTTTTCATGCACTTGGGGAGTTTTGTCTTCGGCATCAGTCTTTTAGTCCGGCAGAAAATTTATCCAGCAGACAAGAAAGAGCTGACATCACTCATCCAAACGACACTCGCTTTTTATCAATAGGAGGTTTTCCTACCAGATTTGGCACAGCATTTATTCGACAAACCTCATTGAGTCTCTTAACAAAGAAATCAAACGTCAAACGAAAAAGAAGGTTCTTTTTCCTAACGAGGAGGCTCTGAAACGTTACTTAGTTACTTTGTTTGAAGATTATAATTTCAAGCAAAGTCAACGAATCCATAAAGGGTTTGGCCAATGTTCTGACACACTTGAAAGCTTATTTGATTAAAACTACATAACTCTACTAGAGTGTTTACACAAAATTATTGACAGTATCGAAAATTCTTATTTAGAAAGGAAAACATATGGCACATATTTATCAAGCGACACATCATTCCTCTAGTCTAGAAACTTTGCAAGAAGAAGCAGGGGCGAAAAACTGGTGGCTGAGCATGCCTCTAGCTTTTCTGGCGCTCGGTCTGGGCATGTTGCTCAGCGGGCTCTTGTCTCAATGGCTGATACAACCCTTTATCAATGTTTCTAATCAACTCGTATTAGAAGAAGTGAGCACCCTTCTATTTCATGGTATCAGTGCTCTTCCCCTTCTCCTTGTGGCTAAGTTTTGGGAGCACCGCAGTCTTGCGAGCTTTGGTCTCTGGTGGGAAAAGCTGGGCAAAAATCTCCTGTTTGGAGCAGTTATAGGATTCTTGACGACAACGGCAATTATTGGCGTTAATGCGCTAGCTGGTCAGCTCCATTTTCGACTAGGAAATCAATTTAATCTCGCACTCTGGCCCTATTTGCTCCTTATGATTTTCTTGGAGGCCTTAGCCGAAGAAGTCATTTACCGCGGCTTTGTCCTGAACAAGCTCCGCACCAAAATGGGGCTTGTCCCAGCTATTGCCCTAGGCAATCTCTTCTTTGGTCTCATGCACACATTCAAGGGCGGCGCTCCTTTCTCTTACATCCTGAGCGTGACCTTGTCGGGCGTTCTCTTTTCCCTCCTTTTTGCCCTGACCGATAATCTCTGGCTGGTGGCGGCGACCCATGCTCTTTACAATCTGACCCTTACAAATATCTTTGGCCTTGTTGAGAGCGGTCCGACTTTCCTGCGGACGACCTTAAGTAGCGACAGCAATCCACTTTTAGTTGGAACGGCTGCCATTCCTGTCGTAGGAGGGATCCTGGAGCCAATCACGATGACCTTGATTTGCCTTTTCATCGCTTATCTGGTCAAGAAAAAAGCAGACGCCAAGGCCTTGTAAAAACGTTAGAATGACTGTAAATCCGATAAATTTGACGAATAAATAAAAGAAGGGAGTAACCCTTAACTGAAAAATGACCGTTCTACCTACTCGTTTTCATCTTCATTTTCAAAAAATTTTAGAAATATTTTAGAAATACTTTATAAATATTTGAAGTTTGTCCTTTAAACTGGAAGTGTAACCAAATTAAAAGGAGGACAATGATGAAAAAAATCATTTTTGAAAAGCGCTGTAGCGCTAGTAACTTGTGGCTTGCTCGCTCTAGGAGCGGGTCATGTTCAAGCTGACCAGCAGAAATTGCCGTCGGGCACATCCTACGACCAAATCGGTCAGAAGATTGAGGACTACTACAAGGAGCACGAAAAAAACAGTGCTGGTATGGCGACGACCGTCATTGACAAGGACGGACAGACCATTTACCAAAACAACTTTGGCTATATGGACAAGGAAAATAAGCAAGCGGTGGATGACAACCCGGTCTTCGAGTGGGAGGGTCAACGACCAAAATCACCGTCTGGGTCAGTGTCATGCAGCTCTGGGCAAGATGGCGGATTTGGTTTAAATAGTCATCAAACAGATATAAACCAGCATTGCTATGATAGCAATGCTGGTTTTGTTTAGCACTTCCCCCCCACTTTTTCTACCACTTACCTGCAGAAACTTACCACTTACCGAAAAAGGGTAGATTTGGCGCTGCCCTTTTGTTAGGATAAGGGTGCAAAGGGGAAGGCAGTTTAAATTCTAAGGAGGCAATCATGAAAACATCATTTTTGAAAAGCGCTGTGGCGCTGGTAACATGTGGCTTGGTGGCTTTTGGAGCAGCGCAAGTTCGAGCTGACCAGCAAAAATTGCCGTCGGGCACGCCTTATGACCAAATCGGTCAGAAAATTGAAAATTTCCACAAGGAACACGAAAAAACCAGCGCGGGACTGGCGGCAGCAGTCTTTGATAAGGACGGCCAAACCATTTACCAAAAGAACTTTGGCTATATGGACAAGGAAAAGAAGCTGGCTGTGGACGACAGTTCAGTTTTCGAGTGGGGCTCTGCCACCAAACTGACCGTCTGGCTCAGCGTCATGCAGCTCTGGGAAGAAGGAAAAATTGACCTAAAAACAGATATAAAAGAGTATCTGCCCAAGGATTTCCTGAAACACCTCAAATACGACAAGCCCATTACCATGCTTGACCTCATGAACCACCAAGCGGGTTTTGATGAAACGCCGCTGAGCACAGGAGCAGGCAAGAGCTTGGAAGAATTACTAAAAAGCCAGCCCGCTCAAACTTATGAGCCAGGGACGGTGACATCCTATTCCAATTACAGTACAGCTCTAGCAGGCTACATCGTGGAGCGCATCAGCGGACAGGACTTTGCGGCTTATGTCCACGAGCATATTTTCCAGCCTTTGGGCATGAACCATACCGCTCTCTTACCTGATTTGTCGGACAATACCTATGTCCGAGACAAGCGGCAGGGTGAGAAAACCTATGATACAAACGGAAGTTTATATCTAGATAAATTGCTTCCCGCGGATATTTATCCAGCGGGGCAGGCGACAGGGACTTTTGACGATTTCAAGCGGTTCGCGCAAGCTCTTTTGAGAAAGGAAAAGCTCTTTAAGCGCCCAGAAACCTGGAATGAACTGTATCAGACAACTTCTACATTCTCAGATAAAGCAGTCGCTAAGAATGCCCACGGCTTTTGGGTGACAGAGTATGAGATAGGCTCTATTTTAGGGCACGGCGGTCATTCTTTTGCCGGTTTTTCAACCATGATTTCGCTGGATTTCAAGTCGGGTATCGGCATGGTTACCATGGTAAATCAGAGAGAAGAAGCCACCTTTTCTTTCGGTCTGCCCGATTTAGTCTTTGGCAAGAAAAAGCAAGCCCCTAACCAGTCTCAAAAAGACTTTCAGGAGGGCATGTATCGGACTTCCCGCTCCATTCAGCAAGGCCCGACCTCTATTTCGCGCCTTACTCCTGTTTATACTTTTTATGTGAAAGATGTGATCAAAGACGGTCATCTGCTACTCAGCAACTACTGGCTTTGGCAACATCGCCAAGGACGAACAGAAGTTGAAACAACCTATAATCATTTAGAAAAGCTCTCGCTTTGGGAGGTGGTAAAGGATTATGGTTCTGTCGCTCTGCTGGGTCTCGCAGTTGTTTATGCTGTGCTTGTTCTTTTGTTAGCTGCTTTGGGTAAGGTGTATCGCTTGCTTTTTGGGAAAGAAAGTAAAAGAGCGACTCCAAGAAGTTGGAAAATTTGGCATTATGGCACTTGCGGACTGATTTTGGTTAGCCTAGTCAATCTAGTAGGTCTCGTCATCGTTGCCGTTTCGGGCAAGTACATGCCCGATTATCGCTGGCAAACCATTCTCTTTGCCTTCTTAGCACTGATTTTTCTGGTCAATGCTGCGCTGCCCATCTTCCTGCGCTCAAAATTCCAAGTGAGCAAGGGTCGAAAAATCTTGACCTACTTGACCAGCAGTGCTTCACTTATCGTCGTTCTCAATCTCCTCTACTGGAGCCTATATCAGTGGTGGACGCTCTACTAAAAGAAAGGAAAGTTATGACCCATTCTCAAAAAATCGAAACAATGATTCAAAACGGCTCCGACCAACTCTACACCGTTTGCTATCCCAATCCTGACAAGGAAACGATTATCCTGCTGCACGGTGGACCGGGAACGCCTGATGACTTCAAGCTCTTTATCCCTAAGCTCGAAAAAGATTATCAACTGATTGTCTTTCACCAGCGGGGAACGAGGAAATCGCCCTGTCCGAGTGGCGACTACAGCATGGAGGCCTACATTGCAGACATCAACACAATCGCCGACCACTTCAATGTAGATAAATTTCACCTTTTGGGGCATTCCTGGGGTGGATTGTACGCGCAAATCTACGCCAGCAAAATCCCTGAGCGGCTCCTTAGTCTCTTTCTTTCCTCGCCGGGAACAGGCACGGGCAAGCAGTGGAAACAAATGGAAAAGGAAATGATGAATTACAATAAAAATCACTGCACGACTATCGAATGGCTGAAAATGGGAATCTATTCTCTGCTGGGAGGTCTTGGCAGTTCCAAGGCTTCGCAGGCTCTCTATCGTCAGGTTGCTCGCAATTACAATGCCGACTATCCAGCCTTTCGCGATGTGACGTTTAACTTGAGCAATGTTTCAGTCCGGGCAGGCAATCAGACAAGAAAGGAAATTATGGCCTATCCTCTCTTGCCCCGCCTAGAACATCCTGCTTTTCCTATTACCGTGACTTTCGGTGACAATGATATTTTTGGTGCTAGCATGCACTTTGTCATCAGCCGCTATCCCAGCGCTCAGGTGTTCACCATTAAAAACAGCGGCCACTTCCCATTTCTCCACAATCCAGAAGACTACTTTGCTATCTTGCACCAGCATTTTGGAGCATAAAAAGAACCTATAAAAGCAAGACCGCTTTTATAGGTTTTTCTTTTCTTTTTTCTTGACGGGCATTCTCGCTAAATCCCGCAAGGCAAAATAAGCAAGAAAGGTCACGCCAATGCTGACGAAGATTTCGCTAGGCAGCTGGAAAATTCGGAAAGCTGCTAGAGTTAAGAGGATGAGCAAGACAACCAAGATAAGCACCAGCGTCACTACATTGAGTGTTCCGCGAATGCTAGGCGGAGCAGCAAAAATGTAAAATAAGAGAATGAGAATTCCCACAATCAAATAAAACATAAACCTATTGTTTTTGTAAAAAAAAAGAGCAAAAACTCAAAACGTCTATCCGACTTCCTAAGTTCTTGCTCATTTATTATTCTTCATCAAAATTCTTTTTTGATTTCTTAGGCGGCTTGAGACGATTAATATCCCGCAAAGCCAAGACGGTCACTACGGATAGGCCAAATCCTACAAAATATTCAGCTGGCAATTGGAAAATCTGAAAAATGCCTAAGCCGAATAAGATAATCAAGGCCACAATCAGTAAAACCATGGTCACAGCATTAACAGTGCCTTTAATACTAGATGGAACAGCAAAAATGTAGAAAAAGAGGATTAAAATCCCAATGATAAGATAAACCATATTGCTGCTCCTTTCCTTTTTAATTATTCAGCTGCAGCTGATTTTTTCTTTTTATTGGCTTTTTCGCGTTCTTGTTTATTTAAAATTTGCTTGCGCAGACGAATAGATTCTGGCGTTACTTCCATGTATTCGTCGTCATTCAAGAATTCCAAGGATTCTTCTAAGGTCAAAATGCGCGGTGTCTTGATGACTGCTGTCTGGTCCTTCGTAGCAGAACGAACGTTGGTCATTTGCTTAGCTTTGGTGATATTAACAGTCAAGTCATTTTCACGAGAGTTTTCACCAATAATCATTCCTTCGTAAACCTCAGTACCTGGGTTGACAAAGATGGTTCCGCGCTCTTCAATAGACATGATAGAGTAGGTCGTTGCCTTACCAGCATCGATAGATACCAAGGCACCGCGGTGGCGGCCACCAATTTCACCTGGAATAAGTGGTAGGTATTGATCAAAGGTATGGTTCATGATACCGTAACCACGAGTCATGGATAAGAACTCAGTTGAGTAACCAATCAAACCACGGGCAGGAACCAAGAAGACCAAGCGAGTCTGACCATTTCCTGTAGCCACCATATCCAGCATTTCACCCTTGCGCTCAGAAAGGCTTTGGATGACCGAGCCTTGATATTCTTCAGGTGTGTCGATTTGGACGCGCTCAAATGGCTCACATTTAACACCGTCGATTTCTTTCACGATAACTTCTGGACGAGATACTTGCAGCTCATACCCTTCACGACGCATGGTTTCAATCAGAATTGACAAGTGCAATTCACCACGACCTGAAACAATCCACTTGTCTGGTGAATCAGTTGGTTCAACACGCAGAGATACATCTGTTTGCAGTTCAGCCTGCAGCCGTTCTTCAACCTTACGAGAAGTTACCCATTTTCCTTCGCGACCGGCGAAAGGTGAGTTATTGACCAAGAAGGTCATCTGCAGAGTCGGCTCATCAATATGCAGAATTGGTAGAGCTTCTACCGCATCGGTCGGAGTAATAGTTTCTCCGACAAAGATATCTTCCATACCTGAAACAGCAATCAAGTCACCCGCTTTGGCTTCGTTGATTTCACGACGCTCCAAACCAAAGAAACCAAAGAGCTTGGTCACACGGAAGTTCTTGGTAGTGCCGTCTAGTTTAGAAAGGGTTACTTGGTCACCAACCTTAACAGTACCACGGAAGACACGGCCGATACCAATACGGCCGACGAAGTCATTGTAGTCCAAGAGTGACACTTGGAATTGGAAAGGTTCGTCAGAATTATCCACTGGTGCTGGGATATGGTCAATGATGGTATCAAAAATCGGTGCCATGGTGTGCTCTTGATCAGCTGGATCGTCAGACATAGATGAGGTTCCATTGATAGCGGAAGCATAAACCACTGGGAAGTCCAGCTGGTCATCATCCGCTCCAAGCTCAATAAAGAGTTCCAATACTTCATCCACTACTTCTGATGGACGAGCAGACGGCTTATCGATTTTGTTCACAACTACGATAGGAACAAGGTCTTGCTCCAAGGCTTTTTTCAATACAAAGCGGGTCTGAGGCATAGTTCCTTCGTAGGCGTCCACAACCAGAACAACCCCGTCTACCATCTTCATAATCCGCTCTACTTCACCACCGAAGTCCGCGTGCCCTGGTGTATCCATGATATTGATACGAGTACCTTCGTAAGCCACGGCTGTATTTTTAGCCAAGATGGTAATACCGCGCTCCTTTTCAATATCGTTTGAGTCCATTGCCCGCTCTTGCAGCTCTTTACGCTCATCTAGTGTATGAGATTGTTTCAGCAACTCATCAACTAAGGTTGTTTTCCCGTGGTCAACGTGAGCGATAATGGCGATATTGCGAATATCTTCTCTTAATTTTGTCATGATTTCCTCTGAATTTTTAAATTTTATTTCTAACTGAACAATTATACCACAGACGCAGGCAAAAAACACAGCTTTGATAAGTGTAAATGTTTTCATTAAAAAATATGGGAGCGCCATGAGGATTTGCATTTCTCATCCTGAAAATTTATGATATGATTTAGAAAAAAGAAGGAAAACAGATGCGCCTCGACCAAATGCTGGCTGCCAATCATATCAGCCGAAAAAAGATGAAACAAAGCCTTTTACAAAAACAGATTTTTGTGGATGGTAAGCCCGCCTGCAAACTCAGCCAAAACGTTGATACCGGCCTGCAGCAGATTACTTTTCAAGGAAAGCAGGTCAGCGGCCCTGCCCACCGTTACTACATGCTGAATAAACCAGCCGGCGTAGTCACAGCTAATCGCGATGCTGAAAAATTGACTGTTCTGGATTTGCTGGATAAGGTAGTAGAGAAAGGAAATCTTTACTCTATCGGACGGCTGGATAGAGATACCGAAGGGCTTCTTCTAATTACCGACAATGGTCCTTTGGGATTTCAGCTGCTGCACCCTCAATATCATGTCGAAAAAACTTACTATGTAGAAGTCAATGAACCTTTAACCTCGCAGGAAAAAATTGCCTTTCAAGAAGGCATTCGCTTTTTAGACGGCACCACCTGCCAACCTGCCCAACTCTCTATCCTCTCTAGCAGCTCTAATCTGAGCTGTGCTACCGTCAAGATTTCCGAGGGAAAATTCCACCAGATCAAAAAGATGTTTCTGGCAGTTGGTGTCAAGGTCGTTTATCTCAAGCGGATTCAGTTTGGGGATTTTACATTAGACCCAGACCTAGCAACAGGAGATTACCGTCCTTTAAACCAAGAAGAATTAGGTATTATTAAAAAATATTTAGAGAAAAGTTGGTAAAACAAAAAAAGCTTTAAAAAATAAAGCTTTTTTTGTTACTATCCTACTCCATTCATAAGTACCATGACATTTAGAATCCAAACAATTACGGAAATTACAATCCCTACGATACCCAGAATTTTTTCTGTTTTATAGTCTAATTTAGACTCTTTTTGATGTGAATTAGCTAACACCAAACCAATGATACCTAAAATAAGACCTGCCAATGGAATGAAAAAACCAAAGATGATAGATAGGATACCTAAAACGAGTGAGGATTTTTTCTTTTCTTGCATGTTCTAAAAACTCCTTAAAATTAATATTAATTTATTGTAACATAAGAAACTGACTTTGTATATATAATGCGATAAATTTTTGATTTATGTTAACTAGTCTTCACCTTGCCATTCCAAGAATCCAACCCATAAGAAAGAATATAGATTTCTTTAAATCCTTGTTTTTTCAGATACAGAGCCGCATTGGTTACGCGCTGCCCACGACTATTTTCATAGAGGAGAACAGCCTTGTCCTTGCGAAGTGCACCAACACTATCCTTGAGCTGCTGAGATGGAATATTGCGAGCACCTAAGATATGCTTCCGGTGAAAATCAGATGGATCCCGCAGATCAACCAACTGCCCTTGGCGAATCAAGTCTTCAAATTCCCCGTTATCCAAGATTTTTGCTGCCTGACGAAGGCGCAGATAATTAAAGCCCATCCAGCCAAGTATTCCCAAAAGCACCGCCCACAAAATCCAAATTGTCATCTCAAGTCTCCTTTTTCTTTTCTAAATATTCTAACTCTAAGCGATGTTCTCGGCGCAAGACAGCCTCTGCCTCAAAATAAGCTAGCTTATCCATTAGACCGGCATCGTAAATTCTCTTCAGCTCGATTTTCATCATTTCAATATCATAAAGACGTTTGCCCATATAGATAATGATTCCGAAACTTTTAAGAAATTGCTGAACATCATACAGGGTTTTCATGAGCTATATTTTATCAGATTTTCCAACGCTTTTCAAGATGAAAAAAGCAGAAAGGAAAGCCTATTTCCTTTCTGCTTGGCATGGAGCATTTTTTATAAACCTGGTGCTTGACCAATTTCAGCTGTCAGCATCCAGATAGTCTTTTCAAGGTCTGCCTTGGCACCGACAAAGATATCATTGGTTACATCGTCCCCTTCTTCGTCTGTTACATCCAAAGCTTCTTGGTAAAGACCTGTCAGATAACGGAAAATCTCAATCACACGCGCCAGACTTTCTTCTACATCCTTGCTGAATTCACCAGCTTTTTCTTCAATCTTGCTGTGTTGGATAAACTCAGTCAAGGTAGAATAAGGCTTGCCTCCCAATGTAATCAAGCGCTCGCTGACTTCATCCAAAGTCGTATCCAAAGTTTCCATGTATTCATCCATTTTTGGATGCCAAACCATGAAGCCTGCGCCACGCATATACCAGTGAACTTGGTGAAGAGCGATATGAGCCGTATAAAGGTCTGCCACTACTTGATTAAGAATAGCCTTAGTCTTTGGCAAAGCCTTTTGATTGCTGAAAGTTGCTACGTCAGTTGCTGCACCATTTTTTACTTGTGTCATTTTATTTACCTCGTTTTTATTTATAATGATTCTAATCTTTTTAGATTATGATTTAATTATAATGCTTCTAAATAAGAAAGTCAAGACAAAAGATTCAAAAAAAGACTTTATTAGAAAAGTTGCAAAATTTCAGAATTTTTCTGTTTGACATTACGAATAAATAAGTATGATTCATCTATACTTTTTTCTCCTTGGCACTATTTTCGCCTCCTTCCTAGGCTTGGTCATCGACCGTTTTCCAGAGCATTCTATCATCACTCCTGCTAGCCATTGCAATGCCTGCGGGAAAAGATTGGCACCGCGTGATTTGATTCCTATTTTTTCTCAAATCTTAAATCTTCTTCGTTGCCGCTTCTGTGGAGACAAGATTCCCTTACGCTATTTATTTTTTGAATGCATCTTGGGCGGTCTTTTTCTGGCAACCTCACTTGGCACGATTTCCATCAGTCAACTCCTACTACTCACCATGGGCTTGACCCTAGCCATCTACGATCAAAGAGAGCAGCAATATCCCCTGATGGTCTGGCTGTTTTTTCAGCTTTCACTGATGATGACAGCAAGTGTCAATCCTCTCATGCTCTTCTTTTTAGCCCTAGGACTTCTAGCCTTCTTTTATAATCTTCGTATTGGAGCTGGCGACTTTCTATTTCTCGCTTCCTGCTCAGCTATTTTCAGCCTGACAGAGATTCTCATTCTTATCCAAATCGCTAGCTTCTCCGGTCTCGCCTGTTTTTGCTTTAAAAAGAAAAAAGACAGGCTAGCATTTGTACCTTGTCTTTTGTTTGGTGTGGTGGTGATTATTTCTTATAAGCTGCTGCTTCTTGGATAAAGGTTGCTATACCGGCATCCTTTTCATGAAGAGCTTTGACAATCTTGGATCCAACAATGACTCCATCTGAGACTTGATTGAAGCGGTCAACATCCTCTAAAGTCGAAACGCCAAAGCCCGTCAGTACTGGAATCTCTGCAATATCACGAAGCTTGCTCAAGTGCTGGTCCAAATCATTGCGGTAGCTTCCGCTCTTACCTGTCACACCATTGATGGCTACAGCGTAGATAAAACCTTCAGCTTCCTTGATCAGCTCCTGCTGACGTTCTAGGCCAGTCGTCAGGCTCACTAAAGGAATTAGAGCAATATCTGAATCTTCCAGTAAAGGCAAGATAAAATTCCTGTGCTCATAAGGCAGATCTGGAATAATCAATCCTTTAACCGGTGTCATAGCCAAATCCTTGACAAAATCTTTGAGACCGTATTGGAAAATAGGATTGAAGTAGGTCATGATAATGAGAGGCAGCTGAGTGTCCAAATTCTGCAAGCTTGCAACTAAAGACTTGGCCGAAGTATGGTGCCCCAGACTTCTCAGACCGGCTTCTTCAATAACTGGCCCATCTGCAACAGGATCTGAAAATGGCAGACCGATTTCAATGGCTGACACACCCAAGTTTTCCAAAAATGAGATAGTTTCTGCTAATCCTGCTAAACCTTTCTCGTGATCACCAGCCATGATATAAGGAAGGAAAATTCCCTTGCCTGCTTTTTGGATGGTTTCTAAATGCTGAGTGAGTGTTTTAGTCATGGGCACCTCCTTTTTGAGCCGTTTCACTTTCCAAGCGTTCCTTTACCTGAACGACATCCTTATCACCACGGCCGGATAGGCAGACAATCATTGACTTATCTGGTCCCAACTCCTTAGCCAGCTTAACTGCGTAAGCAATAGCGTGGCTAGACTCTAGAGCAGGGATAATCCCTTCGATACGAGACAGGAGCTGGAAGGCTTCCAAGGCTTCTTCATCTGTGACTGGGACATAAGTGGCGCGCTGAATAGCATTAAAATGAGAATGTTCGGGACCGATGCCCGGATAGTCCAGCCCGGCAGAGATAGAGAAAGCTTCCAGAATCTGTCCTTGCTCATCCTGCAAGACATCCATCAAGGCACCGTGCAAAACCCCTGGGCGGCCCTTGGTTAAGGTCGCAGCATGTTCATCAGTATCCACGCCTCGCCCAGCTGCTTCTGTTCCATACATAGCCACTGTACTATCGTCTACAAAGGGATAAAAGAGTCCAATAGCATTGGAACCACCGCCAACGCAGGCTACTAAAGCATCTGGCAGGGCACCTGCATTTTGCTCAGCAAACTGGCGCTTGGCCTCACGCCCAATCACGCTCTGATAGTCGCGGACAATCTCTGGGAAAGGATGAGGTCCTAAAGCTGAGCCCATAATATAGTGAGTATCATCGACCTGAGCTACCCAAGCTCGCAAGGCAGCATTGACTGCATCCTTGAGGACTCGAGAACCATCAGTCACAGACTCCACCTTGGCTCCTAAAAGTTCCATCCGAAAGACATTGAGGGCTTGGCGCTTGACATCTTCTTCACCCATATAGATAGTACAGTCCATGTTGAAAAGTGCTGCAGCTGTGGCGGTGGCCACTCCGTGCTGACCCGCACCAGTCTCTGCAATGATTTTCTTCTTGCCCATCCGCTTGGCCAATAGGACCTGCCCTAGGGCATTATTGATTTTATGTGCCCCGGTATGGTTGAGGTCTTCCCGCTTCAGATAAATCTTAGCACCGCCAGCATAAGCTGTCAGATTTTTTGCAAAATAGAGAGGATTTTCTCGCCCTACATACTGCTTCAGCAACTCTTCCAGCTCAGCCTGAAAGGCTGGGTCTTTTTTACTCTCACGGTAGGCTTTATCCAGCTCCAAAACTGCTGTCATCAGCGTTTCGGGAACAAAGCGTCCGCCAAACTCACCATAAAATCCTTCTTGATTGGGTTGATTATATGCCATCTTTCACTCTTTCTATAAATTCTGTTATCTTTTCTAAGTCCTTCTGGCCGTCAGTCTCAACCCCGCTTGAGACATCAACTGCATAAGGGGCGAAGTGCTGAATCGCTTCTCGGACATTTCCTGAATTCAAACCACCGGCGATAAAGAAGGGCTGTTGGATTTGATTCTTGTCAAAAGCTTGCCAGTCAAAGGTCTGACCACTACCAGCAACTGGTGCATCAAATAGCAGATAGTCCGACTGTTGGCTGACATCTTTTAACGCTCCACTGACCTGATAAGCTCGAATAACCGGCCGGCCAACCTGAGTCAGGAGCTCTTCATCAAAATCGCCATGAATCTGCACCAAATCTAGATTTGCCACTGAAATAGCTTCAAGCAGCTCTGCCAAGCTCGGAGAGACGAAAACTCCTACCTTTCGGACAGCAGGCGGCACCAAGGTAGCTAACTTCTGAGCTTGCTCCAAACTAACTCTTCGACGGCTCTCAGCAAAGACAAATCCAATGTAATCTGCACCAGCCTGACATGCAGTTTCCACAGCACTGGCCGTTGATAAGCCGCAAATCTTAATCTTTGTCAATTTTTAGCTCCTTGATTTTTTCTGCCACATCCTCAGCCTGCATCAGGGCTGTTCCAACTAAAACCGCATGGAAATAAGGAGCTACTAGCTCAGCATCTTCCTTGCTGAAAATAGCGGATTCTGATACGTAAACCCTGCCATCTTTGAAATGGGCAGACAGCTGGATACTGGTATTTATATCTGTCTCAAAAGTAACTAGATTGCGGTTATTAACACCGATTATCTGTGCACCTATTCTATGGGCAATTTCCAGCTCCGCCAGATTATGGGTTTCGACCAGAACTTCCAAGCCTAGACCTGTCGCAAAATCGTAGAGTTCTTGCAGCCGCTTTTCAGACAAGGCAGCCACGATCAGAAGAATAACCGTCGCTCCTGCATTTCGGGCACGAATAATCTGCTTTTCATCAATGATAAAGTCCTTATTGAGGGTTGGAATGGTCACTTGACTGGAAATCTCTCTCAGGTAATCCAGATGTCCTTTGAAGAAAATCTCATCTGTCAGGACCGAAATCATAGCTGCACCGCATCGTTCATAGGTGCAAGCCTGCTCCACAATATCCACACCGAGATTAATATCTCCCAGACTGGGGCTGGCTTTTTTGACCTCAGCAATCAGCTGCAGCTCTTGAGGATGGCTTTTAAGATACTCATAGAGGGAATAGGTCGAACGCATAGGTTGCAGCTCTTCGTAGGACATGGCCGCCACTTCCTGCTCTTTTTGCTTTAGAATGGTCGGGAGAAATTCTTTGCTCATTTCTGATACTCCTGTAGTTGCTTGAGTTTTTCATAGGCTGCGCCGCTAGCAATCACTTGGCGGGCTAGAACTATTCCTTCTTCTGTGCTGTCTGATTTCCCATTAGCATAAAATCCCAATCCCGCATTCAGAACTGCCGTTTCTAGATAGGGACTGGCTTGATTTTGCAGGACAGATAGCAGAATTTCTGCATTTTCCTTGGCATTACCCCCACGAATCGCTTCAAGAGGTATTTCTTCCATGTAAACATCTGACGGCAGAAAGCTGTGCAGGCTGATTTGTCCATTTTCCAGCAGAGCATACTGGGTTCGGCCATGAAGACCCGCCTCATCCAGACCATCTGGACCTGACACGACTACTGCACGTTTGCGACCCATATTTTTCAAGACCTCTGCCGTACTCTCTAGCATATCCGGCCGGCTGCTCCCCAAAAGCTGAGTTTCTAGACTCATGGGATGGATAAGCGGACCAGTTAGGTTCATGATAGTGGGAATACCTAGGCTAAGACGGGCTGGCATGATGTATTTCATGGCTGGGTGCATATTCTTTGCGAAGAGAAAGACGATACCTGTCTGCTCAAAAACCTTGCCCAAGCTAGCAGCGTCCAAGTCTAGATTGATACCCAGAGCTTCTAACACATCAGCTGATCCTGACTTAGAAGAAATGGAGCGATTGCCGTGCTTGGCCATCTTAATCCCGCCACCTGCCAGTACAAAAGCTGCTGTAGTTGAAACATTGAAGCTGAAAGACTTGTCCCCGCCCGTACCGCAATTGTCCATGGCAGTGCGGATAGTGGTCGGAATCTGCTTAGCATGGCCTCGCATTACCTGAGCCAAAGCCGTTCGTTCCTCAATCGTCTCCCCCTTCATCTTGAGCCCCAGTAAGAAGGCTACAATTTGAGACTCTGTCACCCGTCCGGTGACAATACGCTCAATCACATCTGTCATCTCAGCGCTGCTTAAATCCTTAAAATCAGCTAGTTTTGCAATAATCTCTTTCATACACGCTCCTTTACTTTACTAAGTCGATGAAGTTCTTGATAGACGACAAGCCGTCCGGCGTGCCAATACTTTCAGGATGATACTGAAAACCATAAATGGGCAGACTCTTGTGCTGGATAGCCATGATTGAGTTATCATCAGCCGCTCGAGCTGTCACTTCAAAATCCTCCGGCATCTCCTCAATCAAAATCGAATGATAGCGCATGACCGGCTGCCCATCCTCTATTCCCTGATAGATAGGAGATTCCCCCTCAAAGCGCAGAATACTTTGCTTGCCATGCATGACTTTGGGAGCCAAACCTAGCTTTCCGCCAAATACTTCTGCAATGGCTTGATGCCCCAAGCAAATCCCTAAAATCGGCTTTTTGCCAGCAAAATCGCGGATAAGTTCTTCCATCCGTCCTGCATCCGCTGGCCAGCCTGGACCCGGAGACAGAACCAAAGCATCAGCTTCTTCTGCTGCTTGATAAAGACCTACATCATCATTTCGCAAGACCTTAACTTCTGCAAAATTGCCGATATACTGGGCTAGATTGTAAGTAAAAGAATCATAATTATCAATCAATAAAATCATTGCATCTCTCCTATCTTGGTCATTGATTTGGCCTTGTTGATGGTTTCTTGGTATTCATTAGTAGGGATTGAGTCATAAACAATACCCGCTCCAGCTTGAACGTAAGCTCTGCCATTTTTCAAAATCATGGTTCGGATAGCAATAGCAACATCCATATCGCCTGTCGCAGACAGATAGCCAATAGCACCCGCATAAATACCACGCTTTTCCTGCTCCAGCTCATAAATTCGCTTCATAGCTCGAATCTTAGGCGCGCCCGAGACGGTACCAGCTGGCAGGGTTGACTTGAGCGCATCCATGGCTGTCAGTTGAGGCAGAAGCTGACCACGGACCACACTAGTCAGATGCATGACATAGCGGAAATACTCTACTTCCATGTACTTCGTGATCTCCACGCTCTTATTCTGGACAATTTTACCGATATCATTACGCCCCAAATCAACTAACATACGGTGTTCAGCCACTTCCTTCTCGTCAGCCAGCAACTCCTCTGCCAAGGCCTTATCTTCTCTTTCATCCTTCCCACGCGGTCTGGTTCCAGCGATAGGATTGGTCGTAACCTGACCCTGCTTGACAGAGACCAGACTTTCTGGACTGGCTCCGATAATCTGATAATCCCCGAAGTCATAAAAGTAGAGATAGTTGGAAGGGTTGGTCACGCGCAGATTGCGATAGTAATCCAGTGGTTTACCAGAATACTCTGCTGAAAACCGCTGACTGAGCACACATTGGAACATGTCGCCCTGCCGAATCAAGCTCCGCGCTTCTTCCACCATTTTTTCAAAAGCTGTCTGCTCGATATGGCTCTGGAAGTTCAAACTGGACAGTTCCAGCGATGAAAATTCATCTGCCGCAGGCTGCGCCAGCTCAGTCATGATACGCTCCAGACTAGTAGCCAAATCAGCTTCGCTTCTATCACTGTAGAGCGCCTCCTCAACGATATAGACCTTGTCTTTTTTATGGTCAAAAACCATGTAACTCTCATAGACGAAAAAGTGCATATCCGGCGTTCCAATCACATCAGCTGGAATCTGGCCAATCTCCTCATAGAGGGAAATCATATCGTAACCTACAAAGCCGATGGCTCCACCACCAAAAGGCAGGTCTGAATGATGATCTTTTTTCACTGCCAACTCATGCAGATAGTCCAATGGATCCGCCTCGATTGCTTGCCCGTTCTTTGTTAACCGGCCATTTTCATAGCGAACTTCAAAGACTGGGTTATAAGCTAGGATAGAAAAGCGAGCTGTTTCGCTATCTCTCGGAATACTTTCCAAAATCACCTTGTGGTCGCCCTGAATCCGCATGTAAGCTAGAATCGGCGATAAAATATCAGCTGGTAAAATCTTTTGCATATTTTTTCTTTCTATTTAAATCGGACGCGTTTAAGGAGGAGCAATCTGCTAGCCATGACCGCATTTCACAAGAACAGATAGCACCTGTTCACTGTCATAACTTGCTCCAGAACTACAGAAAAACGCCCGCACAGTTCATTCTGTGAGGGCGTGTCATCGCGGTGCCACCTCAGTTATGGAGTTTTCAGGCTCCACATCTCATTTACCTATTTACAGTCATTTAGATCCCTTTTAGTAGAAGGCAGCATACTGGTTTACAGCAAAGTAAGCTAACAAAGTAATAAAAGTTCAACTAAAGGACAAGATTTTGACTCCAGCAGCCCATTTCATAACTTCTCCTGCCTGTTTACAGCAACCACAGACTCTCTGAAAGGAGGGACATTACTACTCTTCTGCTGGGTATATTATTTTCGTTTTTCTAGATAGTCGGCAATGGCTGCCACATCCTTGTCTCCGCGACCAGATACATTGATAATGATGATTTGATCAGATGACAGTTGCGGAGCTCGGTTGATAGCTTCAGCAATGGCATGGGAGCTTTCGATTGCCGGCAAAATTCCTTCCTTTTGTGTCAAGAGGAGCAAGGCATCCACAGCTTCATCATCTGTCGCGGCTACGTATTCTACTCGGCCAGAATCTTTAAAGAAAGCATGTTCGGGACCAACTCCAGGATAGTCCAAGCCTGCTGAAATGGAGTAAACTGGTGCGACCTGACCATCTTCAGCAAAGACAGCGTAAGTCTTCATACCGTCCACTACTCCGACACTTCCCTTGGTCATGGTCGCCGCATGCTGGTCTGTATCAAGACCCCGTCCAGCCGCTTCAACCCCCACTAACTTGACTTCTTCATCCGCAACATACTGGGAGAAGGCACCGATAGCATTGGAGCCACCGCCTACGCAGGCAATGACATAGTCCGGCAAGCGGCCTTCCTTGTCCAAAATCTGACGGCGAGATTCTTCACTGATCACCTTTTGGAACTCATGGACAATGGTCGGATAAGGGTGAGGTCCGACAGCAGAACCCAAAACATAGAAGGCTTCCAAATCGCTCATCCAAGCTCCAAAAGCTGCATCCACAGCATCCTTGAGGGTTTTGGTGCCTGTTTCCACAGCGTGAACAGTCGCACCCATCATTTCCATGCGGAAGACATTAAGGCGCTGGCGCTCTACATCCTCTGCACCCATGTAGACATCGCACTTCATACCAAACTTAGCTGCGGCTGCCGCAGTTGCCACACCATGCTGACCAGCTCCAGTTTCAGCAATAACTCGGGTCTTGCCCATGCGCTTAGCTAGAAGAATCTGCCCCAAAACATTATTGAGCTTATGCGAGCCCAGATGATTGAGATCTTCCCGCTTCATATAAATCTTAGCTCCGCCCAGATGCTGGGTCAGACTTTCTGCATAGTAGAGCGGAGTTTCCCGGCCTGAATAATCTGACAAATAATGTCGGTATTCATTTAAAAATTCTGGGTCATCCTTATACTTCTCAAAAGTCGCTTCCAATTCATCCAGCAAGGCCTGGATAGGCTCCGGTACAAAGGAGCCACCGAATTGTCCAAAATATCCTTTAGTTTCTGTCATCTTAATTGCCTCTTTTCTTTATTTTCAAACAAAACAAAAGCCCACACACAGAAAAAAACTCTGTGTGAGGGCGTAAAATCGCGGTGCCACCTCAATTATGGAGCAAAGTATAGATTGCCACCATATCTCTGTCTTGTCTAACAACAAGTTGCACTGTAAGGTGTGCTCACCGAATTTTTATTGCTTCAAATTCATTTTTTACATCAGCCCACTTCATAATCCTCCACTACCTGTTTCCACCAACCACAGGCTCCCTGAAAGTAGAAAAAATTATTACTTTTCTGATGATTTATTTTATTATAGGCCTTTCCCTTTTTCTTGTCAAGAAAAAATTTAATTTTTCAACCTAAATCCGAACCTTTCTCTCGCTAATCTCTTTTGAAAGCGTCATCTTGACGATTTTTCCAGATTTTCTGACCAAGCTGAAATGCCCGCCAAGCCAGATAACCACCCAAAGTATTGGTCCAGAGATCATCAATCTCAAAGACTCGATTGGCGTTGATTAGAAGGTCCAGCAGAATCTGAGTCACTTCAATAGACAGACTCATCCCAAAGCTCAACCATACAACCTTCTTGGTCTTCCGCAATTTTGGAAAGAGCCAAAGCAATTGAAAGATTAATGGCGACAGTAAGAAGATATTGGCTAGATTTTGGATAAAGACCTTGACCAGCTGGATCCAAGAAGTAATCTCGCCAATATTAACAAAGGAATTAAAAGGGATTAACAAAACCACTATTCGGCCAAAATACTGGACTCCCGGCGTCTCCATTCCCGGCTCTGGAACCTGAGGAATAAAACACAGAATGCAAAGCATCAAGAAATAGAGCCAGCTTCCCCCTACCAGCAATTTCCGCCCCTTAGCTGTCAGCTCACCGTCTGAAGTCAGATAGTTCTTAAGGCTGAACATTTTCTACCAATGCTTTCTCGCGATCACGCTTCATGGTATTAGAACGTAGCTGGCCACAGGCTGCATCAATATCCGTTCCATGTTCCTGACGAACCACGCAGTTAACTCCGTTTTTCTTGAGGGTATCATAGAAAGCCATCACGCGCTCTTTGGGACTGCGGCTGTATTGGTCGTGCTCGCTAACGGGGTTATAAGGAATGAGATTGACATAAGATAGCTTCTTAATGTTCTTGAGCAGCTCAGCCAGTTCCTTGGCTTGCTCTACACCGTCATTGACTTCATTGAGCATGATGTACTCAAAGGTCACCCTGCGGTTGGTCGTCTCAATATAGTATTCGATAGCCGCAAAAAGCTTTTCGATAGGGAAGGACCGGTTAATCCGCATGATGCTGGTCCGCAAATCATTATTCGGGGCATGGAGGGATACAGCTAGATTAACCTGCACACCTTCATTGGCAAAGTCGCGAATCTTATGCGCCAGCCCTGAGGTCGAAACCGTGATATGGCGGGCACCGATAGCCAAACCTTTATCATCATTGACCGTCCGGACAAACTTGAGCACATTGTCATAGTTATCAAAAGGCTCGCCGATTCCCATAACCACGATGTGGCTGACCCGCTCATCCTGACCACGCTCATCAAAATACTTCTGAACCAGCATAATCTGAGCAACAATTTCACCGTTATTGAGGTCACGTTGCTTTTTAATTAAGCCGGAAGCGCAGAAGGTACAACCGATATTACAGCCAACTTGGGTGGTCACACAGACAGAAAGTCCATAGTGCTGACGCATGAGTACCGTCTCAATCAGCATACCGTCCGGCAGCTCAAAAAGGTACTTGACCGTACCGTCAGCAGACTCTTGGACGATACGCTGTTTAAGCGGATTGACGACAAACTGATCATTTAGCTTGGCAATCAAGTCCTTGGACAGATTGGTCATCTCTTCAAAAGACTGGACCCGCTTGCGATAAAGCCACTCCCAAATCTGGGCAGCACGGAATTTCTTTTCTCCCTGAGCTTCCGCCCATTCAATCATTTCCTGACGTGTTAAACTATAAATAGATGGTTTCATGTTTCTCCTTTATTTTTGACGGATGACAAAGTGACGATTGCTGTCTTTTTGCTTTTTCTGCCTATCTTGCTGGGAATTGTTGCGAGAGCGCTTATTGTCCCTTTTAGAACGACTGTCTCGGTCTCGCTCGCTTCTGCGATTACGGTTGCTCCCAGAACGGCTGTTGCGAGAACGTTTCGAACGACTTTCTGTCTCTTTCTTGCCATGCGATTTCTTATCAAAGGAAGCGCGCTGGGGATTTGGATTTTCCAAGACAAAATAAGCACAGCCGTAGCTGCAGTACTCCAGCAAATAGTCTTCTAAGCGGCTAATCTTCTCATCGCTTTCATTAGCCCGCTCGTCCTTGTAAAAACCACGCAGGCGCAGCTGCTCATTGCCCCAGTCACCGACAATATAGTCAAACTTGGTGAGAATTTCTGAAAAGCGCTGATGAAAGGCCGTCAAGTCAAAGCCTTCCTTATAGTTCTCAATCAATTCAAACTCGAATTTTTCTGCAACAATCTTGCTGTCAATCTGTTTAAACTCTGGTCCTGGGAATTTATTATAATTATACAATTCAGGTGAAATATCTTTACGCATACTCTTCCTTTAACAATCTTGGATAGTTTATCTACAACACTTTATTTTATCATAAATCAGCCAGTATTTCGCGGACTTTTCATCAAAAATATCTTTCTGAAAAAAGTCAGACGATTTAAAGCAGAGAAGACCAGCTGATTTTGTCTATTTCACAAGAAAAATCTTAGCAAAAGCTAAGATCTTACTTGTTCTTTTTCAGATAGTCAATGGCATCCTGCAGCGTTTTAACCGGAACAATTTTCATATCCGTTTTAATCTTCTTGGCTGTCTCCAGAGCCGTTTGGTAGTTGTTTTTCCCATTGAGAGAAAGCTTCTTCTCTTCCTCTGTAAGTTCATTGTTGGGTGCAAAGAAAACATCTGCTCCGCTTTGGGCTGCTGAAACGACTTTCTTATCGATTCCGCCGATTTCGCCAACTTCACCTTCACGGCTGATGCTGCCAGTCCCTGCAATATCGCGGCCATCACGAAGAGTCGGATCAGCCAACTGAGTATAAATGGCTAAGCTAAACATGAGACCAGCACTAGGACCGCCGATACCCTCAGTTGAAAATGTAATTGGAATATTACTGCTGACTTCCGTCCGGTCTATCAGACTAATCCCAATCCCGTTCTTACCGTTCTCTAGCTTGATAATCTTTCCGGTTGCTGATTTCTCCTGACCATCCTCTTGGAAAGTCACCTTGACCTTATCCCCAAGCTTCTGCGAGTTGACATACTTGACCAGCTCTTCAGAGCTTTCAAATGTCTTGTCATTGACACCAGTTACTGTATCAGCAATATTGAGAACTCCTTTGAAGGTTGAGTTATCAGCTACCTGCAGGACATAAACCCCCAAATAGTCCATTTTGATCTCTTTACCAGCCGTCGTCAACCCTTGATATTTGGCCATATTTTGCGATGTTTCCATGTAAAACTGGTTGATCCGATTAAACTCATCGTCCGTGGAGCCACCCGTCATATCCTTGGCAGAATAAATATCTGTAAAAGGGGTCAGCCAAGCATAGACCAGATGAGCAAAGGTTGCCTGCTCTACTCCGACCGTCACAAAGTTGTAGGAACCCGCTTCCTTGTCAGCCTGATTATCAACCAGCAAGACCTGACGAACATCCTCGGCACCACCAGGAACTTCTATATAATAAGGCAGACGAACCCAAAGAGCTGCTATAAAAAAGGCAATAGTGACGCCAATGACCGTCGGCAATATAAACTTCTTAATTCTTTTCATTGTTGATTCTTTCTAATTCTTTGATTACACTTTGGGGCACATAGGCTGCGATATCCTGCTGAAAAGCAATCAGCTCACGCATACGTGATGAACTGATATGCTGATAGACTGGCTTGCTGAGCAAGAAAATCGTCTCCAGCTCTCCTGCCAATTCCTGATTGAAAAAGTTCATATTGGCTTCATAGTCTAGATCTTGACTATTTCGGAGACCGCGTACAAAAGCCTTGGCTCCCAGTCTTCTGGCCACTGTCACTGCTAGCTCATTCTGAGAAGTGATGACCTCGACATTATCCAAATGCTGTAGAGCTTCTTTGACCATGCGCTCTCTGGCTTCTATTGTGAAAAAACCAGCCTTTTCTCGGTTATAGAAAATTCCTACATAGAGCTTGTCAAAGAGCCTACTGGCCCGCTCAATCAGGTCGACATGCCCTGTGGTCATCGGATCAAAAGACCCTGTGAATAATCCTATCTTATCTGACATACACCGTCACCTTTGAAATTCCATATATCTTCTGCTTCCAAATGCCCAGCCCTGCAATTTCCTCCGGCAGCTCTACTTCCTTGTCTGTCTCACAGACTACCAGAACATCTTGACTCAAGAGCCGACGCTCCTCCAGCTTCTCAAGGTCCTCCACAATCTGCTCCTTGGCATAAGGCGGATCCAAGAGAACTAAGTCAAAAGCCCCCGTCAACATTTCCAAGGCTCGGCCAGACTCCATCTTGAGCAAGTCAAAACGTTCCGGCTCCTTTGTCATCTGAATATTTTCTGAAATAATAGCCTGAGCTCTGCGATCCTTTTCGACTAAGACAGCTGTTTCCATACCTCGCGAAATAGCTTCAATAGCCAAACTCCCGCTCCCAGCATAAAGATCCAGCACCCGACCGCCGTCAAAATAGGGACCAATCATATTAAAAATTGCCCCCTTGACCTTATCGGTCGTAGGCCTAGTCGTCTTGCCGTCCAAAGTCTTGAGGGGCCTGCCCCCGTATTTACCTGCCACAACTCTCATAAAAAACATTATAACACACATCGCACAAGAGGCCAATTTTTTGAAAACTGGACAGACAAAAAACAGAAGTGGCTCAAGATTAGAGACTTCTGCTTTCTTTTAGTTTTAGTAAAAAATCAATTAATTCAGGCTGACAGTCTGCCTTATCCAAGATCAGTCCCATTGACCGGCCAACCATGATATCAAAAGTTTCTGGCTTGTCTATAATCGCCACAATATCTTGATAGTCATATCGAGAGGTATGATTACGATTAAAGACCTGAAAATCCGTCTCATAAAAGTTAAATTCCTGCTCTATATCATGCCAGAGGGGGTTGCCTCTATAAAACTTTTTAATATGTCGATTCATAGACAGGTAGTAAAGAAAAGGAAGGACAGCCACAATAACAAGAAAAGCTACGCCTGCCAAAGGTTCTCCGATAAAAAAACAGATTGCACCGCATATCAGCACCACTATCTCAGGGAGAATCAGTGAGAAGATGCCATTCTTTTTATACCAAAAGTTGGCCCAAGCGAAACGGCGGTAAGCTTCTTCTGTCATGATCGTCTTTGCTGTCATAGGAAACATCTCTCTACCTCCAAGCTAGATTCTTTCTACAGTTTACCACATTCTTGCTGGAAATAACAATACTCAATAAAGAACTTGCTTTTCTCAATTTCATCTGGTATACTATATGTAACTTTCAAAACGTTACATAGGAGGTGTAGTATGTTTTCTCATGAAAAATTAAAAAAACGCCGGCTGGAGCTTAATTTGACTCAGGCTTCCATTTACCAAGAGCTGGGCGTCTCTCGAAAGACTTACTCTGCTTGGGAAAATGGTCTAGCAGAACCCCACGCAAAAAATCTCAGGAGGTTGGCCACCTGTCTCAAGGTCCAAGAGAACTACTTTGTGGATGAGACCAGCGCGCTCTACACCTACCCTTTACTAACTCCACCACATAAAAAAGAAGTAGACAAGCTCGCTAGTCGGCTCTTAGAGAGACAGCGCAAGGTTAGCTCCCTTACAGCCTATAAAGTTCTATCCGTTGAGCTGGCTGCAGGTCGCGGTCACAGTTACTATGACAATGAAACAGACTACGAAACTGTCTACTTTGATCAAGATATCCAGCACGACTTTGCATCCTGGGTCTCTGGGGATTCTATGGAGCCCAAGTATCCCAATGGTTCTGTTGCACTTATGAAACAGACAGGATTTGACTACGATGGGGCAGTCTATGCTCTTATGTGGAATGGCAAGACCTATATCAAAAAAATCTACCGTGAAGCTGAAGGTCTACGCCTAGAGTCTATCAATCCTGACTACGAGGATCTCTTTGCTCCCTATGAAGATCAGCCTAGCATTGTTGGTATCGTAGTCGGACATTTTCTGCCGATTGAGGTGTAAGTTATGGTCCTATTTGATTATTCACGCGAGCCCCATTCAGACATTGCTTTTGTGGATATGAAAAGTTTTTACGCCTCTTGTGAATGCATCGCTCTTGGTCTTGACCCTTTAAAAACCTCGCTCTGTGTCATGAGCCGAATTGAAAATTCTGCCGGACTAATCCTAGCTGCCACCCCACTCTTTAAAAAGAATTTCGGCAGCCAAAATGTCAGCCGAAGCTATAATCTTCCTTTTGATGTCCACACCCGTAAGTTCAACTTTGCTGCTGCCCACAAGCAGGGACTACCCATTACAGCAGATTATGTACGCTTTATTGAAGACGCTGCTCAAAAGACCCTATTGGTCCCACCTCGGATGAACTACTATATCCAGAAAAACATGGAAATCCAAAAGATTTTCCAGGATTTTGCGGCTCCCGATGATATTTTCCCCTACTCAATCGATGAGGGCTTCTTAGATTTGACAAGCTCTATCAACTACTTCATTCCCGATCAGACGCTAGACCGCAGGACCAAACTAGATCTGCTGGCTGCCCGCATTCAACAGGCTATATGGAAGAAGACTGGGATTTATGCCTCTATCGGCCTGAGCAACGCCAATCCTCTTCTAGCTAAGCTAGCCTTGGATATTGAAGCAAAACACACAAAAAAGATGCGGGTCAACTGGTCCTATGAGGATGTTCCCAGCAAGGTTTGGACCATTCCGACAATGACAGATTTTTGGGGCATCGGCCACCGAACAGCCACCCGTCTGAAAAAGCTGGGAATCTACTCCATTTATGATTTGGCTCACTTTAACCCCGATATTCTCAAAAAAGAAATGGGGGTCATGGGCCTCCAGCTTTGGTTTCACGCTCATGGCATTGATGAAAGCAATGTTCATAAGCCTTATCAGGTTAAGTCACACGGCCTGGGAAATTCGCAAATTCTCCCCCGAGATTATAGACAGCAGGCAGAGATTGAGCTTGTTTTCCGAGAAATGGCGGAGCAGGT
The DNA here is from genome assembly GCF_900635155.1 of Streptococcus sanguinis. NCBI lineage: Bacteria > Bacillati > Bacillota > Bacilli > Lactobacillales > Streptococcaceae > Streptococcus > Streptococcus sanguinis. The sequence goes on from NZ_LR134002.1 coordinate 1,740,586, forward strand.
CGCCATCCGACTCAGACGGACCGACAAGAAATGCCAGCGTGTTTCTATCCATGCCCGCTATTCAAAGCAGGAGCGCCTTCCTTCCATTCATACACAGAGAAAAATTGAGCCCACTAATAACAGCGAGCGACTGGCTCAAATCGTGGTTCAGCTTTTTCGTTCTAAATATCAGGGCGGGGCTATCCGACAGATTGGCGTTTTTTACAGTGACTTCGTCGATCAAGGCTATGGTCTGATTTCTCTCTTTGACGATCCCCTGCAAGTTCAAAAAGAAGAGGAACTCCAGCTGACGATTGACCGCATTAGAGATTGCTTCGGCTTTACCTCTTTGCTTAAGGGCTCGGCCTTACTGGACTCCTCTCGTTCCATCGCTCGAAGCAAGCTAACCGGTGGCCATTCTGCTGGAGGGTTGGAGGGCTTATCATGACCGACCGCTCTTATCTCCCCTATCAGTCGGCTCGTGACTTTCAGGATCGGGGCATGTCTAAATGGGCAGGCTTTTTCCTCTCTGAACACAGCACTGCTCTGGCCAAAAAAGAACTAGATATCAGTCGCCTGACCCAGCTTGACAGACAGGAAAAATTCCACTTACTCAGTCAGGCCTACAGCCAGCAAGTTCCCATCCGAATAACATTTCTTAATCAGGGAAAGCTGACCGACGTTACTGCTACCGTCTTCCAGCTGAACTGCAAGCAGGTCCTCCTGCAGGAAGGTGACCATTACAAAGGTCTTGCTATCCATCAGATTCTTTCCATACAAGCTTCAGGAGGCGCATATGACCATTCAGAATGAACATGAGGAACTTCAATTTGACTATTTTTCTCAGAATTACTATCAATTTCAAGAGGATTTTTATCAATTTTCCAATCTTCTCCAGCCTCTGATGGTCATGGAAGATGACATCCTACTCCACATGGCCAGCCGCCAAGCCACTTATTTCAAACTCTCCAAGACCAAAAGCTTGGATAAGAAAGACCATTACTTCCACTTTACTGTCAGCCGCCCAGACCAAGCAAACCGACTCTGCATTTACCACTATCAAGGGCAAACAGAAGATATAAATCAATAAGCTCCCAAACTCAGTCTGGGAGCTTATTATATGGAGTTGGTCATCTACTAGAATTTTCTCAATTATTTATTGCTTTAAGTCAGGCAAATAACACTAAAGATTTGAGACAGCTATATTATATTTGAGGTCAATCTGAACCCGAGAAGCACCATTCTTTTTAGGTTATACACCTAGTTTATTTGTATGACTTAATTTCAGATTAAAAACACCCCAAAAGTTAGATTTTCTGTCTAACTTTTGGGGTGCGGGTCATAGCAATTTACCTTTTCTTTTATTTTTTGTCGGTGTCAAGATTTGCAGCTTCAATGACAGGTTGCTCATCTTGTTTTAGCTTGTTAACCGTCATATTAACACCAAGAGCTCCTGCTAGGAGTTGACGGATATCGAAGCCTGCACCTTGCGATACTTGGTCAATACTCTGCATGATATCACCAACCATCTTAGAAGCATTGCCTTCACCATACATAGTGATTTTGTCCACTTTAGTAAGCGGCTCTGCTACAGCACGGGCAATTTCTGGCAGTTTATCTACAATCATCTCAGTAATCGCAGCTTCCTGCATCTTCTTCATGGCTTCTGCTTTTTTATCCAAACCTTCTGCTTCAGCTTCTAGCTTAAGACGAATAGCTTCGGCTTCAGCACGTCCCTTTGCTTCAATGGCTTCAGCTTCTTGTAGTTGCGCAAATTTCTCAGCCTCGGCTTGGGCCTTGCGAGCTTCGGCTTCTTTTTGTGTTTCAAAGAGTTCCGCCTCGGCTTGACGTTGACGCTCAATCAATTGTGCTTCCGCTGCTTGTTGACGAGAGTATTTCTCCGCTTCAGCCTGTTTGCGGATGTTAGCATCCAGTTCTTGCTCCCGAACCTTAACTTCGCGTTCCTTGACTTCGGCTTCTTTCTCTTGCTTCATGATATTAGCTTCGGCAGCCACACGTTCTTGTTCGCGACGCTGTACTTCAGCCTCAATCCCTTTAGCCGCATCAGCCTTAGCTTGCGCTATATCTGCTTCCTGCTTGAGGGCAGCTTGTTTCAGTTTCAGTTCATTTTGCTTTTGAGCAATTTCTAAGTCAGCAGCTACTCGCTTGTCGTTTGCCAACTTGTCCTGCTCCGCTTCTACTTCCTTGCGCTCACGTTCAGCTTTAGCCTTTGCAATTAGGGCATCTTTTTTGATGGTTTCGACATTTTCAATACCGAGATTATCAATCACACCACCTTCATCAGAGAAAGACTGAACGGTGAAGGCAATGACTTCTAATCCCATCTTAGCCAGATCAGGAGCTACGTTGTCCTGAACTTTTGAGGCAAATTCCTGACGGTCATTGACCATCTTACGCAATTCCATCTGACCAATTACTTCCCGGAGATTTCCTTCCAAGACATCTTGAACAGAGTTGGAAATATCAATTGTATTCCAATTAAGAAAGTTTTCCGCTGCACGAGCAATCATTTCATCGGTCGTTCCGATTTTTAGCTTAACAGCTGCATCAGCACGTACATTGATAAAGTCCAGAGTCGGTACCGCTTCAGATGTGCGAACATCTGTTGAGAACTGTTCAATATCCAAATAAGAGCGCTGCTCTACAAAAGGAATCATAAATCCAGCTTTACCACGAAGGTGACGCTGTTTACGAAGTCCTGTAATTACAACTACTTCGTTAGGGCGTGCGTTAACATAGCCTTTCACTAAAAGTACGACAAGGACAACCAAACCAATAATTACTGGAATCAACCAGGTTGGAAAGAAAAATGTATCCATTAAATCTCCTTCTATAAGACAATTTTCATTGTCTATTTTCTTTTTATACTTAGTATAACAAATTATTTCAAATTCTCAAATTATTTTCAAGATTTTTACAAGAATTATTCATCAAAAAGCCCTTGCAAACCGGCGAAAGGATTGTTCTTCTCTTTTTGAGCTTCTTGAGCAGCGGCGAATTCCTCTTCCGTCATAACCTGCCAGTCCTGACCAGACAGAAAACCTTGACCAGCTTCTTCCTCAGCTGTTAGGATTTTCAGTGGAATATTCAGCAAGATATTATCAGCTACACTCTCGGCTACATTAATCTCGCCATTTTCAATCGGCAGCACCAAGTCCTGATCAATCATATCCTGCGATGCGGCCTGTCCTTCTTCCATGAAAATTTCGTTGACTAGATAAGACTCCTTGAGCTCCACCGGCTCCATGCTGCGACTGGACGTCAAGGTAATGGTATAAGACAGGTCATAATCTAGAAAATAAAGGCCGTCTTCATATTGAACCTTTCCACTGGCTACAATATCCTGAACATCTAAAATCTCAGGATTGCGCTCTTTTAACTCCTCTGCCAAGTCCAGCTTTTTCTCAAAGGCTAGTCCATCTGGATTCTTCCGAATTTCTTGAATATGCAACATAAGTTCCTCTTTGTTTTTTTCTTTTATTATATCATGTTTGGGCGCTCCGCTGTTATTGAAAATTATTTTGTTATAATAAATTGCAAGGAGGGAAGACAATGGAACATCTAGGACAGGTTTTTAGATTTTTTCGAGAGGCTAGGCACATCTCTTTATCCGAGGCCACTGGTGGAGAATTTTCAAAATCTATGCTCTCTCGCTTTGAAAATGGGCAGAGCGAACTTTCGGCACAGAAACTTTTTAGCGCGCTCAGCGCTATCCACACGGAAACGGAAGAATTTACCCTTGCAGCCGGCATCCAGAGCCATCATTCTCACAAGGAACTCTTAAGCCAAATCCACGACCTGCTGCAAGCCAATCAGCTTAAGCTCTTAGAAGAACTTTATCTGGAAAAAGAAAAAATTACTCAAAAAAGCAAGCGCGCTAGCGATTGGGTTGAGCGCCTAATTGTAAAGGCCTATCTCTGTGCCCTCAAAGAGTCTGAAAAGGCCCGACCAGGCGAGCTTGATTTCCTGCATGATTACCTCTTTTCAGTTGATATTTGGGGGCGCTACGAGCTCAATCTCTTCTCTGTCTGCACTCCGGTTTTATCTCTAGATTTGTTTTCTCAATACACCAAGGAAATCCTCTCAAGAAAGGATTTCGCAGCCTTGTTTGCCAACAATCGCAACACCCTGCACACTACTTTTCTTAATGGCTATCTTCTGGCCATCAGTCAGGAAAATATCACCCAGGCAGACTATTTCCAACAAGTCATTGAGCGACACTTTTACGAAGAAAATGAGACTTACTTCCGAATTGTCTATCTCTTTGCTCAGGGAGAGTTAGCTTGTTTGAAAGGGCAAAAAGAAGAGGGACTCACTCAAATGAAGCAATCTGTCGACATTTTCCGAATCTTGAACTGTCAGCATAGCGCTGACTATTATCAAGAAGCTCTTGATACTGCTTTTCAAAAATATAGCAAATAATGCAAATCTCCACTTTTAAACTCAGCGATGTTGAGTTGGGAAGTGGTTTTTTTGATGCAAAATACACTCCAACTTACTCATTTTAACAATTATACTCAAAAAACGTTGAACATATGCAACATTTCCTGTGGCTTAGATTTTCTATTTTATACTAAAAACAGAAAGAGCTAGCGCAAGTCACTTTCAGAATTTTACCACTTGCTTATGAGACCTGACCAGTTGCCGAAAAGCCCTTGTTTTTGGCTTTAAACGGTCTATAATGGTCATCAGAAAGAGAAAAAAGCTAGATTACAGATGCACCCAATCAGCTTTTATACAATCTTGCAGTTTAGAAAAGGAGTCTACGATGAAATTATTCTTTAAAAATGGGGTCTATGCCTCACTCAGCCTTTCCAGAATCTTCAACACCTTGGGAGCTTCTATTTTCAATATTGTTTTTGTGGTATTTGCTTCCAGCATGCCCAATCCCAAGTTTGCTATTGCTGTGGCTAATTTTATCGTCCTGGTTCCGACATTCTTTACTATCTTTGCCGGCATCAAAGCTGACAAGACTATCCATAAAACTCGTTGGCTGATTCATTTTGGTTATCTTCAAGCCCTGCTCTTTGTCCTTGTTGCCTCCATGACTCGCTCCAGCTCTTATCTAGCCTTTTCAGCCGTCTGCTTGATGAATATTCTTTCAGATATTATCAGCGATTACCGTAGCGGCCTGCAAATGCCGATTTTAAAAAAGAATGTTCCAGAGAAAGACCTTATGGAAGCCTTCTCTTTTACCCAGCTTATCAGCTTTCTTTGTAGCCTGGCCGGACAAGCTTTGGGAGTTTGGCTCTTAACCGTCAGCCAGCAAGACTTTTTCCTAGTGGCGTTGGTTAACGCCCTGACCTTTCTCCTATCCTCCACCATCCTCTACCTAGTCCGCCGCCGATTGACCCATGACCCCGTCGTAATTTCTGAGAAAAAAGCTCCTCTGAAAGAAGAATTGAAGAAAATGTACACATCGTCCAAACTCATCTTCGAACAGGAAGGTTCTAACAATTTTCTCAAACTGCTGGCTCAAATCCTAGTCGTCAACGCTATGGCAGGTTCTCTTATAGCTCTTTATAACCTCTACTTGCTGGACAATCCCATCTTCCAGCTATCCTTTAGCCAGTCGCTCTTGGTTCTTCAGACGGCTCTTGTCCTAGCCATGGTCATCGCCAGCCTGACTCCCAACGATTACTTTAGCCGTCTCTCTCTAAATCAACTAACCCTCTGGGCTGCTCTTACCATGATTCTGCTTGCCGTCAGCAATTTCTTGCATCTGCCTGTTTTCGTCGGCATTGCTTTTGGTTTTTTACTAGCTTATATCTCTGGCAAGATCAATCCCAAAATCAACACCCTCTTACTGAGCAAATTGCCTTCTGATGTTCTCGCTCAGACTTCCAGCTTTCTGAGTCTGCTCTTTTCTTTCTCTGTTCCCTTTGGTACTATGGTCTTCAGCAGCCTGGCCCTCTGGAATATGAACGCTAGCTGGCTAATCTTCAGCATTATCGGTGTGATTGCTCTGCTCCTATCTATTGAAAAAAAGAAAGATATTAAAGAAATTTGATAGATTTAATTTTGTTTTTATGTTTGTTCTCCCAGAAGACAGCAAAAAACGATAACTTCAAAATAAGAAGTTATCGTTTTTGTCTATTAGAAAGCTAAAGATTAAGTTTCAGCTATTTTTATTGCTATTAGTTCCAGCCGAAGCGTCTGCCTCTACCATTGCGGTCAAAGTACATCCAACTTCCATCTTCTAGCTGAATCCATTTATTGCGCGCCATTTCTCCTGAATTGGCATCAAAGTAACGATTAGCATCATTGACATAGACAATCTTACCTTTGACTTGCTTGCCATTTTGGTCGAAGTAAAGGGTTTGTTGACCAATCTGCTGCAAACCGGTCACTGCTTTACCAGCCTGATCGAAGTAGTACCATTCGTTCTTAGCACCTTCAACAAACTTGTTGGATGCCATTTCTCCTGAGTTGGCATCGAAGTAACGGATAGATTTATCAGCCAGAGTTACTAGCTGTCCTTTGACTTGCTTACCATTTTGGTCGAAGTAAAGGGTTTGTTGACCAATCTTCTGAAGACCTGTCACTGCTTTACCAGCCTGATCGAAGTAATACCATTCGTTCTTGGCACCTTCAACAAACTTATTAGCTGCCATTTCTCCTGAGTTGGCATCGAAGTAACTAATAGATTTATCAGCCAGAGTTACTACTTTACCTTTGACTTGCTTACCATCTTGGTCGAAGTAAAGGGTTTGTTGACCAATCTTCTGAAGACCTGTCACTGCTTTACCAGCCTGATCAAAGTAATACCATTCGTTCTTGGCACCTTCTGCAAACTTGCCGACTGCCATTTCTCCGGAATTAGCATCGAAGTAACGGATACTCTTGTCTGCAAGTGTCACGATTTTACCTTTGACTTGCTTGCCATCTTGGTCGAAGTAAAGTGTTTGCTGGCCAAGTTTTTGAAGACCTGTTACAGCAACTCCATCTGCTCCGAAATAGTACCAGTCACTTGGATTATCTCCTTGGGCAAAGCGATTAGTAGCAGCGTTACCTGAATCCTTGTCAAAGTAACGAAGTTTACCATCCTTGGCACGCGCAATCTTGCCCTTGACTTGGTAGCCGTTTTGGTCGAAGAATTGCTGATTGCCACCCAGAGTTACCAAACCTCTAGCCATGACACCCTTGGCATCAAAGTAACGCCAGTTTTGGCCATCAGTAGTGTAGTAACGGTTGAGAACTTGGGCACCAGTCTTATCGTAGTAATACTGGTTGCCGTTTTCATCTTCACGGAGAGAGTCTCGCAGCTGAATACCATTCTTGAGGAAATAAACTTGCTTGCCGTCAATTTCTTGTGCGCCTGTTACCAGATAGCCGCGGTTGTTGAAGTAATACCAATTTCCATTTTCATCTTGGATAAAGGCATTCTTAGCCTCATATCCACTAGTTGAATAGTACTTAGTACCATTAGCATCACTAACAAATCCAGTGGAAGCTTTCTTATTGACCAGTTGCTTAGGCAGTACCATCTCACCATTCTTGTTGTTGAGATATTCGTTGCTAGCCCAATCTTTAAGAACATAGTAAGCACCACGACCTAAGATATTGGTACCGTTGAAGTATTTAGCTGACCACTTGGTAATCTTCTCATCAGTCGTCATCTTTTGACCGTTGGAAATCTGTACTCGTTCAAAGATTTCTGGGTATTTAGCTTTGAGTTCATCCAAGAAGGCTCCACCATACTTGCCTTGATAGTCTGTACCATTCGTTCTAGTATTGGCAACGTAAAGTTTTTCCTTGATTTCTGCACCTTCACGGTAGGTTCCGTAGTTGTTTACACGAGTTGCTGTTACTACTTCTTTGCCTGGCAGATTGTAGATTTGGTCTGGCACCCAGTCCGCAATGGCTTGGATATTGACACTATGAAGAGCACGGAGAGCATTGAGCAGGTCATTTAAAGAACCATATTTATTATTTTTACTCATTGCCATATCATAGCGGTCTTCAAAGGCATAACCATTCTGGATGATAGAATCTAGGAAAGTCCCGTCCTGGCTAGATACATACTGCGGCGGCAGCTCAAATGAAGTCACTCCCCATTCCTTGAAGAGGTTGACATTTTTAGCAATGACTTTATTGGTATATTGGTCATCTCGAGTTGCAAAGTCTTGGAAGTTAGAGAAACCTTCATAAATCAGCTGAGAATCAAGAGCTGCGCTAGACTCGTAAACCTGACCGCTGCCATTTTTCTTCTTGCTGGCTGCTACACGAGCATCCTGATCTGCCTTAGCACCAACTGGTACCCAAACAGCCAGATAACCAGAAACTTGGACATTGCTGTAGCCTGCGATATCATTCATATCAAAGGTCAAAACACCATTGGCATCTGTCTTCTTCCAGAGGGATTGCGGCACTTCTTCATCAGTTAGATAGCGGGAAATACCATCTTTGGTCGTCAAGAGCACAGGACGGTAGTATTGATTCTTATGGGCTGCTCCCATATTGACTTGCAGTTTATCCCACTCGTTCAGCTTGAGATTCGGGTTGTTAGAAGCAATAACTGCCATCCCTTGGGTGCGGGTCTCTTCTGTTCCTTCATCCGTTGCTTCGTTGGCACCAGTACCATAACGAACAGAAGTCAAAATTCCATTGTAAGACCATTTATCAGCCTCACGAGGTACACCCATATAGGTGACTTTCATGTCCTGTCCACCAGCTACATACTTAATCCGAGCACGCAAAAGTGCATCGATAGCGTCGTGGTAAGGAGATTTTTTCTCCATGTATTGGCCGTCATCTGTGTAGAGATCGCCATAGTAGACCCGAGTGATAGAGTCTTTGTTGGAGAGCATGAGAGCATGAGCAGTTGGGATATTGAACTGCGTATACTTCTTGTCCGCCTTACGCATATCTTCGTTGTAAATCTTGAAGGCTTGCTTGAGCTCATCCATGGTAAAGGTCAAACCATCAGTATTTGGATTGATATTTTCCCGTATGATGTCTGCAATAACGGTTTGTACTTCACTGTCATGTGCCCGAACAAAGATATAGTTGGCCATCCGTTCGCCATTTTTCTTTTCAGCAGAGCGGTCATTCAGACTATTCGTAATCGTTGGCTCTACTCCGCTACGGACAGAAAGCTTCCGCATGAACGAATAAAGCAAGGACAGACGAAGTTTGTTATCAATCGGCAATTGAGCACCCTTGGTGTCCTTGTTGTAGTCAGGGTCATTGTCAGACCAAGCTTCCAAGATAGACAGGTGCTTGATAGCCTGCTCTTCACTTTCTCCAACCTTGTAGCGAGACTTGAAGTAGTCAGAGGCAATCTGAAGCAAGTCTGCATTAACATTATCTACCGCATCGACACGGACTCCGTCAAAGTTAGCAGTCGAATCATTGGCTACTATGCTACCAAAGTTCATCATAAAGTGCAGCCAGTTGAGTTGCTCAGCCTGAACAGCTGGATTAGAGTTGTCAAAGTCGTTAGCTAGCAGGAACTCATAACCACCGGTTGACTTGTCAATGAAGTACTTAGGTGTACCAGTTTGGTTGGTTGGTGTGCGGTTCAGGATGCGGTACTTAGAATTAGCATGAGAGGTCTTCTCATTATTGGTATAAAGCAGAGCTCCACCTTGCAAGTGGTCCTTATTAGTACCGGTTGTTTCAGACTCTGTCTTAATGTTCCAGTTTGGCTGAGTTTTGACAAATGCGCCCATCAGTGTTCTCAGCCATTTAGTATCGCCTTCTTTACCGATTCTTTCTTCAATTTTGCGCTGAACCTGCTGAGAAGCACCTGTCAGGATAGCTTGTTCCACTTTGTTTTCAAAAGCTCCTGCTCCCAAACCTTGCTGGTTCATATAGTTGAGATAGCTAATCTGCGTTTGCTTATCAGGCCACCAAGCCATTAAAAGGGGACGTAGGTCTGTTTCTGTTGATGCTGTCCATGTTTTTCCATCCTTGAGGATAGCTTTTGGACGGTACCAGCTATCTGCTGTCAAATAGCCATCTACTGTTTCGATGTCCTTATCCGTTGTACCATGGAAGGCATTCATTCTGGTAAATTCATTGTTGAGGCTGCTAGTACCTTGCTGGAATTGATACTCAGCTGAATCAACCAAAGCTCCGGTCTCTGCATCGAAATAAAGAACTTTTCCATTGAGCTCAACAGCGAAATTCTTTTTAACTGTACCGTCGTCCTGAACATAATATTTCTTGCCATCAATCGTCTTAATGTGAGATAAGACATCATCATCATGCTCAGTATTAACAGGTGCCGCTTGGGCTTGAGCAGCAAGCATTCTTTCAGCTATCGCTCCCTGTCTTTGAGCCGGTTCTGGCAAACGGTCTTTCTTTGCAACCTTTGGATTTGCAACAATCTTGTCTGTAACAGTCTTCTTTGCTTGTTTGTCAGCAGTTGCTGGACTTGCTTGTCTATCTTGAGCAATTGCTGCAGTTTTAGCAGTTTCTGATGTTGCATTAGCTGCTTTTGCTTCTTCAGCAACGGCCGCTTTTTCTGTAGTTGCTGCTTCTGCTACTGCCGGCTTAGCTGGCTCTTGAGTAGCAGCTGCTTCCGTATTTGCTGCAGTTTCAACAGTTTTTTCACTGGCTACAGCAGCATCAGTCACCTTGTCTGCAGAAGTTGCTTTTTCTGCTTCCAACTGAGAAGCTGAGTTAGCTTGTACTTGAACTGGCTGCCCTGAGCCACTATCCTGAGCTGCAGTTGGTTCTTGAACTGCCACCTGCTTAACATCATCAGCGTGGACAAGACCTGCTTCGAGACCAAGTACTTTTGGTGCTACGATAAGTGCTAAGGTAGTCACACCGATGGCTACCCAGTTCTTCTTAACTTTATGCATCTTATAATGAATTTTTTTCTCCATCATAAAGCCTCCTTCTGAATTTGGTATAAAGTTATACTCTTATTCTAGTATATTTTTAGAAATGAGTCTATTTTATTTGCACATCTGCAACTGGGAAAGGCAAATCCTTTCAAACTGAGCTTTGAGCTTCTGGGCAACACCGAAAGAATCTAAAAATTCCAAGAAAGATAAGCACTCCTCAATATCGCTCAGAGCATAGCTATTCCCAACCTTGTAGGAATAAAGAGCCCTATGATACTTAATCAGCATCCGATCATAAAGATCTGTCTCAGGGATTTTAGAATGGTCAAGATAATTGAGGAATCTCATAGCAACCAGCAAATGATTACTCTCTATGCAGACGCTGATAACATTAAGCAGCATCTTGATAATACGCCGGCGATTCTCCGGTAGATTATTATAAAACTGGGTGCGGTTAATCATCTCACTAGCAAAGGTCTCCAGTGTTTCCAAGGTCAATAGATCCACACTATTAGTAAAGAGCCAGAGCTCATAACGCCCCCACTCCTCAACGGAAAAGAGATAATCGGTCAGAAATTCTACATCTTTCTTGCTAATCTGAAAATCTGGACTGCAGGAAGACAATACTGCTCTAACAACAATTGTATTAAGCCTATAATTCTTCTTCTCAGGGAACTTTTTAGCCAAAGCTTCTGAGCTAGCTAATATACTTTGGAGCTTGACGACATTGTTTTCCTGATAAGCATCAGCTACTTTTTTTGAGAAAAGCGCATCATCTGCCTCAATGTAGTTATGGTAAACATACTGAAATTCGTCTAGAGAAACAGCCATATTCTTTAAGCAGCAATAGAAAGAATCAAGCGTAATACCACTGACTCCCCGCTCAAAACGAGACAGCTGAGCCACTGAAATATCTCCGGCTGCCGCCTCTTTAAGAGACATATTTTTTGATTCTCTAATGACTTTGAAAATTTTTCCAAATGTTTTCAACATATTGAGCCCTCGGTTTCATATATGCAATAAAATTTTTTACTAAATTTAATATACTAGTAATATATTTCGAATATGTTACAAAAAAATTACTTTATATTTCCAAATAATACAAATAGATTAATTTGAAAGACAGGAATACTCAATATAGTGATTTTTTCTGAAAGTTTTATAGTTTTCAAGAAAATATTGATTTTATAAGATTCTCAGAAGGGTTCAACCTGACAACTTGAAAACACTGAATTTTCTAAAGGTAGCTTCCTTACTTATACAAAAATAAACTTGGATAATCTAAGGTTTATAGATGACTGAAATAAAACTGTAACAAAATCTAAACGAATATTTTTTAGACATGAATGAAAGGAAGAAAAATAAATCTGCCTAATGAACTAAAATAGATTTGACTAAAAAAAGAGGGAATAGAATCATAAAATCCCCCTCTTCTATTCCTTTCTGTATCAATCAGGCCAATCAACCATGTGGTCATACCCTTCGTCTATGGAATAGCCTATACTACCACGATAAGAGTATTCTAGCAATGATACTGACCCTTCAGTCAAGTCTTGGTCACTGTCGTTCTTGTTTAACTGGACTAACTTTCCGTCCTTAATTTTAGCAAAAAACTGCTTTTTGCTAGTAACATTATCCTTGTCTGTCTCCTCTATCTCAAAGACATAGTTTCCTGTCTGAAAGAGGGAATAGTCCATATCATGTAAGAATTTTTCTCCTGAATCTGAAGCAAAGAGTCTTTGCTTCAGATTCAGCTCAATTCTAATACTGATCCAAACATCTTCTTTTTCTAGCAATTTCTCATCAGTAAGATCAAAGATAGAATTTAACTTGAAATCTTTTTCCTCAAAGCTCTTGGGTTTTGAGCGCTTAGGATTAGTTATGTACTCTACAGAAACCTCTGTATTCCCATAATGAGGAATGATATTAACACTCTCATCTATATTATCTAGACTTTTTTCTACATTTTCTTTCGTTTTGATTAGATTTTCTTGACTGTTTTCCTTTTGGAGAATAACTCGCAGGATGGGAGAAGGTGTTGTTTTCGGATCAATAAACGCAGCTTCTTCAATGCCTCCTGCCTTATTGACTCGAACTTCTTCATAAAAAGAATGCTTACCAATAGTTACTTTAAATTTCCCAATTGGGTATATATCATTAAAGTCTGGATTATTCGAATCTTCTTCCCCGTATCCACTTGGTACAGTCTCTACCTTAGCATCCATACCCCGCTTTTTGTACTCCTGCTCCAAGCTGCTGAGAACTCGGCTGGTTCGTGTTAGTTGAGGAATGATAGGCTGAAAAAAAGCTACAATCATGAGCAAAGTTAGCATGCCATTAACCACATGCCCTGCCCAGAGCAGTGCCTTCTTTCTTTGTCCTTTGAGTCCATACCGAGCGTAAAGATAGCTGAGGAAAGACAAAATCGAGCATAGTGGCACAACCCCTATCAACCAGCGATAAGGTTCTATGGTTCGCGTATCTTTCAAAGCAGAGATGAATGGAAATAGCTGAAGCAACAGAGTCAGAATTAAACTGATTGGAGTCAGATGAAGCGAGTCCTTGCTTGTCTTTATACTCTGAATCAGCGAACGAAGGCTCAAAATCAGATAAATAAACAGATAGATTAGAACAACACACTTAAAAATCATACTAAATATCATAAAATGCATTAATATGCTTGTCTTGCCTGAACTCAGAAATTCTATAGTAGATAGCATTAGAACTATAACTGCATAGCCACCCAAAGGAGCTATTATTATAGACAGAATCCAATTAACAATATAAAAAATTGCAAATAAATCTTTAGAGGTTTTTAGTTTTTTCATTACATTTCCTACTTACTATATTATTCGTCTATCATTATAGCATAAACAATAAAAAAACTGAGATTTCTCCCAGCTTTTACATATGTCTCAAGCGCTCCACCCGCTCTGAAATAGGAGGGTGCGTATAGAAAAGTTTCTTCAGTCCGCCTTCTTTTTTGGGATCGCTGATATAGAGAGCTGCACTGGCATCATCAACATGATGCTCCATAGGCTCGCTACGTTCCAGCTTGAGTAGGGCATTGATCATCCCTTGCGGATTGCGGGTCAGCTCTACACTGGAAGCATCAGCCAGAAACTCCCGCTGACGAGAAATGGCCAACTGCACCAAGGTAGCTGCCAAAGGTGCCAGAATGATGGCAATCAGTGATACGATAAGGAGAATAATTCCCAAACCACTATCGTTATCTCGATCATTACTGCTGCGCCGTCCGCCACCAAACCACATCATCCGGCCGGCTAGGCTAGACAACATAGTAATAGCACTGGCCAAAGCTACAGCAATCGTTGAAATTCTGATATCATAATTGCGAATATGACTGACTTCATGGCCAATCACTCCCTCAAGCTCCTCACGATTCATGATTTGCAAGATACCTGTCGTTGCTGCGACAGCTGCATTTTCAGGCTTAGATCCGGTCGCAAAAGCATTGGGAGAGGGATCCTCTACGATATAGACACGTGGCATAGGAATCTGAGCGACCATGGCCATATCCTGAACAATATGATAAAGTTCGGGTGCTTCCTGCTCAGAGACCTCGCGAGCCCCGTTCATAGCCATAACCACTTCTGTAGACTGAAAAATCATCACTCCGGCATAAATCGCTCCTATGATCAAGGCTAGCAAGACACCACCAACAGTAGACCGCAGCCAGAGATAGCCAATAGCTGCTCCAAGGAGAGCCAAGAGTCCGAAAAAAGCGATAAGGAGGAGCCAAGTCCTCCTTTTATTGCTGGCAATTTGATCAAATAGCATCTTAGTCACCTAGTCCAGTGCTGCCAAAGTCAACTTTTGGCACAGCCTTTTCTTCTTCTGGTGTCTTGAGGAAGTCCGCAGCTTTAAAGCCAAACAAACCTGCAACAATATTGCTTGGGAAAGTTTCTAACTTGACATTGTAGTTGCTAGTTACTGAATTATAAAGCTGACGAGAATAAGCGATTTTATTTTCAGTATTGGTCAGTTCTTCCTGCAACTTCAAATAGTTGGTGTTAGCTTTCAGATCTGGATAGCTTTCAGCTACTGCAAAGATTCCAGAAATCTGACGAGAAAGGGCGTCGCTGGCTTGCATGGCTTCGGCTGGTGAAGCAGCTGAAGCTACCTGGTTGCGCAGTTGGGTTACCTTTTCCAAGGTTGCCTGCTCGTACTTGCCATAGCCTTTGACCGTTTCCAAGAGGTTAGGAATCAAGTCATTACGGCGTTTGAGCTGCACATCGATCTGACTCCAAGCTTCCTGAGTCTGCATGCGGCTTTTAACCAAGGTATTGTAAGCACCAACAACGAAGAATGCTAAAACCGCGACAATAATAAGAATAATAATAAAAGTCATGATATACTCCTTCAATTTTGATTAGACTTATTATATCAAAAAATAGAGGAACTGTCTTTATTCTTGACATTGATTTAGAAAAGATGTACGATAAAGGAAAGAATAAACCGACTGTCGGTCTAATAAAATTTTACTAATAAAAAGGATGCAAGCATGGCTAATAAAAAAGACTTTATCTTAGATACCGCACAAAAGCTTTTTATGGAGCAAGGCTTTGACCAGACCTCTATCTCCCAGATTTTAGAAGCAACTCAAATTGCCCGTGGTACTCTCTACTATTACTTTTCTTCTAAGGAAGAGATAATGGATGCCATCATTGAGCGAACTATTGAAAGAGCATTTACGGCTTCTCAAGCCTTTGCCAATAATCGTGAACTAACTGTCCTAGAGCGCTTGTTTGGCAGCATATCTGCACTGAATCTCAATCACCAAGAGGGAGAGGAAGTGCTACTGCATCTCAATCAGCCACAAAATGCGCTCCTGCACGAAAAGACCAATCAAATTCTTCTTGAACGAGCACCCCAGATTTTACTTCCCATCATCCAAGACGGCATCGCCGCTGGAGACATGAAGACCGACTATCCCTACGAAAGCTTGGAAATGATTCTTACTTATTCGCTTCAAGTTTTTGGCAGCAGCTTTCAGGCTCTACCTCCAGAAAAACAGCAGCAAAAACTACAAGCTTTTCTCTATCTTTTAGAAACTATTTTTCACAGCCGGCAAGGCTACTTCAATCCCTTTCTATCTTTGATTCAGACACAAAGCAGCTAGAAAGCTAAGCACTAGATTTACTATTTACACTTACTTGCCATTACAAGCATAAGGAGGCAACTATGAAACAATCAGGTTTTAGACTCTTTTTATTGATTTGGATTGGAAGCCTCATTTCAGAAATCGGCTCTGGTATGACTTCTTTCGCTTTAGGTGTTTATATCTTCCAGCTGACCGGTTTGGTTTCTGTTTCTTCTTTTGTTACCCTTTGTGCTTTCCTACCCGGTCTTTTGGTTACTCCTCTGGCTGGAATTCTGGCAGATCGCTATGACCGAAGATCGCTGATGGCCCTGGGAGATGGCCTGTCAGGCTTAGGAGTTCTCTGGATTTACTTTAGTCTTAAGAATCCTGCTTTGATTTTTATCTGTATCGGAGCTGCTATTAGCTCGCTCTTTTCAGCCTTGGTCAATCCAGCCTTTCGAGCTACAATTTCCGACTTGCTACCGGAGGATCAGTTATCAAAAGCAACTGGTTTGTCCCAGATTAATGGCATTGCTCGCTATCTGATTTCACCAGCCTTGGCTGGAATGATTTTGGCAAGTGGACATATCAGTACGATTCTGTTGCTGGACTTTTCAACCATTTTCGTGACAGTAGCCTGCACCTTGCTGGCTCGTAGGGCCATTCACACACAAGTTTATAGCAGTGATAGTCGTTTCTGGGCTGATTTCCTTAAAGGTTTTCAAATCGTCTATGGAAAAAAAGGCATCTGGATTTTAGTCCTAGCCGGAACAGGCTTTTCCTTCTTTCTGGGAACTGTCCAAATCCTGCTTTCTCCCTTGGTGCTGGCTTTCGCAGACGCCGAAACAGCCGGCTGGGTCATGACCATCTCCAGCAGCGGAATGCTGATAGGAGGCTTGGTTCTGGGGATATTTGCTATCAAAAAACACTTCCACCGTATGCTCTGTCTCTCTCTATTTCTACTGGGACTCTTCATGGTTGGGCTGGGAATGAAGGAAAACTTCATCTGGATTTGCAGCTTTGGCTTTCTCCTCTTTGCTGCCCTACCTTTCGCAAATACAGCCATTGACTATCTGGTCCGCATCAATATTAACAAAGCAGATCAAGGCAAGGTCTGGGGAACCATTGGGATTATTTCTCAGCTGGGCTATGTGCTAGCTTATGCTGGCATGGGTTGGGTCGCGGATACTCTTTTCAAGCCCTCGCTGACTTACTTTGGCTGGCTGGCAAATTCTGTCGGAAAAATCATCGGTGTTGGAGGAGGCAGAGGCTACGGTCTGCTCTTTATCCTATCCGGTATCTCTATCAGCATCGGTGCTTATCTGCTCTCCCGAGCACGTTCAGTAAAGGAGCTGGAATATGTTTCAACGCTTGATAAAAAATGATTTAAAAGAAAACAAAGTCAGCATGCTAGTCATTGGACTTTTCCTGCTTCTGACTCTGACTCTGAGCTTTGCAGCCACTCGCCTGACCGTTAGTCTCACTAGCTCGATTGAGCGCTTTGTGGAAACAGCTAAAAGTCCTCACCTACTACAGATGCACAGCGGAAACGTCAACCGAGAACGCCTGCAAAACTTCGTCCAGCAGCATCCGGAAATTGCCTCCTGGCAGCTGACAGACTTTGTCAACGTGGAAGGGTCAGCCATCCGCATCAATGGGCAAGACTCGCTTCAGGACAGCTCTCAGGATAATGGCTTTTCCAGTCAGAACCAAAACTTTGACTTTCTGCTGGATCAGAATAACCAGCCAGCCCAGCCTCGGCCGGGGCAAGTTTATATCCCCCTTTATTATTACAATAGCGGAAAAATCAAAATTGGCGACAAAATAAGAGTCGGCAAGCTAGAGCTAACTGTCCAGGGCTTTATCCGAGATGCCCAGATGAATGCTGGTCTAGTCTCCTCCAAGCGCTTCCTCATCTCGCAAACTGATTTGCAGACTCTGAAAAAAGAAGCATTTGCATCTAATGAGAACCTGATTGCCTTTCGAGTGCATAAGCTTAGCCAAATCTCAGCTATCGAGCAAGCCTATAAAAATGCCGAGCTTGAGTCCAATGGACCGCCTATGATTACCTATCCGACCATCAAGATGATTAACGGCTTCAATGATGCTCTAGTCATCCTAGTCATGGGGCTGCTGGTTATGGCCATCATTGGCATCACCTTTCTCTGCATGCGCTTTGCCCTCTTGACCAAGATTCAAGAAGAACTGCAGCAGATTGCCGTTATGAAGGTGATGGGGTTACCCCAAAGCTTTATCGGCAGGGTCTATCTGACCAAGTATTATTTCTGCCTAGCTCTAGCAACCATCGCAGGCTGGGGACTGTCCTTTCTCCTGAGTTCTCCTTTTAAAAAGCAGATGGCACTGTCTATGGGGCAAAGTCCGACGCCCTTCTATAGCTATCTTTTGGAAATGCTAGTAGCTCTGTTGCTCTGTCTCTTGGTCTTCTGGCTGACTGCCCGTCCTCTCAGCTCCTTTAAGAAAATGACACCCGGCCAAGCTCTAAGATTAGCTTCTTCCAACAGTCTGACCGAGACGCGTTCTACTCCGAAAATGGGATTACCAACTATCCCCCTCTTAGACAGATCCTATTTCGCCCTAAAAACGATTCTGAATCATAAAAAACTCTATTTGACTATCTTGCTCATTGTCAGTCTGATTAGCCTGCTTATCCTGCTGCCAGCCAGTCTCTACAGTACTGTGATGGACAAAAATTTCATTCAGTATATGGGAGCTGGTCAGTCAGATGTGCTGGTTGATATTTCTCAGACTGATGATATCGATACCAAGGCTGCCCAGCTTCTGAAAGAACTGCAGGCAGACAAGGATATCGCAGAGATTAATCAGTACCAGAGCCAGAATTTCTCCTATCAAGACCAGCAAGGTCAAACACAGCAGTTGCGGGTAACTCTGGGAAACCATGCAGGATTTCCAGTCAAATACAGCCAAGGCCGCTATCCTAAAAACGAGCATGAAATTGCCCTCTCCAAGCTTAAGGCAGAAGAGCTCAAGCTAAAAGTAGGAGACAGCTTGACCTTGACGGTGGATGGTCAAGCACGAAAACTAAAAGTAGTCGGTATATACTCGGACCTGACTTACGGCGGCAAGACCGCCAAGGCTGTCTTTGTGGCAAAGCAAGCTCAAACACTCAATAGTCTGACGACCATCCGTCTTAAAGATACTAGCAACAAAGCTCAAAAAATCAACGAATGGAAAAAACGCTATTCCAACTATAAATTAACCGACGTAGAAGACTTTTTCCATCAAACTTTTGATGACACTCTGGCCATGCTCCGCCTGATTCAGACCAGCGTTTTCTGGACAGGACTCAGCATTGTCTTCATCCTTATGACTCTCTTTGTCTATATGATTTTCACCAAGGACCAAGCTGACTTGGCACTTTATCGGATGCTGGGATTTGGCAGTGAACGACTCAGGAGCCACTACCTGCTCGCCGTCTGCTTCATCTTGATGCTGGCTTTGGCAATAGCCGACCTGCTGCTCCTTAGTCTGGGGCAAGAAGTCTGCAGTCTGCTGCTCAGCAGCTTCGGTATCAGCAAGCTCCAGCTCATCACCAATAAGTCCTTTACTTTTCTATGGACACCGCTGGCTCTGCTTCTTAGTGGACTCACAGCAGCACACATCAGCCTCCGAGCGCTGAACAAGCTGGAAATTGGACGCTATCTCAAGGAACATTGACCTTAAGCAGATAGTTTCCGAGCGCTTAGCATTAATTCTACATCCGAGGAGAAGCCTATGTTATTAGAAGCACATAACCTCAGCAAAAGCTATCAGGAAAATCAGGAGCCCATTCTCCGTGATTTGTCGCTAGAGATTGAAAGCGGCCAATTCATCGCCATCATGGGGCCGTCCGGCTGCGGGAAATCCACTCTTCTCAATCTTCTGTCCACCATTGACAAACCTGACCAAGGCCAGATTCTTTACCAGGGACAGGACTTGCTAGCTATGAAAGACAAGGACTTAGACCGCCTTCGCAGAGAGGCTTTCGGCTTTGTCTTCCAGCAGGCAACCTTCCTGAAAAATCTCAATATCCTAGACAATATCTGCCTACCAAGTATCATTGGTAAGAAAGGCAGTGAGCGAAAGGCAGCCTATGAGCGAGCCAAGGAGTTAATGGCTCTGACTGGCATTAAGGACATTGCTCACCGCTCTATCCATCAGGTATCGGGCGGCCAGCTCCAGCGAGCCGGCATCTGCCGGGCTCTCATGAACCAGCCTCGAATCATTTTTGCTGACGAGCCGACAGGAGCGCTCAACTCTCAGGCTGGCCGTCAAGCTATGGAGCTCATGCAGCACTTCCACCAGCAGGGCGCAAGTATTCTCCTGGTGACGCATGATGCCAGCGTGGCTACCTATGCAGACAAGGTCCTGCTCATTTTAGATGGCAAGATAAAAAAAGAAGTTCTATTTGACCCAGCTGCTAATCAGGATGAGCGACGTCAGCTGCTCTTGGCGGAGCTCAATCAGATTGGCATATAAGAAAAGAGGCCCTTTGGCAGAATGCCGGGGTCTCCTTTTTATGATATAATAGGTTGAATACTGACAGATAAGGATGAAACTATGACACCGCAAGAATTTTACCAGCTATTGAGCCAGCAGGGAATCGAGCTGACCGACCGCCAGAAAGACCAGTTTGAGCGTTATTTTGAACTCTTGGTCGAATGGAATGAAAAAATCAATCTGACAGCTATCACCGAGAAGAATGAAGTCTATCTCAAGCATTTCTATGATTCAATAGCGCCCGTTTTGCAAGGCCTGATTGGTAATCAAGAGCTTAAGCTGCTGGACATCGGAGCCGGTGCTGGCTTTCCCAGCCTTCCTATGAAAATCATCTGCCCCCAGCTGGATGTGACTATCATTGACTCGCTCAACAAACGCATCAACTTCCTCAAACTGCTGGCAGAGGAGCTGGAGCTGGACAAGGTTCATTTCTACCACGGCCGCGCAGAAGACTTTGCTCAGGACAAGGCTTTTCGGGCCCAATTTGACCTCGTCACCGCCCGTGCAGTCGCTCGGATGCAGGTTCTGTCTGAACTGACCATTCCCTATCTAAAAGTTGACGGGAAGCTCTTGGCTCTCAAAGCTTCTAATGCTCCAGAGGAACTGGAAGAAGCAAAAAATGCCCTCAACTTACTCTTTAGCAAGGTTCAAGACAACCTCAGCTATGCCCTGCCAAACGGTGACCCCCGCTTTATCACAGTGGTTGAAAAGAAGAAAGAAACGCCCAACAAATACCCCCGCAAGGCCGGTATGCCAAATAAAAGACCATTATAAAAAGAAAAATCAGTCAAGGATTGTCTGATTTTTCTTCGCTATTAAAGAATATTATTTTTTTGCTTCATTATAGATTCTAATCTGAGAGGCGACTTGATTCACCACATCTAAAAACTGTAATAGTTCAACATAATTTTGATTAGTATATCGTCCCAGATGCAGACGAATATCTTTATTGGCACTCATGGGACTATAATACAAATATAGATGAGGATACTTGACGTACTTGTTCTCTTGAACTTTCTCAATCTTAATAGTCAAATCAGTTAAATCAGAAAGCATAAGAAACTGAAAATAGGTATCATCTCGTATGATTGCATCCTTATAAAGATAAAGAGATAGTTTTTCACGTGAATAGCGAGACTGGCTATAAATCTTGTAAAACTTCTTCTCCAGCTCCGGATAATGAGAATAAAGCTTCTGATAGCTCTGCAAGCTCTTTTGCTTAGTAATCCAAGCAAGCCAGGTAAAGAGTGCACTCATCAGTAGTAGCAAAGCAGCAAAAATCAAGGATGCCCAAAAGCCAAATTCGTCTGCATGTGGCATATAGAAGAGAAAAATTATACCTCCTAAACCATATAAAATAGGAAATAATAAGTCCTTACGGAATCTACTCTTTATTCTTTCTTCCACCTAGTAGTTATCCTCCTAATATATATTAAACGAAGTTCACACACTTTATCCTATCTCCACGGATTGTAAAAGCGACCGTGATTGACTGCGAAGAGGGCAAAGCAGAGCAATAGAAAGGTGACTGCCAGTGTCAGCACCAGCATATCTCGTCTGCTTAGAGCCTGATAGGTATACCAGGTGCGTTTTTTATTTTTTCCGAAACGGCGCAGCTCCATGGCCGTGGCAATGGTATTGATGCGCTCTAGTGAGCTGAAAATCAGCGGAATGATAATCTGCAAATTTCCCTTCACGCGCTGAGACAGTTTGGCTTTCTTGGATAATTCCTGACCACGCGCTTCCTGAGACATCCGAATCAGGAAAAATTCTTCCTGCAAATCTGGAATATAGCGGAGCGTCAGACTGACTGCGTAAGCAATTTTATAGGAAATACCAAGCTGATGAAGGCTGGAAGCAAACTGACTGGGATGGGTTGTCATGAGGAAAATCACTGCCAGAGGTATAGTAGAAACATACTTGAGCAGGAGATTAAAGAGGTAGAACAGCTCCTGAGCTGTTAGATTATAAGCTCCCCATCCGGTCCAGAGGACATCTTTGGCTCCATAGATATCAACACCATACTGAGGCGCAAAAAGATAGACCATCACTAAGTTAAGAGCAGCAAAGGATGCCGCAAAGACTAAAACAAATGAAATGTCTCGGATGCGGATACGGGACAGCCGAAAGAGACAGAGGGACAGCAGGGCTAGCCCCAGCAAAAAGCGAGTATCGTAACTAATCATGGCCGCCACTGATACCAGAACGAAGAACAGCATCTTGCTGGCACCGGACAGACTATGAAGAAACGTCTCGCCTGCATGGTAGCCGATTAATTTTCGCTGATTAAGCATGCTTGCCCTCCTTTTTTTGCATATAAAACTCGGTCAAAGCCAGAGGGTCGGAATCAATCTTCTCAGCCAGAGCAAAGATTGACGTTTCTTTTAGATGAGCCGCTGCAATCAACTCTTGATCTGTCAGCACCTGAGCAGGCGCCTTATCGGCTAACATCTGACCATCCACCACAACCACTGCCCGATCTGAGTAATCCAGCATCAGCTGCATATCGTGCGTAATCATGATAATCGTATGTCCCTGCTGGTTGAGCTCGTCTAGAAAGTCCATCATCTCTGTATAATGGCACTGGTCTTGACCAGCTGTCGGCTCATCCAAGAGGATAATCTCTGGATTCAGCACCAAGATAGACGCAATGGTCACCCGCTTCTTCTGGCCGAAAGACAGGGCTGAAATCGGCCAACTACGAAATTCATAGAGTCCGCAGGTCTTGAGAGCTGCATGGACTCGCTCTTCGATTTCCGCTTCTGCCAGTCCGCGCAAGCGCAAGCCTAGGGCCACTTCATCAAAAATCATGGCTGCCGAAATCATCTGATTGGGATTCTGCAGGACATAGCCAATCCGCTCAGCTCGCTCCTTGATGGAGTCTCCTTTGATGTCCTGACCTTTCCACCTATAGCTCCCATCAGTCTCGATAAACTGACAGAGGGCCTTGGCCAGGGTTGACTTACCAGCTCCATTTTTACCAACGATAGCTATCCGCTCACCCTTGAAAATCTTCAGGCTGATATCCTGCAATATAGGCTTGCCGACGCTCTGGTAAGCAAAGGAAACGTGCTCCAATTCCAGTAAAGGCTCCTGAGGCTCTTTGTCAGAGTCAGACCAGTTTCTTCCCTCAAAGGTCACATCTGCCAGCTGCAACTGATCCAAACGGGACAATCCCTCAGTCTTTTCCACATCAACACCCAGCTGGCGTAGAGTCGTAATGTAGAGCGGCTCGCGAATGCCATTTTCAGCTAGCAGTTGTGTTCTGAGCAGGTCATCTGGCTGTCCATTAAAGAGAATGCGTCCGTCATTGATAAGCACAATTCTGTCTACCGGTCTGTAAAGAACATCTTCCAAGCGGTGCTCGATAATCAGAGTCGTCGTTGCTGTCTCCCGATGAAGCTGGTCAATCAAATCAATGGTATCCTGCCCTGACTTGGGATCCAGATTGGCCAAGGGCTCGTCAAAAAGCAGAATAGGACTCTCGTCAATCAAAACCCCAGCCAAACTGACGCGCTGCTTTTGACCGCCTGATAAATCCTGGGGCCGATGCTGCAAAAGCTCTGATAAATCCAGCTTCTCTGACCAGGTTTGGACTTTTTCTCGCATAAGCGACAGCTCCATCACGTCATTTTCCAGCGCAAAGGCCAAATCTTCTGCTACGCTAAGCCCGATAAACTGGCCATCCGTATCCTGCAAGACCGTGCTGACTAGATTGGACTTATCATAAATACTGGATTCAAAGGCTGACTGCCCCTTAATCAAGAGCTGACCGCTGGCCTCTCCTTTATAAATGTTAGGTATAATTCCATTGAGACACTGGCCCAGCGTTGATTTACCAGAGCCAGACGGACCAACAATCAGAACCTTTTCCTCCTCGTAAATAGTCAGATTGATCTGCTTCAGGGTCGGCTCAGACTGGGCTTGATATTGAAAGCTAAAGTCTTCAAATTGGATAATTGGTTTTTTCATCTTATTTCTCTATAGTGCCAGAGCGATTTGAATCGCTAGATTGGCAATCTTATCTTTTTCGTCTAAGTCTGCATGATTGGCAAGGTTGCGCATATCCCAAGCTTCCTCAGACAAGTGGTCTGCTGCATAAAAGAACTGGCAGACGGTTATCTCTCGAAAAGCTGCTAAAGCTGCTACAGCTGAGCATTCCATATCCACACAGATAGCTCCCTCAGCCTTTCTCTGGCGAAGCTTAGCTGGCGTCTCACGGTAAATGCCGTCTGTCGTCCAGACCTTGCCCTTGCTATGGGAAATACCGCGCTCATCCAGAAAAGCCGTCAAAAAGTCTTTCAAGTCAAGATTGACTTCCTGCTCACGGCTAGCTGGCTGGTAGTGATAGCTAGTCCCCTCATCACGCAGGGCCTCCGTCGGGATAATGATGGACGTTTCCTTAATCTCCTCATCCAAGATGCCGCAAGTACCGAAAAGAACCAGCTTCTTCATGCCAAACGCAATCAAGTCTTCCAGAATGGCTACACAAGCCGAAGCTCCAACAGGTGCATTGAAGAGAGCCAGTTCCCGTCCATCCACGAAAACACGATAGATAGGAATTTCAATATTTGCCATGCTAGTCGTCGTAATCAGCTCATGTTCAAAATCCGCCAACATCCGCGCAAAAGTCTCTCTGGCAAAGCAGGAAACAGCCGTCTCCGGAAAGCCTTCTATGGATTCATTCAAGTCTTCTGGGTTGATGATGGCCTTGCGACTTTGGTCAAATTCTTCAAGTATCATAGGCTTGCTCTCTTATCCCTCTCTTCCTGATGAAACAGCCAGCAGATGTCTACTGACTTCATCTTACCATTGTATCATAAAAAGGCGGTCTGCTGAACGCTGCCTGCATATTTTCTACATAGCAAAAGCCATAGGCAAGCTCTATAGCTACACGTGAAGTGAATGCTTTGTCCAATGTTTTTCCAACAAAAAAGACTGGGAACAACTCCCAATCTCATCTTACATAAGGGCTGTAGCAGCAGTAATCAAGCCAAATACGATGCCCGGCATATTAGCTGCTGCCAAAGGAATGTCTCTTTTCTCTTTAAATAGGCCATAAATGACCCAGAGAGTACAGTTTAGAGCAGCTACTGAAGGCTGGATAAAATCGCCCTTGTTGCCAGCTAGATTATTCATAATCTGTGGGATATAGGAAACATACATCATAACAGACATAAAAGTAGCCACCCAGCCCAAGATTAGCATGTGTTTTTCTTTCATTTCGTTCTCCTTTTTATAAAACTGACCTCTATTCTATAGCTTCTTTTTGAAATTTTCAAGATATTTTCAATAATGTTATCAAAAAGAAAAGAGTCACAAAATTGTGAGAACTGCTGACAGACCTAAAAAAGCCGCCTTTTGGCAGCTCTGTTAAGATTCACAAAGTAGATTTTCCTAACGCTAAAACTTCGGTTCTCCATCGGGAAGCTGATTCAAAATGGCTTCCAGTTCCAGTCGACTAAGTGGCTGAATCCGAATCTGACTGGAATCCAGATAGGTGCGGTGAGTGTCTGGAATCTTCTCCAAAAAAGCTTTTAAATCCTTTGTTGTCAAGTATTTATAGCCCTGCGGACTGCTGGCATCCTCTATCAGGATATGAAGATGCCATTCCATGTCTTGACTAGCACCGCTCTCAATCATCTCTTTAATCAGGTAGCCCTTGGGCATGGGCTGAGTTGGAAGAACTGTGTCCACTCCTTCTGCCAAGACATAAGAGCCCAGGTATTTCCCACCCCGATCCTTATAGTACTTCGGAGTAGAAAATTGACTCTGGACCTGCTGCATCTCAGCCATCTGCCTGCCAAACTCCTCCACAGGATCTTCAGCCTTGAAAAGTTCCAGAAGTTTTTCCTGCGACATGTACAAATCATGAGCATAGCCTTCGAAAACATGCATAGGCGCAGCTGCAACTCTGGCATCGTTCAGGCCGTAGAGAATATCCGCTTCAAAATCAATATTAAAAATCCCGTCAGCGGTATAAGTGGTGCCGTATTCATCGACAATATCCTGCTTCATCTTCTGAGCCAAACGACTCATGAAGAGAATAGCCCCTTTCCAATCGCCCACCGTTGATGGTGTCAAGACACGAACCTGGTAGGTTTCCCGGTCTGGCAGATAATAAACTTCAAACCCGCGGCCTGCCCCTTCCCAGTAGACAGCCAGAAAAGTTCCGACCTGATCCAAGGATTGATAAGCCTTATCTCCCTCGAGACCTACGACCTCAAGACCTTCTACTAAGGAAACCAGGGACAAGGGTGTTTCCACGGCCTTATAGCTAAACAAACCCTTTCGATTCTGAATGTAAAAAGAAATACTCATACCATGCTCCTTTCTAACTACAAAAGCCTTTCAGAAAGCGAGAAAATGCAAAAACAAAACTCAATACTGGTACAAACTAGCTTTTCTCAAAGACTTTTAAGGATAAACTCCATTCTTAAAACGGACTCTGGTATTAGTATAACATTTTTGGAATAAAAAGACGAAAAACCTGTATTCATGAAGAGACTTTCTGACTGAAAGCTTCATCAATACAGATTCTAAGAATATATTTGAACTTCGTAAAAAGGCAATGAATAAACTTCTAAGAAAGCAAAACTCATTCTGAGCACTTCTTACTTTTTATCCTGCTGCGTCAGCTCCTGATTGTAGGACAAGGCTAGCTTGATCCAGTAAGGCAGTTCCTTTTGTCCTTCGCCATCTAAATCAATATAGCCATGATAAAGCCTACCCTTCATCACTGTGACACTGGCACCATTTTTAGGCAGGACCTGCTTTTCCAGTTCCTTACCGATGCGTACCATGACAAGCTCTTGACTTCTCGAACTCACAGTAACGGTCATCTTACCTCGAACCATAAAAGCCAAGCCACCAAACATCTTCTTCTCTTCTAGCTCTTCTTCAAAAACATGAGGAGGAAGATCAGTAGCTAAAATGGCACGGACTTGCTGGGCTAAGGATTCACTATAAGCCATCCTTCTACCTCATTTCATCACATCCCAGCCGATACCAAAACGGTCAATCAAGCGGCCATAAAACTCTGCGAAAGCTTGTTCCTCTAAAGGATAGAGAATTTGCCCACCTTCAGCAAGCTTGGCAAAGAGCTCATCGGCTTCTTCTCTACTGTCTGGGCTCAGAACTAACCATTGATTGGGCTGATGATTGCTAGGAATAGATAGGTCGTTAAAAATGCCTACATCTTCACCATGCAGGGTTAAGTTTTCCGTATCTAAAGCAATCCAGGCAAGCTTATCCCGTTTTTCTGCAGGAAGGTCAGCTGGATCCATCATCTCACTGGCTCGGACAAGTCCCTTAATCTCTGTCTGAAAAAGGTCAGCATAAAAACGAAAAGCTTCTTCGGCCTGACCATTAAAACTTAAAAACACGTCTAATTTCATTATTGTTCCTCCAATTTTTTATAGCTGAGAATAAATCTCTATCATCAGTTTATCAATTAGGATAAAAATTTTCTTATTCTCAATTGCGCTTGTTTGGCTAGGGAACGCATGATTAAAACTGGAAGATTAACTGTAATAGGTGGATCACTGGGCAAGGGCCTGCGCATGCTGATTTCCTCCTGATAGATGCTATCGCCTGAAAAAGTGAGAGGCTCATCGCTGCCCCAGCGAAAGTTATGCTTCAAGACATAGTTTTTAGTTAGGCGTAAATCCTCCAGCAATTCACAGGCCAAAAGATAGTAGTGGCCATCCGGTACATTTTCAAAAGTAAACTGTCTCTCCTGACTCAGTGCTACTCCGATAACCGGCTCTTCTTTGGGTATTCGGGTTTTAAACAGCCCGACACAGCTAAGGCGTGGTTCATACCCCTCAGGATAAGATAGCGCCACAGTCAGCCTATTGCCACTTTTACAGTCGGGATCCTGATGTAACAAAGCTCCCTTCTCATCCAGCTGTTTTACCATAAAATCATAAGCCTTGGTTGATTCTTGGTAGTATTTTTTAGGCGAAAGTCCAGTATGCCGCTTAAAAGTATTGGAAAAACTGCCTAGACTATCATAACCAGCTTCCATAGAGGTCTCGGTCACATTTTGCCGGCTTTCTACAATCTCCTGGATCCCTTTTTCCATCTTAAGAGCTTCCATATATTGCTTGATAGAAAAGCCCATCTTTTTCTTGAAAGTTCTGGATAGATGGGAAGGACTATAATGGAAATGCTGAGCCAAATCTGTCAGACTCAGCTCTTCATCTGCATGCTGACGCAGATAGGCAGCCACTTCTTCCATGATGGCTTTAGACATAGACTTGCTCCTTTCCCATTTATTTAAGCTCATTATATCACATCAAAAAGAAAGGACAAAAAATCAGAACTGTGGAAAGAAAACCAGAAATCAAGTGATAATCCGCGAGATGCCCCAAGAATCGGCGGAAATAGTCTGCTTTCCCAAATCTCTGTCCAACAAGACTTTTACCTGTAGATAAATGATAAAAAAACTTTAGACGTTTGAATCGTCTAAAGTTTTTAGTTTTTCTTAGGAATTTAGAAACTTGCCTTACCATCCAAAATAGTCAGCTTATGCAAATTTTCCATGCCTGCAATAATGGGTCTAGCTTTTGCAATGAGATTTTGAAAAACTTCCAAGGTCAGACTGTCATTGTGAGCTTGCTCGCTCTCCCAAACTTCGTAAATATAGATGCTGTTGGGTTCATCTGCCTTCTCACCTAAGATATAGCAGAAACAAGTGTCAAGATTTTGCATTTCTTTGACAACTTCTTGCATGTAAGCAGTAAGTTCCTGCACCTTTCCTTCTTGGGCCATTAATTTCCCATAAACACAAAATTTTTCCATTAGGATCTCTCCTTATTACTGAGCTACCAATGTTTCCAAGCTTTCTCCAATCGCAGCCAAACGCTCCATCACTTCTGCTTTGCTCAAGCCGTTTTCAGCCACATAGCGATTGCGAGGGTGAACACGGCATTCGTGAGAACAGCCACGGAGGTACTTGTCTTCGTTTTCTTCTGAAGTCAGGATGCGGCGGTTACACTCTGGATTACCACAGTTGACATAGCGCTCGCAAGGAGTCCCGTCAAACCAGTCTTTCCCAATCACGACTGGATTGACATGGTTGATATCAACCGAGATACGCTCATCAAAGACATACATCTTACCATCCCAAAGCTCACCTTGAACTTCTGGATCCTTGCCGTAAGTCGCGATACCGCCATGAAGCTGACCGACATCCTTGTATCCTTCACGGACCATCCAGCCTGAGAATTTCTCACAGCGAACACCACCGGTACAGTAAACAACCACGCGCTTGTCCATGAACTTCTCTTTGTTATCACGAACCCATTGTGGCAACTCACGGAAGTTGCGGATGTCTGGACGGATGGCTCCACGGAAGTGACCCAGATCGTACTCGTAGTCGTTACGGGTATCTAGGACAACAGTATCTTCATCCAAGAGGGCTTCCTTAAATTCCTTAGGCGATAGGTAAGCTCCTGTCGTCTCTAGTGGGTTGATGTCATTGTCAAAATCATTGTCTTCCAAGCCCAAGTGCACAATTTCTTTCTTGTAGCGAACAAACATTTTCTTGAAAGCTTGCTCGTTTTCTTCGTCAATCTTGAACCAAAGGTCTTCCATGCCCGGAAGGCTGTGGACATAATCCATGTATTTTTGAGTGGTTTCATAATCACCAGAAACCGTTCCGTTGATTCCCTCATCTGCTACCAGGATACGGCCTTTCAGACCGATAGATTTACAGAAGGCCAGATGATCAGCTGCAAATTTCTCAGCATTCTCAATCGGAACATATTTGTAGTAAAGTAGGACGCGAATATCTTTTGCCATAAGATTTCAACTCTCTTTTCTCTATAAAATTTTCTGAATTTTTTAATTCATCTATTTATTATAACGCGAGAAGAAAAGCTGGGCAAAATATTTGTTTGAAAAATAGCTGAGCTGGAAAGTTTAAATGAGAATGACAAGTTATCGCTCTTCTTCCAATTGATCCAAATACTTCTCAAAGCGCTTGTTTAGCCAGCCTTCAAGAAAATATTGACAAGTTGCTCTTCCCGCTCGTCCAAGATCTGACGTTTGATAAACTTGATTTTCATTTCAATCTCCTATCTAGGTATTCCCAAAATACCTATCAAAAACATGATAATGGCAGGAAGTCCATTATTCAGCATGTGAACTGCAATACTGACTTCCAAGCGCCGAGTTCGATAAGCCAGCCAGGTCAAAATCACTGAGGAACCAGCATAAAGAACAAAAGACATGATATTGGTTGGACCATGAAAAAGAGTAAAGATCAACCCGCCTATGATATAACCCCAAGCCTCATAGCCTTTAAAGATTTTTAGAGGAATGATTCCGCGGAAAATTATTTCCTCTGCAATAGGTGCTAAAACCCCAAGTGTGATGGGCAACAAAATCATATCCCCTCTTTGGAACTCTTCTATTATAGATGCTTGATTCACCGTTGTTTCCTCACCGTGAAATAGATTCAAAAGAAACGTTCCAAGAAAAGATACGAGAATCATACCTAGAAAACCTAAAATAATTCGCTTCCCGTCTGCTTTTTGAAAAGCTTTGCCAGACTGAGATAAAATACCTGACTTCTTTGCCAATACGATAAAGACCATCGAAGTGATAAAAATTAGGAAAATACCAAGAAGAATGGTCCATAGTCTTGGAAATTCATAAATTCTTACGACGTGCTGAACCAGCATGGGTAATACATACAGCAGCAATGCTAAGCAAACGCACCCAACCCACAGCAATCGTTTCCACCAAGTCATTCTTCAACCTCCAATTCCTGATCTAGCTTTTTCTGACGTTTGCGGTTGAGAGTTAGGCTGACCTTATCCAAGGTCAAGCTTCCCAATATAAAGAGCAGCATTGAAAGAGCCAACTTGAGCAGGTACCAAATGCTTAAGATACTAGCCAAGCTTTCTCGCTGACCAAAGAAATCAATACCTGCAACGATTAGAGCAAAAACAACTCCACCCATAAAACGCTCTGGCCAGTTTTCCTCCATCACCATGTCACGGACATCAATTCCCAAACTCAAGCGAC
Organism: Streptococcus sanguinis; assembly: GCF_900635155.1. Taxonomy (NCBI): domain Bacteria; kingdom Bacillati; phylum Bacillota; class Bacilli; order Lactobacillales; family Streptococcaceae; genus Streptococcus; species Streptococcus sanguinis. Next base: position 1,772,044 of record NZ_LR134002.1, read on the forward strand.
GCATCAAGGCATATAGACCAACTAGAATAATCAGAATAGTCTCTGGCAGATAGGCCAGTAAGGTTAGACGGAGAATATAGGCTTTGAAACATACAGAGGTAGCTAAGAAAAGGAATATTCCTAGTACTAGTTCTCCTGCAACTTTACCGTCCAATTTCTCTATCCGTTCGTCTTTTATAATAGGTTGCTTCTTCATCTTCTTACTCACTTTCTTATTTTAGCCTTCCCAAAACAACTGATCTAGTGTCTTGTTAAGACATTTGCAAATCGCTAAGCATAAACTGAGACTAGGATTGTACTTACCTGCCTCAATCAGGCCAATGGTCTGGCGGGTCACTCCGATAGCATCTGCCAAGTCCCCCTGGGTCATATCATGCTCAGCTCGTGCCATTTTTAGTCTAAGATTTTTTGCCATGTCCATCGTCCTTATCGTCTTTCCTTTGCCCGAATATAACATAGAAAGAACAAGCAAAAGTGATATCAGCAAAACCAAAAATAAGCCACATTTGATTTCTCTGAACTATCCCAAGACTTAGAAATACAACAGCTATTAGAAACCAAGTAAGGGGAATAAGCAGATGAGTTATTTTCTTATTCATGCTATCGCTCCTTTCATAATTATAAGTCTATTATACAATATATTTTAAATAATGCAATATATAATTTGCATTTTATCTTTTATTTTTTACATTATTTCAGAAGCAATTTCCACAAATCTAAACATCAAAAAGAGAAGACCAGTTTGGTCTTCTCCAAATCTTAGCTTATCAGCAACCTAGCTCTGGTGACAAAGAGCCAAAGTCTTCTCAGTCGCTATAGTCTGCTTAACATTTAGTCAGAGGCAGAGACTTATATTTCCCATACCTACCCCAAAACTTATTTTTTAAATGCTTCCCAATCCTTCATAAATTGGGCTATTCCGTTGGTAGTCAGTGGGTGCTGCGTCATTTTTTCAAATAAATTATCCGGAATGGTCGCAATGTGAGCACCAAGTTTTGCAACAGCTTCAACATGCGCTGAATTACGAATACTAGCTGCGATGATTTCAGCTTCAAAATCATAAATATCAATAATCGTGCGCAAATCTGTAATCAGTTGATAGGCATCTGTTCCGATATCTTCCAAACGTCCAACAAAAGGACTGATGAAGGTAGCTCCAGCTTTCATAGCCATGAGTCCTTGAGAAACTGTAAAAATCAAGGTAACATTCGTTTTAATTCCCTCTTTTGAAAGGACAGAGACAGCTTTTAAACCTTCCGTTGTCATTGGAATTTTGACAACAACGTTATCAGCCCATTTAGCAATATCCCGTGCTTCTGCAATCATTTCAGGCGCTGTCAAGCCAGTAACCTCTGCACTAACAGGACCACTTACAATCTCACAGATTTCTTGAATAACCGTTTTAAAATCGCGGCCTTCACGTGAAATAATTGTTGGGTTAGTTGTTACGCCATCCACAACACCTAATTCATTAATCGCTTTGATAGCCGCCACATCAGCTGTATCTAAGAAAAATTTCATACCACATGTCCTCCTAGGCTTCTTAATTTAAGCCTTTATTAAAAATAGCACTTATCATCACAACAAGTAGAACAAAAACAACAATGGTCATCATGAAGGCCATCCAGCCAAACTGACCAATTTTACCTAAAATACACATTGGAATCGATAATCCCTGAGCCTAAAAATTAAAAGGGCTCTCTTTTACGAATCAAGAAGCGGGAAATTGCAAGTTACAACCAACTCAGCTGAAACATTTTCTACCCACACCATATCTATATCTTAGAGGTCCAGAGGTCCAGACATCCAGCCGTCAGAGCACCTGATTCTGCTGCTAAAACTATGTAGGCACAAACATCAATAACACGTTGGAACTAGCTGAGTCACATAAGAACCAAAGAGACTTTAAACTATTCAAATCTTTGGTTGTTCTTGATTCGTTGGCAACGAACTTACCGACTCCTATTCCCCATTATAGTACAAATTTAAAGCGTTTTCAAAAAAAGACTAGGAAAATCTACAAATTTCTGATTCGCAAGAGCTGTTCTAAAATTTACTCTTGTCTTTTATCTCATCTAAATATATCGTCTTATATTGTAAGTACTTTTAGGAAGTCATAAATTTCTTAAATTTTCCAGTTCCTAGTGGACAACTGTATGATTCACCACTAGCAAAAAAAGCCGCCCAGTCGTATAGGCAGCTATTCTTTGATAGAAACTACTATGATTAATCTTTTTTGAGACTTCCTGCGCGGGTGCGGGTGCGAGCGTAAGCAGTCAGCAAGACTGTACCGATGACTGCTACTGTCGCAGAATTCACCAGAATTGCTACAATACTTTGAGCAATGACCTTATTGACCGGCTCACCAGACACAATCACGTCACCAATTGGGCCGATAAGCCAAGCGATTGCATTGGCTCCAAACTGAATCAAGTTAAAGCGGATAATATCCTTGACTTCAAATTTTCCTTCTTCCACTTGGAAGAATTTTCTAAAGAAGCCAACCAATAGACCGAAGACTCCGCTGCCGGCAATCCAAAACCACCAAAGTCCGCCACCGCTCATAGCGTCTTTAATGGCGTGGCCAATGAAGCCCATCAGGAAACCGACGATTGGTCCAAAGATGACGCTAAAAAGAGCTTGCAGAGGGTATTGGAGCTGAATGCTGGTATTGGGTACAGGCGTTGGGATATTGATCATTCCGATGACCACGAATAGGGCAGCTCCAATTCCTGTTGCGACTACGTTTCTGATTGTATTATTTTTCATTTTCTTCTTCCTTAATTTTCAATTCTCTTGATTTCAATATGCCACTGGGCACCGACGCCAACATTGTAGGCCTTAGCAAAGGAACCTTGGTTAATCGCTAAGCCAACCCGATAGAGGGAGTTGATATAGAGGATAGGCTGGCCGATGCGGACATCCGCAAAGGACTTGCCATAGGTTACTTGGTTTTGATAAACCAGCATGTCATTGTTGTAGATGGTAACCTCAAACCGGTCACCAAATTCTGGTTTTAAGGTGTAGAATTCCTCGCGGGTGATAGAGGTCCAGAGAGAACCAAAGCGGACATCCAGGATATCAATAGCTCCGCTGACATAATTCTCAGCAAGCGTGGTCTCTACTACCTGAATTTCGACAATGTCTTCAACTTTTAGCTCTGGTCCAACTTCTTCAAAGCTGATATGGCCGCTGGCTAGCTTGGCACCTGTATAGGCATAGACATCACGGCCGTGGAAAGTGTAGGAATGCTCCGTATCCTTGCGACGATTTTCCACTTCAGAAATTTCCCGAATAGCCTCAATGCCGACATGCTTCTTGATGAAAGACAGGGTGCCATTGTCAGGCGTGACGATGTACTGGCCCTTTTTAGTCTTAGCTACCACACTCTTACGCTTGGAGCCAACGCCCGGATCCACTACTGACACAAAGGTCGTTCCTGCTGGCCAGTAATTAACCGTCTGGAAGAGACGATAACTTCCCTCAAAGATATTGTAAGGGGTGATATCGTGAGTCAGATGATGAATTTTCAGAGTGGGCGACTCTTCTAGCGCCACTCCGATCATGGCTGACACAGCTCCATCTACCAGACCAAAGTCCGACTGGAGTACGAGTAAATTGTTCATGTTTTCTCCTTAGTTATATTTACAATGATAGTTAGACTGAAGCTGACTTGGAATGTCTCGCTTTAAGGATTTTCCTACCTAACAGGGCTCCAAGTAAAGCGCCCAGTAAAATGCTAGCTACAAACCAGAGGACTAAGCTGGGTTCCGGCTTAAGCATGACCTGCTCAATATAAGCCTGAGTCTTTCCTCTGGCAAGAAGACTAGCTTCGTACTGCTTGGGTGCCAGCCACATTAGGAAAATAGGACCCGCTGTGCTAAAGCTGAAAACCATAAAAGCCAGCAAGCTTCTAACAGTCTTTTGATAGCTGCCTGACCGAGCTATAAGATCCGCTAAAATACCGCAAATCAAACCTGGTAGAAAGGCTCCAAAGCCATGTCGACTGAGCAGAAAGAAGAGACCTAGCAGACAACCTAGGCCGCTGATTAGACCGAAGGTCTTTATTTTCTCAGTGTAGAAGATGAACAGAACTCCGCCAAAGAAAGCTGTAAAAGCCGGAGCGTAAAACATATTGCCCGAGCGGTCAAATAGAAGCCCAACCAAGACGCCTAAGAGCATGGCTAAAAAATAAAAGAGGTAAAAGAAGCCAGCCTGCTTCAGTTTGTCTTTTCTTATAGAGTATAGCATAAGCCTTCCTTTCCCACTAGTCTAGTCAGTTTGATGGTAACTGCCAATCAAGTCTTGAATGAGCTCTATATGTGTATAATAATCAGCAATTTTCACATTCTCATCTCCACCGTGGTCCCGGCTGTTGGCATTGCCAAGTCCAAAAGCCGCCATAGGAACCTCCAAGGCTTCATAAACCGTGTGCATCGGGCCAGTTCCGGCTGAGGTCGGCAGTACAGAGACGCCTTCGCAGTAGAAATCTTTTGCTAGTTCGATAAGATTGAGAATGGAAGGTGCGCTCATGTCGCTGCGATAGCTCATTTCTCCCAAGGTATAAGTCAGCTCAACTGCCGAATAGCCATTTTTATCCAGTTGCTGACGAATCTTGTCCAATACATTCTCTGGCTCCAGACCAGGCACCAGACGAACCTCCATCTTAGCCTGGGCCTCTGAAGGCAAAATAGTTTTAACCCCTTGGCCTTGATAGCCTGATCCGAAGCCTTCAATATTCAGAGAAGGCTCAAAGTAAAAGCGACGAAGGAATTCCTTCCGTTCGTCCAACAAAACCGGCAATTTCAAGCCATAGACCTGACTCAACTCTTCAGGAGTCCGCAGGGCATATTCCTCAATCAGAGCCAGCTCCCGTTCATTTGGCTCTTGAACCTGCTCATAGATGCCTTCAACTAAGATGCGGCCGTCTGGACTGCGCAAGCTGGATAGAGCATTGACCAAATACCAAGAAGCTGAATTGATAACCCCGCCGAAGCTAGAATGAATGTCTACATCTGCACTTTTGACCGTCATATCAAAGGTAACAATTCCCTTGTTACCACCCGAGATTTCCAGCTGTCCCAGATTATTGCGGCTGCCTTGCTCCCAGACCAGCAAATCTGCTCCTCGCAGGCGTTTGCGATGCTTGGCCAAATATTTATCCAAGTCTGTCGAAGCAGACTCTTCTGCCCCTTCCATCATAAAAATAATATTGACCGGCAAATCACCGTGCTCTCGAATATACTTACGAACGGCCGTCAAACGAGCGGTAATGTGCCCCTTGTCATCATCCACTCCTCGCCCATACATAATCCCGTAATGAACTGACAGTGTAAAGGGATCATTGGTCCAAGGCTGGTCATCATCTGCCGGCACTGTATCGTAGTGGTTGTAGAAAATAATGGTCTTAGCAGCAGGATTTGAAGAAAGAAACTCCGCCAAAACAAATGGAGCAGTATAGCTATCGTCAATCATGACCTTGGCACCTGCAGCTGTAAAAATCTCTCCCAAATAGTTGGCTACTTCCTGCAAGCCAACCTGCTGGGCAAAGATTGATTTTTTAGAGATCAAGGTCCGCAGCACTTCAAAATAGTGCTGGGCTACCTCGTCGTTTTCAAATTTCTTGATTTGTTCAGTCTCAGTTGAGAAAGGCATGCGTTACTCCTATTAACAGCAGATAAAGGGCTGGGGAAATAAGCTTCCCCGCCCTTATCGTATTTCTTGTATCAAAGTCTAGTCAGCCAAATTGCAGACTGGACTTGATGGGATTTCTTACTTGATGTCTTTTGCATCTGGCAGGTAAGAGCCGCCAAAGAATTCTTGTGATAGTTTTTCAAGCGTACCGTCCTCATAGAGTTCCTTGATTCGCTTGTTGACAAATTTTTGCAGGTCTTCCTGACCGCTTGCAATAATCGGATAGACATAAGGCTGCTGGTCGCTTGGAAGTTCAATCACTTCCAGATTTTTCAAGCCTTGGTCTTTGATAATAGACTCTACAGTTATGCGCTCAAAAACTTTATAGTCCGTACGGCCGTCATTCAGATTGGCCAAGATTTGCTGAATGGTTCCGTCCGTATAATTGATTTTTGTCGGATTATCGCTATGTTCCTTGTTATAGTCCTCTAGTTGCTGAGCTGTTGAAGTCCCCTGAACAACCTCAGTAGACTTGCCGCCAATGTCATCCAGCGATTTGATGCCCTCACCCTTCCGGACAACTAAAACTGTTGGATTTTTCGCATATGGACTAGCATAGAGATATTTGTTAGCCCGTTCTTCGGAATAGCTGATATTATTGGCACCGATCTGGTAGCGGTCGCTGTCCAGACCTGAGAAAATAGAAGCCCACTTGGTCTTATTGAAATTGACTTCATACTTGTCTGAGTCCTTAAAGATAGCACGAAGGACTTCGATATCGTAGCCAGTCAGTTTACCGTCTTTATCCTCGTATGAAAATGGTTTGGTCGTTCCTACTGTTCCGACTTCTACCTTTATTTTCTCTGTTTTCTTCTCACTTGATGATGAGCAGGCCACTAGGGCACCAATGGCCAAGGCACTGACAGCCGCCAGAGAGAAGTATTTCAAGGTTTTCTTCAGGTTCATATTTCGAATTCCTCCTAAAAAGTCTTTCTTTATCATATCAAATAAGGAGAAGCTTGACCATTATATATTTTTTATGGAGGTGATAGCTTTTCTTTATCAGCTTTGAGGCAACTATCTCTAGACCTTCTGCTTATAGTACTGCAGGAGAAAGAGAGCACTTTCGACATAGTAAGGAACGGAAACTTTGAAGGCTTCGTCGTCAATGACCATGCTATCGTGATGGAGGTCAGGAGCATTTTCTGCCCCATTTGAGCCGATAAAGGCAAAGACGCCTGGAATCTTCTCTTGATAAAAGGCAAAATCTTCACCAGCCGAGGAAGGACTGGCAGGTAGGACCTCAGCCAGATTCTGTGAATGCTCATAGAGCAGCTCGGCCAATTCGGAATCATTATAGGTCACTGGCGGTGTATGGCCCCAAGAAATCCTGACTTGAGCTCCAAAATTCTCCGCTGTATTCTCTACAATTCGGATAAAGTCTTCCTTGAGACGCTGCTGCAAGGATGGATTGAAGCTGCGAATGGTTCCTTCAAAAAAGCCTGACTGCGGTAGTACATTCCAAGTCGCTCCAGCTTCTATATGGGTTACAGATAAGACAGCTGCTTCAAAAGGAGACACTATGCGGGCCACTAGAGCCTGCAGATTTTGAATCATACTGGTTAAGGTCAATACTGTATCAACACCCAGATCTGGCCTAGCCGCATGGCTGCTGACTCCTTCTACCTCAACCTTGAACTTCTCAACCCCAGCCATCATGGCTCCAGCTTTAAGCGCCAGCTGTCCCGCCTTAAGCTGGGGCATATTGTGAAAGCCAATAATAGCAGACACATCGTCCAGCAAACCAGTCGCAAGCACCTGACTGGCTCCCAGAGAAGTTTCCTCAGCCGGCTGGAAAATCAAACGAACTGTCCCTCTCAAATCTCCTTCCATAGCCTTGAGCAGCTCAGCTGCCCCCAAGAGGCTGGTCTGGTGAAAATCATGGCCGCAAGCGTGCATGACGCCTACATTCTGACTGGCATAAGGTAGACCTGTCCGCTCCAAAATGGGCAGAGCATCGATATCAGCCCTCAGGGCAATAACCGGCTTGCCAGAGCCAATCTCGGCAACCAAGCCCGTTTTCAGACCGGATTCTAAAATCCTAATCTCCAAATCTTCCAGATAGCCTTTTAGAAAAGCCGTCGTTTCAAATTCCTGCCCAGACAGCTCTGGATGCTGATGAAGATAATGCCGCGTTTGCATCAGTTTATCATAAAATTTTTTCATGGCAGACTCCTTTATTCGAATACACCTAGCTACCATCCAGTATAGCACAAAGCTGGACGAGGACACAAAAATAGAGAGCAAATAATCAATAATCAGCCCTCTAATTTTGCTATTATGATATATCGCCTTCGAAAGAAATGACAATGGATTCATAAGAAAAATCACGCTCCAAGACCCACTTGCCATCAGTTTTTACAAATTTCAACTGATAATCTCGTTCTGGTTTGGAAGCAAGGCACAGGAAGCTAAGTTCTTCTCTTTAATAAGTTAATCCTATGACTTTTCTATTTTGCTATACTTATCTTGACTGGTAAATACAGTTTGAGACTTCTCATAACAGAAAACCTGTAGCTCCAACTACAGGTCAAGTTTCTTTAGAATCCATCTACATTCGTATAGATTTTTTGGACATCTTCGTCGTCTTCTAAAACGCTATAAAGCTTTTCAAAGGTTTCGAGGTCTTCACCGGTCAACTCTACTTCAGACTGAGGAATCATTTCAAGCTCAGTTACTTGGAATTCTTGAATGCCAGATTCACGCAGAGCCACGATGGCCTTGTGAAGGTCAGTTGGAGCTGTATAAACAGTGATGCTTCCTTCTTCTGCTTCAACATCATCAACATCCACATCCGCTTCCAGCAGCTGTTCAAAGACGCTGTCAGCGTCGTCACCCGCAAAGACAATCACACCTTTATTATCAAAAAGATAAGATACAGAGCCGCTAGCTCCCATATTGCCGCCATTTTTACCAAAAGCAGCACGGACATTGGCTGCAGTCCGATTGACATTTGAAGTCAGTGTATCGACAATCAGCATAGAACCGTTTGGCCCAAATCCTTCATAGCGGCCTTCAGTAAAGGTTTCGTCGGTGTTTCCTTTTGCCTTATCGATGGCCTTGTCAATGACATGCTTTGGCACCTGAGCCTGCTTAGCTCGGTCAATAACGAATTTCAAAGCTGTGTTAGACTCTGGATCTGGATCACCTTTTTTAGCTGCTACATAGATTTCCACACCAAACTTAGCATATACTTTTGAGTTTGCGCCGTCTTTGGCCGTTTTCTTTGCCACAATATTGGCCCATTTACGTCCCATTGGAGATTCTCCTTTTGATAAATTACATTTTTAATCTTTCTTATTATAACACAGGGAATCAGAAAAATCACTAAGAAAAAATGATAGCTTCTAGAAGATTCAGCTTGCATTCTTCAACTCTTGTTAGCCTGAAATCGAGACAAATTTGATTTCTGTTTTCCTTCCATAAAAAATCCAGCCGCTAAAAGAGCAACTGGACGATAAATTCTATTTTCCGAAACCGGCAGGTCTGTCATAGCGGACCTTTACCGAAATCCATCAAAAATATCACTGATAATTTTTCACAATAGGTAAATCCGGTTTGCATCTGCTTAAACATGCAAAAACATCCTCTATTCTGCCATCTAAAAAAGTGACATCTACTCGAACGGACTTGCCATGATAAGGCTTGACATATAGGTAGTCTCTCCTATAGTACCTGACTCCCAGTCGAAAAGAAGCCTGCCCATCAGAAGTTCTTCCCCAAGCCGGCCGGTAAAAGACACTTTCCAGCTGATTCCAAGCAAAGCTATGCTCTTTCAACAAAGCTCCTCGCACGGTCAAGCCCCATTCTGTTCCCGCGAGAACAAAGCACTTTTTACTCAACTTACGTCCTGCATGGATTATTATAAAAATTTCAAGTAGACTGGCTAACAGAAAGGTAAGGAAAGAAGGCAAACCGAATGAACTAATTCCTGATCCAGGCATGGCTTTATCAATTGAAAACAAGAGCAAGCAAGCTAAAGCACCGAAAATGATGCCTGAGACTAAAAAGACAGAGGCTAAGATTACTATGGTCAAATAGAGTCCTCTACGGTAGCGAAAAGCAAACAATAAAGGCATGACTTTTCCTTTCTTTCTCAGCTAATAGTTTAGAAGCTATTCTGTCAATGCTTTACTGAGGTGCTTTTATCTCATCTTCATCTATAGTATTCCAGTCAGAATAATGAGTATCTGTTTGAACATCCATACTACCTTTTTCACCTTTATAAGATAAACCTAGCTTAAAGTCTTTTAAGAATAAGGTCTTTTTATCCAAGCGTACTTCTAACTTCTTATCCATATCTGCCTGAGTAACACCTGACAGCTCTAGTTTGAATTCTTCACCAAAAAGCCCTAGCAAATCAGCATTTTTACTGCTTAATTTAAAGACATATTCATCACCGCTTTCCTTTACAGTGACATCATCAGCCATTTGATAAAAGCCATCCATGAGTTTGAAATAATCGGGCTGAACATAATAATCTGCCCCGCTTCCCATTTCTTGCTTAGACCATGTTCCATTTTTAGAAGAACGAGTATACAAAAGTTTATCCTGTCCGCCTGGCATAATCGCTTCTTGATAACTCTCCTGACCGCTCTCTTTTCCATCTATTACTAAATGTCCCTTGGCCAATTCATCAGTGCTTTTATCATAGAGAAGGTCTCCGCTCATCGTTTGAGTTTTATTGGAACCATCTACAGTGATAGATAGTTTTACCTTCATTTTCATTGAAGTTAGATCTTCATTCGCAGTTTCTGCTTTCTCCAAGAGTTCTTCAATATCGTCAGAAGAAGTATTCTTTTGGCTCTCACGGGAACTATTCTCAGTCACACCCTGATTCTTTTGAGAATGCTTCTGCCCAATCAAGCTACAAGCCCCTAAACTAAGCGTCAGTAAAGCTGTAAGGGCCATAAAAGTAATCTTTTTGAATTTCATGAGTCTTCCTCCTTTGAGACATGGATATGAAATATAATCATTCAATCAAGCCTAGCAATGTTTTATTGACCGAATACTACCTTTCATACCTACAGTCAAACCGCTAAAAAGCAAATCATGCTCTTTAGTTAAAACAAGTTCATTCATTTATTATACCATTTTTTCTGTACCATCACAAATAAAGTAAAAAGGTTGAAGATTCAACCTTGCTTGTCTTTCATAATCGGAACCCGTCCAAAATTCTGCTCCCTAAGTGCGGGATTGCCTAGTTGATAGACCTTATCAGCCTGCTGGGTTAGACTATCCCATGGCTCCTTGCCGATACGGCTGACCAATTCGACCTTACCTTTAAGGCTGGACAAATGCTGGCGCCCCTGCTCGGAAAAGCCTAAAATGTGAACACCTGACGGAATCTCTTCTTGTCTAGCTCCGGTCAGGATATAGGTCAGCAGACGTCGAACCCGAGCCTTGGTATAGCGCTTGGTCGCCACCTGCTTAACTAGCTCTTCTATGGTCTCACTGCTTTTCAAGGCCTCTCTAATCCTGACGGCCAACTCCTGATTGACCTGATAAAAATCTGTCAAATCCGGACTTGTCACTATCTGGTAACGAAGGTAAGGAAAGAGGTCCGACCAGGTCACCTTGGGAGCCGTTTCAATCAAGTGATAGGCCGGAGTGAATTTTTTCAGAAAATCAGGCTGATCCAGATTCTGACGAAGGGCAGTTGCGGAAGCAAATTCCTGATTAGCTGACAAGGAATGATAGCCAGCCCCCTGGCGCTGAATCGGGCACAGCTTGATAGCCTTTCCTGCCACAGCCTTGGCATAGGCCAAGCCTAAGATATGATTGGGGGTAGAGCCTGAGAAATTGAGCCCTGCAAACTCCTGCCACATGGCCTGAGTCTTCTGGGGATATGATAGGGAATCAGGCAAGCCAGCCAGATAAGCCTCCATCTGCTCTGCCTTCTCGCCATAGACCCTCGAAATACTCCCATAGTCCAACACTTCCTCAGTTCCAAAAGTCAGATGCTCAATGCCCAGTCTCTCTAAGATGTCTACTGCCCCCTTAGCGAAAAAGTCTGCCGCCTGAACGCTGACCAAGAAAGGCAACTCAAGGACCAAATCCGCTCCAGCTTCCAAAGCCATCTGTGCCCGAGTCCACTTGTCCACGATAGCCGGCTCTCCGCGCTGAACAAAATTGCCACTCATAGCAATGATTTTCAGACTAGAAGCCTGCTCCAGCAGATATTTGTGCCCATTATGAAAAGGATTAAACTCTGCGATAATACCCGTAACTGTCATCTCATTTCTCCGCCACAAAGAACCAACGAGCGCTCTTGTCAGTTGGCTCCTTGTCCTCAAAGTCCGCATAAACCTTGACGTTCTTAAAGCCTGCCTGCTCCAGCAAGATATCATAGGTCAGAATCTCATAGGTCCGCTCCTCATGCACCTCATCATGGCGCGTGAAGCGCCCATCCTCGTCTTGGACAAAGAAGGTCAGCTCATGCACGATAGAATGAGGCGGTTCGTCCGCATAGGAATCCCATACCATAGCAAAGGTTTCAGCATTTTCGTGATAGGAATAGCCAGGAAAAACCTCGTCAATCTGGTAAATCGAGTGTACGTCAAAGATAAAGCGGCCGCCCTCATTTAGATGCTGGTAGACTTGAGTGAAGACCTGACCAACATCGACTTCGTCCTCCATATAGCAAATCGAGTCTGAATAGCAAGTCACCAAATCAAACTGACCGACGCCACTCAAATCCAGCATATTGCCCTGGATAAAGGGAATATCCAAACCGGCCTCTATGCTACGCTTCTCTGCCAAATCCAGCATTTCCTGACTCAGGTCCAGCCCTGTCACCTCAAGACCCGCTTGCTTAAAATAAATGGACTGGATGCCCGTACCGCAGGCTAGCTCCAGCAGTTTTTTCTTATCCTTGGGAAAATAACGCAGGCTGAAATCCGTCCACTTCTCATACAAAGAATCATCCATAATCGCATCGTAAACCGACGCGAAGGTTTCATAAGTTGCCATACTTTTCCTTTCAAAAATAGCCCAGCCAGCAGGCTGACTGAGCCGAATTCTACTTTCTGTCTAAGGGCAAAAAATTACTTGTTTTTTTCTTCCAATAAGGCTGCAACATCCACACCAGTTGCTTCGTGCCACAACTTTTCCAGATTGTAATGCGCCCGCATTTCCTCAGAAAAGACATGGACAACCACGCCACCCAAGTCTAAGAGAACCCAGCCACCAGCTGCATCTCCTTCGATATGACCAGCAGAAATACCAGCCGCAGCAGCTTTCTCACGGATATTTTCAGCTACTGCATCCAGCTGACGGCTGTTCATCGAGCTGACGATAACAAAGTAATCTGTCACCGTAGTCAGACCTTGCAAGTCCAAAGCCACAATATCTTCTGCACGCTTTTCATCGGCCGCCTTCACGACCAGTTCCAATAATTCTTGTTCTTTCATAGTTCCTCTTTAATTTTCTTCTATTTCCTTCAAATATCCTACAAAGGCATTGTAGGTCTCCAAGGTCTGCGGATAGATGGGCATTCCTTTGTGAGCCAAATGCTCTACAGTCCTTGCTGTTTCGTATGCCACAGCTAGATTGAGCGACTGCTGAGCCAAGTCTCTAGCCTTGTCTACTCCCGGAAAATCCCGGTTGTGCTCAATATAGTCGGCGACATAGACGATCTTGTCCAGCTCAGACATGGTGCCACTGCCCACTGTATGAATCTCAATGGCTCGCAGAATCTCGGCATCTTCGATGCCTAAGTCTTCCTGAATCTTGTAAATTCCCACCATGCCATGCCAGACATTGTTGCCCCAGTTTTTCAGGTCAGGATCCAGCTGGTATTTGTCAATCAAGGCCAGAAATTGCTCATCCGAGACCTTTTTAGCATAGTCATGTAGGAGTCCTGCCAGACCCGCTTTTTCGACGTCAAAACCGAAGCGCTCCGCTAATTCACGGGCAGCCTTTTCCACACCTAGACAATGCCGCAGGCGCTTCTCAGACATGACTGTTTCCATCTTAGCCAGCAAGTCATCACGGCTCATGCTGATATAGCTTTCATAGGTCATAGGTAAAGCCCCTCTTTCTCGATATAGTCTAAGACTGGCTGAGGCAGCAGGAAATTAGGAGTCCGTCCCTGAGCCAGAAAATCCCGCACCATGCTGGAGGAAATATCCATAAGAGGGACATCCACCCAGATGACAGGGTAAGAAGTCCCCGCCTTGTAGCGCGGCCGCTGAACACCGACAAACTGAACTAGCTCAACCAGCTCATCAATCCGGTACCACTTAGGCAGATAATCCACCATATCCGCACCGATGATAAAGTAATAGTCCGTATCTGGATGCTGCTCTGTCAGGAGCTTCATGGTATCGTAGCTATAAGAAATTCCCTTCCGTTCCAGCTCAATGGGCTCAATCCCTAGACCTTCAATGCCCTCGATAGCCAGTTCCAGCATTTTCAGCCGATGCTTTTCATCAATGGTCTCTTTCTTGTCCACATGCGGCGGCTCGTACTCTGGCATGAGCAGGACCTGATCCAAGCCCAACTGTTGCCGGACCTGATCCGCCACGACCAAATGAGCATTGTGGACAGGGTTGAAATTGCCACCTAAAATGCCAATCTGCTTGCGTTTTTTATCTTTAACTTCTGGTTCTAAATCCACCTTGGTAAAGGGGGTCAGTAATTCAATAGCCATAGGCTGACATCTCCACAGAAATTTTTCCTTACACTTGTTTAACTTTGACCGAGAGTTTGCGATTTTCCTTCTTGCTGGACTGCTTGTAGAGAATCAAGATCCGGCCAATCTTCTGCACCGTATCCACTCCGATTTCCTCTTCCAGAATCTCCGCAACTTCATGGATATTCTCATCCGTATTTTGCAAGAGGGTAACCTTGATCAGCTCTCGCGCATCCAGCGCCTGACGGACACTGGTTTTGATTTGGTCGTTGAGTCCATTTTTCCCTATCTGAATGATAGGTTTGAGACTATGCGCCTGACTGTTGAGAAAGGCTCTTTGTTTTGATGTTAGTGTCATGTTCTTCTATAAGGCTTGATACAGCTAGGATTCGCTTTACTCCCCACTGTTCATAGCCTTTTCCTTCCTTATTTTAAGGGAATTTCTTCCCCTTGGTGTCTTGAGTATTATATAATAGCTTTCCGAGTGACAACTGCCACGCCTTCTGGTGCCCATCCGGCTACTCTGGCAGGACCACTGACGCGAATCCAACCCAGACCAGAGAAGACGATATCCGTCTTGTCCTTGATGGTAAATTCATGCTTGACCAAGGCTGGAAACTCTTCCTTTTCCTTGCCAACCGGCGGTACTAAGAGACTGCCAACATGCTTGTCATAAAAGCCACTGGCACCTTCCAACTTGGTCCGGTGGAGCTTGAGCTCATTGTCAAAATAAGCCGTGAAGCCCTGCTTGTCACCTGCCACAAAGTCAAAGCGGCCTAGGCCACCCAAAAAGAGGGTTTGCTCAGGATTAAGCTGGTAGGTTTTGGGTTTGATTTCCTTTTTGGGACTGATGTATTTGAGATTCTTAGCAGAAAGATAGTGAGCCATCTGGTGACGATGGATAATACCCGGTGTATCGTAGATATGACTGCCGTCTGCTAAAGGTATCTCGATTTTGTCCAAAGTTGTTCCCGGGAAGCGCGAAGTCGTAATAATATCCTTATTGCCCGTGATTTCCTGAATAATCGCGTTAATCAAAGTAGACTTGCCCACATTGGTCACGCCAACCACATAAACGTCACGTCCCTTGCGGCAATGCTCAATTTTGTCAATCAAGTCCTTGATCGCCTGCTTGTTCTGAGCAGAGGTCAGAACCACATCGACCGGACGCAGACCTTCTTCGTGAGCTCGTTCCGTCAGCCATTGGGTCACCTTGCTATCCTTGACCGACTTAGGCAAAATGTCCTTTTTATTCCCGACCAAGAGAACATCATTTCCTGCGACAAAGCGAGGCAGGCCAGGAATGACCGATCCATTAAAGTCAAAAATATCGACAACATTGACGACCAAGGCATCGCTATCTCCAACCTCATGCAGAAGCCGCAGAAAGTCATCATCCGTCAGCTGGACATCGCTGATTTCATTATAATGGCGCAAGCGGAAACAGCGCTGGCAATAGAGTTCGCCTGTCTCCAAGCCTTTTTCTAGAGCCGACTGGGGCGTGTAGCCTAGCTTGCTCTTATCTTCTGTCTGAATAGTGGCTCCGCAGCCGATACAGAGAAGTTCTTCCATGCTTAAATTCCTTTTTTGTATTGAATTGGGCCGTATTTTTCAGTGATTTTCTTGAGCACACGGCGTTCACGTGCCCGATTGATTTGAGTCTTGATAGAGTCGTGCTCAACCAGTGGCTTAACCAAAATCGAACGAATCCCGGCCCGATGAGCTGCCCGAATATCCGTCATAAGCTGATCGCCCACCATGACCACTTCCTTTTTTTCAAAATGAAAAAGCTTGAGCGCTCGGTCAATTCCCCAAGTGAAGGGTTTCATGGCCCAGTAGACATAGTCAATTTCAAACTTTTCAACAGCCCGCTTGACCCGTTTTTGGTTATTATTGGACACCACGATTATCCGAATGCCCGCGTCCCGCAAATCATGGAGCCACTTCTTCATCTCTGGAGTCCCATCAGGATTATTCCAAGCAATCAAGGTGTTATCCAAATCCACCAAAACCGCTTTGATACCCTGTCTTTTCAAACTCTCTACTGTCAAATCGTAAACTGCCTCGACCGCAAAGTCCGGCATATAATCTTCAATCGCCACATCTCTCTCCAAAAATTCGTATTCTCATTATTATAGCATAAAATAGGCTTTTTGGCACTCATGCTCCTATTTCTTCTAGAGCGAATAGGTAATGTTCACTTTTCTATTTTTCAAGCAAATGAAAACAGCTTCCTAAGTGGGAAGCTTCATTTAAAATGGAACAAAAATCATGCCATAAGACCACTATCTATTTTTTTCGCTCTCTAACTTTTTTCATAAAATTTTTGAAGTTTATAAATAATACCGGTAGCACCCTCTGCTTCATCTTTTTTTATGTGAAGAACCTTAGAAAATTTCTGAAGATCCTTTTCTTCATCACCAGGGGCAATGCGAATGTCAACAGATTGCCATTCACCATCTTTCTCTTCGTAGCCTACTAAAGCAACTAAAAACTGTTTCCCCTCTATATGGCTACGTGTAAAGAAATCCGCTGTATCACTAAAAAGACCATCGTGATATTGAGGATTAGCTTCTGCAAACAGTATAACATCTGCTTTCTTAAGCTCTCCATCAACACTAGATAAGAGTTGCTCATCTACATACTCAATCTGTAAGCGCATTTCTACTACTGGAAATAACCAAAAGGATTGGTTATAACTTGAATCTGGACTCATAATTTTGTCATAGCTATTCACAAACTCTGCGACTCCTCCCAAAAGGAACAAGGAGAAATAACTAACTATAAATAGTAAAGTACATTTTTTTTCGAAATATACGTAACAGATTAAGAAAGAAATAATTAAAAATAATACAAAGAAAATAATTGTATGAGGGTGGAAAAATGTTCTTATGAGATTCTCATATGCAATCTCCCACAATTTTTGATGATATAAGTTTAGAAATTCTTCCACTATAACTCTCCTAACTCCTAGAATTTTTAGTTCGAGCACAAGCACTCTCTCTAATTTTTGAATGCTTATAGATTATTGCTTACCAGTCATATCATTATATCATCTTTCATACTTTTTAGCACCTATAGCTTCAAAGCTTACAAAAATGGCAAAAGATGCTATAGTAGATATAAGAATAATTCTCTTGGAGGTGCCTATGGCAAGCAAGGATCGAGAAATGAAAACTGTTTCTCCCTTTTTGCAAAAGATTATCAACTGGTCGTCCGCCATTGGCGCTCTAGGAACGGTGGCCTTTTGTCTTTGGGCCTATTTCGCAGGCATTCTCCAGTCCAAGGAAACTCTCTCAGCCTTTATCCAGCAGGCTGGCATCTGGGGGCCTCCTCTCTTTATCTTCCTGCAGATTCTACAGACGGTCGTGCCCATTATCCCTGGCGCCCTAACCTCTGTCGCTGGTGTTTTCATCTACGGCCATATCGTTGGCACCATTTATAACTATATCGGTATTGTCATTGGCTGCGCCCTGATATTTTATCTGGCGCGCACCTATGGTCCGGCTTTTGTCCAGTCTGTCGTCAGCAAGCGAACTTATGATAAATACATCGGCTGGCTGGATAAGGGGAATCGCTTTGAGCGCTTCTTCATTTTCATGATGATTTGGCCCATCAGTCCAGCCGACTTTCTCTGCATGCTGGCGGCCCTGACCAAGATGACTTTCAAAAAGTACATGCTGATTATCCTTGTCTGCAAGCCCATCACTCTCGTCATCTATACCTACGGACTGACTTATGTCATTGATTTTTTCTGGAAAATGGTCTCCAAATAAAAAGAAGTTGAATGAAGTCAACTCCTTTTTTATTTATCCTTTTTGTCTACCATATATAATGGTTCAACTAGGAGAGGCTGCAGGACTTTTTCTTCTTTTGCAACCATAAGTCTTTAAGGGAAATGAGCGAAACAACTATTAAAATCATAGCAATCCCTACCAGATCAAGGACATAAAAACGCTCATTCATCAGAAAAAAGGCAAAGAAGACCGCTGAAATAGGCTCAGTGGAAGCTAGAAGACTGGATTTGACAGGTCCTATCAGGGAAGTACCCTTTAAAAAGACCGTGTAGGAAAAGATGGTCCCAACTACCACGATTCCCACCAAGGCTAATAGAATATTAGGACTGAGATCCCACTGGTGCTGAGCTAGACCGCTAATGGGAAGCAAGAAAAGCCCTGCCATGGTCATTCCAATGCCAATCACCAGTATACTGCCCCATTTCTTAATCAAGTCAATAGAGAGCAAGATGTAAAGCCCATGTGTAAAAGCTGAAAAAAGACCAACCAATAAACCTTTAGGAGTAATGGCTAACTGATTCAGCTGACAGTGGGTCGCAAATCAAAAAGGTTCCGACAATCGCTAACAGCATAGAACAAAGCTCCGATATTGTAGGCGCAACCCGATCCTTGATACAGACATAGGCTAAGATGCCTATTGGGCAGAGGTATTGCAAGACCGTCGCTGTCCCTGCATTGGTTTCTCGAATGGCCTCCAAGTAGGCAAATTGGTTGAGAAACAAAGCAAAGAGGGCAAAAATAAAAATAGAAAACAAGGAAGACTTATCTTTTAAAAGCTTCCGAAAATGGTCCCGATTTGCCAAATAGGCCACACCCATCAAGGCAAGGCCTGAAAGCAGCAAGCGGAGATTGGTCAGCGCTAGCGCAGAAAAACCATGCCCTAGCAGATATTGGCCGCTCGTGCCAGACAGCCCCCAAGCAATTCCAGCAGCTATTGTGTAAATGGTCCCTTTCAAAACTTTTGACATCCTAAACCTCTTTCTATATCTTTGCTTATTATAGCACAATCCATAAAGAAAAATCAGCCAGTTTTGACTGATTTTCATCTCATGATTAAGCAAAGATTTATTCTGGCGATACCAAAATCTTGATCTGCGCCTTGTCCTGAGTCAGCTCGATAAAACCTTCTTGCACAATATCCTCCAGCTTAATCTTCTTGGTCACAAGCTTGTCAGCAGAGAAATAGCCCTGCTCCATCAGTTCCAGCACCTTAGGGAAAATATGCCGATAAGCGATAATACCCTTGAGCGTTTTTTCTTGAATGGCAAATTCATTAGGATTGACGCTGGCTTCTCGCTCCCAGATAGAAACAACCATACATTCCCCAGCCTTGTGAACAGCAGCCAAAGCCTGTCCCAGCACAACCGGCACCCCGGTCACTTCATAAGACACATCTGCCCCGCCACCAGTTAAACGCTGAATAGCAGCTACCACGTCTTCGCCTTCTTCTGGATGCACAATGATGGCCCCAAGCTCCTCAGCCTTGGCTTGGCGTTCTGGAGATAACTCGACACCATAAATCTTAGAGGCACCGACTGCTCGCAAAGCCTCAACTATCAAGAGCCCGATTGGCCCCAAACCGAAGACAACCGCTGTATCGCCCGTCTTAAGAGCTGACTGACGGACTGCGTAAACAGCTACAGCAGCAGGTTCTGTCAAAGCTGCCTGCTCATAGCTAAGGCTGTCTGGAACTTTGTGAACAATGTCTCCGTCCAAAACACAGTATTTGGCAAAACCACCGTCTGCCGCCAGACCGACAAAGTTTAGATTAGGGTCCAGATTATAATCACCGACAAGATTATGCTTAGCCAAAATGGGCTCAACTGTCACCCGGTCGCCAACTTTGACCCGTGTCACGGCACTGCCGACCTCAACAATTTCCCCAGCAAACTCATGTCCTAAAGTTACAGGCGCTTTCTGGCCAGAATAGACATGCTCTGTTTCTGTCGGAATAAAAATCGGTCCGTCTAAGTATTCATGCAAGTCAGTTCCACAGATTCCTGTGAACTTGACCGCAATTTTAACCTGATGCGGTTTGACTTCCGGTACATCCACTTCTTCAATACGAACATCTTTAGCGCCATACCAACGCGCAGCATTCATTTTTGCCATAAACATACCTCGCTTTATAATTTGTTAGTTTTATTGTAAACCCTTTCAGAAATCTTGTCAAAAGATTAGCTACATTTTCAAAAAATAACATACAAAAAACCAGCATCTGCTGGTATCAAGGTTATTCTGCAATTCTAGCAGAGTAGAAAGGAAGAAGGAACATTAAAACAATATAAAGAATCAAGAGAATCGCACGAAGCAATCCACCAAATAGAAAAGCAACTACTAAAGTTCCCAAACAAATAGAAAAATTAGTAAAATTTGTTTCAATCAGCAAGGTTTGCCCTGCTTTAACTGTCACTGGCTTAGTTTTCATAGGAGCAAATCCAGCACGAACTTCTGCTTCATTAGCTGCGATTGGAAAAACAGCCTCTTCTCCGTTTTTGATTGCGCCAACTTTCTGACCATTGATAAAGATTGGAAACTTCCCAATAATCCCTACAAAACCTGTCTCGCGTTTGATCTTAATTTCTGACATAAAGACTCCTTTGTTTTTTCTATTATTTTAACACAACTGATGGCTAAAGAAAAGACGAAATAAAAGGCTGTGATATTTAAAAATACTAAGATATTCATCGTCAGCAACATGAGAAGCATATACTCTCCTGTATTATCAGGTTTTAAATAAACACTCCTTGATATTTTACTATCAGCATTTTCATCCATCATAAAAATTTTACTGCTATATAATTTTACATTTGACAAATCTTTCTTATCTTCCGCTAAAAAGTCAAACAGTGGCTGAAACTCTTTCTCCAACTCATACTGTTCTTTTGTGCGATTTTCTGGTATTTTCTCTCCGCAGGCACTCAACGGCTGCACTATTTCTTCAAGTGAATATTATTAAAGATTACTGCCTTTAAATTAATTAAAAGAATATTACCTAAACTAGGTATATCTGTATTATCGAAAACCTCCAGTAATATCGCTAAAATATCCCTCAAAACAAATTTTTCAGTAGACTTGTCAATCTTCTCTTCAGTTTTTAATAAACAAAGATTACGTTGTATATGGTCAATAAAGTCCATCATAAAAAAATTATTAATATCATCTAATGAATCAAAATAACCAATTTCTGTAGGTGAATTATTGATAATATAAGATTCTTTATTCAATATGTACTCTAATCTAAAATCAAATTTTTTAATTTCATCAAAACAATCTGTGTTGTATTTTACAATATCTAACACATCTTGCAATACTGAATACACACTGGAAAGTTCCACTGTATTTGCTTCAATTTCATAAGAAAGCAACTCAAATAAGGAGTTTAAGAGTTCATTAAAATTCCTTGAATCAATAATGCCTTTCATTTTATTTGTGTTCAGAAAAATCTTTTCTCTAATTTCGTATGTGTTATAAAAGAAAATTTCAGATAACGTTGAATCAGTCGGCACACTAATATTATTGTAGTCTCCCCAATCTTTAGAAGATGATATATCACTATAATTTCCAATACCAGGATATAATGCATTCCCCTTCGATTTTAAATATTTATAAATCTTTATGCCTCCATTTAGATACCCAAAAAGAATTTCCTCACCAATTATTGTTGTAGCAGTAATATAAAATGAACGTGGTATCTTCTTAGAAACAACATCTCCCGACTTTAAAGATACTTTACTAATACAATTTTTCGTATTATCGCTAGAATCATAATACTTTACATTCTCTATATATAAAGTATCTTCTCGCATTATCAAGATTATACCTTTAGTAGCATCAACCACAAAACTAGGTCTATAATGATCTTTATATTGCTCTAATTCTTTTTCCTTTTCTTTTACATTTCTTTCACGTTCTTTTTCACGTTCTTTTCTATCATCACGGTATCTATTCCTTTCATTACTGACAAACACAAATACTGTGAAACTAATAGTTAGTGCAGTTGAATAAAACGAAAAGTTCTCAACCACAACATTCAGTGCTAACTTCCAAGGCTCTGAAGGAATTATAAGACCATAATAAGCGAAGTATCTAAACATCTTCACTATAATCGGGAAAAAGAATATAAAAGCAGTAAATAATCTAACTGGCCAAGTGGTGAGCTTAAAATCATCCTGTTTATTCGTCGTATTTCTCAAAATATTATCTCCTTTTTATAATGATTAATTAATAATTAACAATAAAAATATTGTTATTTTAGTAAATGTTTTTATTCACATCATTCCAGATTGAACTACAGCGCTTTGAAAACTATACGGTACTGTCTCATTTATTACTTTAATTTAAATTTTGACGATCCTCAGGAATAAACACATGAATTGTCTCTTCATCTGAATTGCTATCACTTTTTAAACTAATATAAATTCTACGTCCTAAAATCAATGCCCCTTTTCTATATTCTTCAATTTCATAGTAAACTTCTCCTTTAGAATTTTTCTTATCATTTAAGAAATTCTGCACTCTCTGTTCGAATTTTAATTGTCCAACATAATCTTTTGAATTTCGATTGGCCTTTGGGTCTTGAGGTGTTATATTTTTCTTGTTTCCTTTACTAAAAAAATTATTAATTTTCAGTTTTTCTTGATTATTAATTTTTTTTACTGATGGTATCAGATATTCTTTAAAACAATTCGGAACAAAATGTCCTCTATCTTTGCCTTCAACTCTTTTATCATTCTGTAATTCATAATTGTCAAGCGCGTTTTTAAAATAGTCTTGAGATGGGTTATTAGTGAGATGAAATTTCCAAACTATTGGATTTTCTGAAAAAAATGGGATCTTCCTATCTTTATATTTAGAAACTTTGTATACTTTCTTATCAGTTCTATTCAGTAATTCATAATACTTCCCCTCAGGAATATATTTAAATTCTATTCTAGGCTCTTTTTTTTAAAAAATTCTAATATCTCTCTAGTTGTAATATTTTTTTGTTTCATAGATATCAATTTCCATTCTAAACCATTAACTTCTTAATTAATAATTATATCATTAATTAATAATATATTTTTTAAGTAAATCTCTCTATTTTATGATACTGTCAACAATTTTGTGTAAACACTCAAGCAGAGTTACGGATTGTTAATCAAATAAGCTTTCAAGGGTATCAGAACATTGGCCAAACCCTTTATGAGTTCGTTGACTATGCCTGAAATTATAATCTTCAAGCAAAGTAACTAAATAACGTTCCAGAGCCTCCTCGTTAGGGAAAAGAACCTTCTTTTTCGTTTGACGTTTTATTTCTTTGTTGAGAGATTCAATAAGATTTGTCGAATAAATGCCGTGCCAAATCTGGTAGGGAGACTGATAAAAAGTTAAAAGATTATCCGTATTCTCTAGACTCTCCATTACTTTCCTATACTTTGGTTTCCATTCAGCGACAAAGTCCTCTAAAGCTTGTACTACCATTTCTAAATTTTCAGCACGATAAATTGTCTTAAACTGTTCAAGAATGATTGCTCTATCTACTCGTTTCACTTTTGTTTTTCTATCAGTTATGTAAATTGAACTATAATAAATTTTTACATTTGACAAATCCTTCTTTTCTTCCGCTAAAAAGTCAAAAAGTGGCTGAAACTCCTTCTCTAATTCGTACTGTTCTTTTGTGCGATTTTCTGGTATTTTCTCTCCACATGCACTTAATCCTATCATTATCAATATTCCAGCTAGTAGGAGAATAATTATTTTTGAGACTTGTTTCATATCTATAGCTCCTATGTTTTTTTCTATTTTATCATATTTATTCTCCACAAAAGAAAACCAGCCTCACGACTGGTTTTCACTTATTTCTATAATTTCTCCAATTCTTCATTGAGTAGTTTTTGTGCTACTTGTGGGTTGGCTTGGCCCTTGGTGGCCTTCATCAATTGACCGATCAGGGATTTAGCAGCATTCTTGTTGCCGCCTTTATAGTCATTGATAGCTTTTTCATTGTTTGCAAATACTTCTTGGATGATTGGAAGAAGCTGGCTAGGGTCTGAGATTTGAATCAGGCCTGCTTTCTGCACATACTCTTTAGCAGAGCCGCCATTTTTGGCTAGATGGACAAAGACCTTCTTAGCAATCTTAGAGGAAATCGTTCCGTCTGCAATCAGAGCAATCATCTCAGTCAGATTCTCAGGTGTCAGCTCAATCTCAGAGATGGTCTTGCCTTCGGCATTGAGATATTGGGCTACATCTCCTTGGAGCCAGTTAGAGACAGCCTTGGCGTCACCGCCTGCCGCAAGAGCTGCTTCAAAGAAGTCTGACACAGCCTTCGTCGCTGTCAGCTGCTTGGCATCGTAGTCAGACAGACCGTAGTCGCCCACGTACTTGGCTCGGCGTTCTTTTGGAAAGGCTGGCAGACTGCTACGTACTTGCTCAATCCAAGCATCCTCAATCTCAAAGATAGGCAGATCAGGCTCTGGGAAGTAACGGTAGTCCGCTGAACCTTCCTTAACCCGCATAAGCAGAGTTTCGCCAGTCGCTTCGTCATAACGACGGGTTTCCTGACGGATTTGACCACCGCTGCGTAGGATTTCTGCTTGGCGTTTTTCCTCAAATGCTAGACCCTTGCGGACAAAGTTGAAGGAGTTAAGGTTTTTCAGCTCAGTCTTAGTACCAAACTCTTCCTGGCCGTAAGGACGGATAGAAATATTGGCGTCGACCCGCATGGAGCCCTCTTCCATCTTGACATCCGAAATACCCGTGTACTGGATGATTTCCTTGAGGGCAGTCAGATAGGCATAAGCTTCTTCTGGACTGCGCATATCTGCTTCCGATACAATCTCAATCAGAGGCACCCCTTGACGGTTGAGGTCCACATAAGAGTAGCCATCGCTGCCGTGGGTATTCTTTCCAGCATCTTCTTCCAAGTGGGCCCGCTCGATACGGATTTTCTTGGTCGTGCCATCTTCTAGCTCAATCTCAATCCAGCCATTGTAGCCAATCGGCTCATCAAACTGAGAAATTTGATAGGCTTTTGGATTGTCCGGATAGAAGTAATTCTTGCGGTCAAAGTGCATCTTCTGGTGAATATCCATGTTCAAAGCCAGAGCAGCCTTGATACCATAGTCAATAACACCCTTGTTCATAACAGGCAAAACACCTGGGAAGGACCAGTCAATGATATTGGTGTTGGCATTTGGATCTTCACCGAAGTGAGCTGGAGCCGGAGAGAAAATTTTTGAATTGGTCTTCAATTCAACATGGACTTCCAGTCCGATAACTGTTTCAAAGTTCATTATTTTTCACCTCCAAAGATAACTGGCTGCTGTTTGTGGTAGTCAGTCGTTGCTTCAAATGCTGTGGCTGCCTGATAGATGGTCTCTTCATCAAAGTGGTTCCCAATCAGTTGCAAGCCGACAGGAAGACCATCTGCAAAGCCAGCTGGGATTGAAATGCCCGGCAGACCAGCCAGATTGACTGGAATGGTCAAAAGGTCAGCCAGATACATGGCCACTGGATCCTGGTTTTGACTGCCCAAGTCATAAGCAACCGTTGGTGCAGTTGGACCTAAGATCAAATCATATTTTTCAAAAACCTTAGCAAAATCCTGCATAATCAAGGTCCGAACCTGACCAGCTTTCTTGAAGTAGGCATCGTAGTAACCAGATGACAGGCTGAAAGTTCCCAACATGATGCGGCGTTTCACCTCTTCACCAAAGCCTTCGCTGCGAGATTTGACATAGACATCTTCTAGATTTTCAATTCCTTCCGCACGGTAGCCATAGCGAATACCATCAAAACGCTGCAGGTTAGAGCTAGCTTCAGAAGAAGCAATGATATAGTAAACAGCCACGCCGTACTTGCTGTGAGGCAGACTAACTTCCTCAACGATAGCTCCTAGGCTTTCCAAGTGCTTCGCCGCTGCCAGAATCGTTTCCTTGACCTTGCTGTCAATTCCCTCACCCATGTATTCCTTAGGCAGGGCAATCTTCATGCCCTTAATGTCTTGGCCAATCTTGCTGGTAAAGTCTGGCACTGCCTCTTGTGATGATGTAGAGTCCTTAGGATCATTACCAGAAATAACATTCAGAAGCTGAGCATTTTCCTTAACCGTCTGAGAGAAAGGCCCAATCTGGTCCAAAGAAGAACCAAAAGCAATGAGACCAAAACGAGAAACCCGTCCGTAGGTTGGCTTGAGGCCGACTACACCGTTAAAGGAAGCGGGCTGACGAATGGAGCCACCCGTATCTGACCCCAGTGACAGACGAACCTGACCAGAGGCAACAGCTGTCGCTGAACCACCAGATGAGCCACCAGGAACCTTGCTGCTGTCCCAAGCATTCTTGGTTGTCTTAAAGTAAGAGTTTTCGCTGGAGCCCCCCATGGCAAACTCGTCCATGTTGGTCTTCCCGACGATAATCATGTCCTTACCGTAAAGCTTCTCCACGCTGGTCGCATCGAAAATTGGCTTGTAATTGTAGAGTATCTTGGAGGCTGCCGTCGTCAAGATTCCCTTGGTTGAGATATTGTCCTTAACCGCCAGCGGAATTCCGCTCATAAGATTGTCAGCATCAATGCCCTTAGCATCCAGAGCCGCAGCCTGGGCCAAAGCTTCCTCTTCGCTGACAGTAATAAAGCTGTCCACAGCTGCTTCACGTTCTTTGATGTCTGCCAAAGTTGCCTGAGTTAACTCTACCGCAGAAATTTCTTTTTTGACCAGCAAGTCGTGCAGTTCTTCAATGGTCTTGTGATTAAAAGTCATTAGGCATCTCCTCCGTCATCTAGGATGGCAGGCACTTTGATGTAGCCCCGCTCTTTTTCAGGTACATTTTGGAAAAGCTCTTCCCGGTTCCAGCCTGGCTGAGCCACATCTTCTCGCATATAGTTAATATTTGCAGCTACATTAGAAGTGAAAGGCACACCCTCCGTATCCACTTCATTGAGCAATTCGACCATGTCAACAATCTTGGTTAGGGTCGTCGCAAACTCAGCAGTTTCTTCTGGTGAAAAAGCCAGTTTTGACAGCTTAGCTACGTGGCTTACTTCTTCTTGAGTAATCTTCATCTCTGATTCCTTTCATAAGATAGGTGAGCTTTAGCGACTGAAAATAACAATTTCTAGATGACATCTTTATTTCCAAGCTTCAGCTCACCTTTACTTTGACAAGCTAGGGACGCTGATTTATTTGCCATCCACTAGCTCTTTTCTTCAGCTTCTTCCTGCTATTCTTCAGGAATTCGCATCATTTCATTTTACCATATTTCAGGCTAATTCTTCAATTCCAAATGCAGTTCTTTGAGCTGTCTTTGGTCCACTAAACTTGGACTCTCCAGCATAGGATCAAAGCCAGTACCATTTTTCGGAAAAGCGATGACTTGGCGGATATTTTCTTCCCCAGCCAAAATCATAACCAAGCGATCTAAGCCCAGAGCCAAGCCGCCGTGCGGTGGGAAGCCGTACTCTAAGGCCTCTAGGAAGAAACCAAAGTCCCGCTCATAGTCTTCTCGGCTCATGCCCAACAGCTCAAACATCGCTTCCTGAGCCTTCCGATTATGAATCCGCAGACTCCCTCCGCCAATCTCATAGCCGTTTAAGACGATATCGTAAGCGTGGCTGCGGAATTGGTCTGGCTCCTGTCCATCTTCAAAGATTCCCTGTGTGAAAGGATGGTGCATAGCTTGATAGCGGCTTTGGTCTTCATTCCACTCCAGCAGCGGCCAATCCACAACCCAAAGGAAATGAAGCAAACTCGGGTCAATCAAATCCAAAGCTTTTGCGACTTCTATGCGCAAATGTCCCAAAGCTTCCTGAGCCCGACGCTTCTTGGCCATGACTAGCAGGATGAGGTCTCCATCCTTGGCTTCAAAACGTACCTGCAAATCCTGACTTTCATCTTCAAAGGTGCTAGCCAAATCACCAACAAACTGGCCATTTTCAACCTTTAGACTGGCGAAACGACTGCAGCCAAATTCCTTCATTTCCTGATAGTAGTGACTCAGCTGTTTCTTGCTAAAAGCACTAGCCGCATCTGGCACACAGATTCCCATCACTTCCTCTTGGTTGTCCAAGGCTTTCTTGATGAGAAGCGAATCATTGGACTGACACAAATCTGTCAAACTCTTTAGCTCTAAACCAAATCGCGTATCTGGTTTATCAGAGCCGAAGCGGCTTATAGCCTCTTCATAGCTGATAGTCGGAAAAGCTTCCGTCAGCTCTAAACCATGAGTTTTCTTGACAACAGCCTTGAGCATAGCTTCAACCAGATCTCGGATTTCTTCCTCGCTGGCAAAACTCAGCTCTAAGTCCACCTGGGTAAACTCTGGCTGACGATCGCCTCGCAAGTCTTCGTCACGGAAACAACGAACAATCTGATAATAGCGCTCGATGCCAGCTCCCATCAGTAACTGCTTGAGCATCTGCGGGCTCTGCGGCAAGGCGTAGAACTGATTTTTAAAGACCCGACTAGGCACCAGAAAATCTCTAGCCCCTTCGGGTGTTGACTTGGTCAGATAAGGCGTCTCCACTTCCAAAAAGTCCAAACCATTCAAATATTCCCGAATGGTTGAGGCGACCTGGTGATGCAGTTTGAGGTTATGGGTCATCTTCTCACGGCGCAAGTCCAGGTAGCGGTATTTCTGACGCAGGTCTTCCCCTGTATGGGCATGCTGGTCCAGCTCAAAAGGCAGGGCCTTGCTGCTAGCAATGACCTCAATCTTTTCAGCCCTCAACTCAACTTGACCGGACTTAATAGCCTTGTTGATAAAGCGCTCTTCACGCTGAACCACTTGCCCTGTCACTGCAATGACATCCTCTTTGCCAATGTCTTCCAGTTTAGCAAAATCTTCAATCTCACCGCCGACGAAGACCTGAAGCAAGCCTTCGCGATCCCGCAATTCAATAAAGGCTAGTTTGCCGTGATTGCGGATATTGGCCACCCAGCCAGTTGCGGTCATGGTCTGTCCGACCTGCTCTAAACCATAGTTTCCGATAAAAATTTCTTTCATGTTCTTTCCCTCTCAAATCAATTAGTAGCTCCGCCCTGTTGTCCAGGATATTAGCAACATTTCCCCAGTGTCTTCACCTGACCTACTGCAAAATAAAAAGCTTTCGTCTCTAAAACAGACGAAAGCCGTGGTACCACTGTTATTCGCTGCCCTAAAAGGCAGCCTCTGAACTCGTAACGTGAGCGACGTTTGTGCTTGATCACACAAAAGATTATGAAACATGTTCTTCGGTTTTTGCTTTCTTGATGCTGCTCTCAGCTATCAGCACTCTCTGTGCAAGTCAGCAAGCCTACTCTGCTTCTCTTTTACTCTTAAATTGTATCTATTATAGTCGAACCCAGGACATTTTGCAAGTGATTTAAGGCAAATTTGTGATTTTCCTCTGACAGAGAAGCCACTGCCGACTCTACCACCTGAATCTGATAACCAAGATTATAGGCATCAATCGCTGTATGCAAGACACAAATATCCGTCAAGACTCCAGTCAAAATGACCGTATCTACCTTTCTTTCCCGCAGGCGGATATCTAAATCCGTGCCGGAAAAAGCAGAATAATGACGCTTATCCATCCAAAATACCCGCGAGTCTGCTTGATGATTCTCATAAAAATCAGCCAAAGGGCCATAAAGATTGCGACCGCTAGTCCCTTTGATATTATGAGGCGGGAACAGCTTGCTTTCAGGGTGAAAGGCATCATTCTCATCATGGGCATCAATAGCAAAGAAGATATAATCTCCTCGGTCAAAAGCTGCCTCCGTCACTTGAGCAATGGTTTCAGAAATCGCCTGAGCTGGCGCTCCAGCTGTCAACTTGCCCTCATCTGCGACAAAATCAACTGTGTAATCAATGGAAATCAGTGCTTTTGGCATTAGTAGTCCCTCTTTTTAATTTCATCAAAGACATCCGGAATCAGGACTTTTAGATAAGTTCCTTTCATCCCCAGCGAACGGCTTTCAATAATCCCAGCACTTTCCAGCTTACGCAAGGCATTGACAATCACTGAGCGGGTAATCCCAATACGATCAGCAATGACAGACGCTGTCAGCTGGCCTTCATTGCCATTGAGCTCACCCAGAATAGCTGAAACAGCTCTCAGTTCTGAGTAAGACAGAGTATTGACTGCCATTGTAACAGCTGTCCGGCGGCGGATATTTTTCTCATCCTCTTCCCGCTGGAAGTTAAGCAGCTGGATACCTACCACTGTGCTGGCAATCTCAATCAAAATCAGATCATCGTCCGCAAATTCCTTGTCATTGCGCCAGATAATCAATGAACCCAGACGAATCCCTGAAACATGGATAGGGGCAATGGTTGTCAGCCCGTCTGGAAACTCATCCTTGGTCTCCACTGGGAAAATCGTCAAATCATGTGAAACTGGCAGATTAGCCTCTGTTTCATAGACCAGATTGGCTTCGTGAACGTATTCCTCTGGGAAATTCTTATCCTGGAAAAAAGCTTCCACACGGTCATTATTGGTCTTATAGCGCATGAAATAGCCTAAAAGACGGCCCTTGCTATTGATAATGCAGGCATTGCAGTGGATAATATCAGCCAACTGACGCGTAATAGCATTGTAGGGTAGCTCTTCCTGCATCTGCTCCTCTGAGCGCTTCAAAATTGACGTAATTTTTCGTGTTTTTTCTAGTAAATTGGCCATGTTTTTACCTCATATTTATTAGCTTCATTGTAACATAAAAGCAGTGAAATTTCAATAATTATCTGAAAATTTTTTATTGAAAAACAATTACATACAATTCGATAAAATAAAGAATTTTTCAAGTATATGACTTGATATATCAAGCCATATTAAACAAAAAACAGTCAATTTTTTGACTGTTTTTGATTGTTTTTGTTCTTTCTAATCAAGAGAACGTTTCTTGTAGAACAATTTCATAGCCATGAGCAGAAGCATTTGGCCTGCTAGAAGAAGCCAAGAAGAGTTTTCTCCTGTCTTAGGTAAGACATGACCTGAGCTAGCCGCCTGTTTATGGCTGATAGGACTAGTATTTCCAGCAGTTCCAGTTCCAACAGTTCCAGTAGTTGAAACAGTCGTATGCTGAGTAGCTCCTGCTTGTCCAGTAAGTGGAGAGCGAGCGAAGCGCTCCTCTGTATGAGCCAAAACAGACTGATAATAGCGAATATCTTCTTCCTTATTTTGTTCTGCATAAGTTTGAGCTAGCAAGTCGTATGTCGCCTTAGCTTGTGCTTGAACTGCAGTTAAAACTGCTACTTTTGCTTCTTGATCTGTTTGAGCTGTAAGAGCCACTTGGTAAGCTGCCTGAGCTACGGCTAACTTGCTTTTAGCTTGTTCCAAGTTTTCTTCTGCATTTTCAAGATTTGACAATGACTCTTTAGCCATTTGCAATGCTGCTTCAGCTGCTGTAAGAGCATTTTCAAGGTTAGTCTTTCTTTCTTTTGCTGCATTCAAAGCTGCTTCTAGCTGAGCCAACTTATCTGATTCAGTCTTTAGAGCTTCTTGAGCTGCGGCAACTGTTGCTTGAACAGCAGTCAGAGCTGCTTGAGCCTGATTTAATTTGTCCGCTTTAGTCTTGTCATCCAAGTTTGAGTTTTGCAGGGCCGCTTGTGCTGCTGCCAAAGCTGCTTGATCAGCTGCCAACTTCTCTTGAGCTGCGGCAAGAGCTGCTTGAGCCTGAGCAGTTGCTGACTCACCTGCTTGAGCTTGCGCCTGAGCAAGTTGCTGGTTGGCTTGCTCTAAAGCTGCAGCTCTCCGATTATAAGTAGACTGGGCAACTCCCTTAGATGCCAGAGCCAGTTGGTTGGCCTTGAAGGCAGCATCATAGGCTGTTTGAGCCTTGGCTACTTCTTGCGGATCGACTTTTGCTGTTGCAGCTTTGCCTGTAATAGGGCTGGCATTGAAGTTCTTTTTGCTAGCATATTTGACTTGATCTTCGGACACCATGGTGAAATGAGCCATAGTGATGTCGCCTTCCATTGAGAAATCAACTCCCAGATAGTTTTTCTGGCGACCAGTATTGAGACCAGAGATAGATGTAGCATGCAGCCATTCGTAACCATTGAACATGAATTCAACAACAGAATCATAGACCCGTCGCTTCATTTCAGCCACACTCATCTGATTAGCATTTTCTCTCCAGATGTAGGCGTTTTCATAGTACTGGAGACCTTTGCTCTCTTGCTCAGCACTTGTGGTCATTAAACCATATTCACGCGCTACTCGGTTAATTCCTCGAGCATCGTGATGGTATTCATTCATCAAATCCCAGTTCCAGTTGTCTTTGCGGTATTCTGTTGCCACTTTATCAGCGAAATCAATTGAAGATGGTGTCACAACTACTTCACCTGTTCCCATCTGAGCACGCAACTGGTTGACGAGTTCTGAAGCAAACTGTGAAAGTTCCTGACGAACATTCTGTGGAATATTGTTGGTATCAATCAAAGCTTTGCTATCTGTAGGATCAGCTACATAACGGTTGAGAGCCTTAGCGCTAGCATTAAGTGCAGCTAGTCTATTTTGAATCTCTTTAGCTTTTTGTTCTGATAAATTTGGTGCAATTAGCTCTCTCAAGGCTGCAATGTATTCCGGAGTCATAGACACACGGTTTTTATTGCTAGAAGCTTCAGTAGTAATCGTTCCAGCTTGAGCCTTTTGCAAAGCTTGTTGAGCTTGATTCAAGTCTGACTGAGTCTTCTCAGCTGCAGCAGTTTTGTCCTGCAAGTTCTTCTGAGAAGCATCAGAAGCCGTCTTAGCCTGAGTCTGGTTAGTCTGAGCTTTTGCAACCTCAGCCTGCTTCTGACTGTCAGTCTGACGAGCTGTAGCTACTTTTGCTTGAGCTGTTTCAACAGCAGACTGATCAGCTGCCACCTTATCTTGGGCTGCTTTCACATTCTTTTCTGCCTTAGCTGTAGCTTCACCGCTTAGGTTAGCCTGAGCTTCTTTCACGTCATTTTGAGCTTTAGCAAGGCGTCCTTCTTGAGTTTTCGCTTGCTCTTGAGCCTCTTTAGTCTTGGCTGCCTGAGCATCACGCTCAGCTTGAGCCGTCTTGGTTGCTTGGTCAGCTTTAGCCAGTTCTGACTTGTTGCTGTCCACTTGAGCTTTTTGATTGCTCTCTTCTTGCTTAGCTGTTTCAATAGCTTCCGGACCAGCTTTATCAGCTGCCTCCTGTGCCCGGTTAGCTTCAGCTTGTGCTTGCTCGACCTGACTTTGAGCCGCAGCAGTATTTGCCTGAGCTTGAGCCAAATCAGCTTTCCCTTGTGCAACATTGCTGTCGGCTTCTTGTACAAGAGCCTGAGCAGCGTCTACCTGTTCTTTCGAAACAGATTCATCCTTCTGTGTGTTTTCTGCCTGTGGTTGGCTTTGACTAACGGGCGCATCAGAATAAGACTGATTATCAACTAATTGATCAGCCTGAACTCCTTCTGCGAGCACCAAAGACAATGCCGCTGCACTGACAGAAAAAGCACTAAGTGTCTTTTTCATTGTCAATATAATCTCCTCCACTTTTTCATCATTGTTAAAAACATTGACAAACACATTCTACCATGTTTGTCTTCTAGAAGGAAGACGCTAACACATTTTTTTAAGCATTTTTGGACAGATACATAAAAAATGTTGGACAAACTCCTAAAAAATGTCGGTAAATCCGCCTATAATTTTTACCAATCTACCTCAAATTCGATTTCCAGAGCATCTTAATTTTTTATTTTTGCAATTCAAAGACAGCCATTAAACTAAAAAATATGTAGGATAGATAAGAAAAAGACCGGAATATTTTCCAGCCTTTTTGCAACACCCGCTTATTAACGGCGATATTGACGCAAGAAGCGCGTCATTTTTTCTTGGATTTGAGCTAGCTCATCTACTCTAGGCAGATAAACAATTCGGAAATGATCTGGTTCCTGCCAGTTAAAGCCTCGTCCATGGACGAGAAGGACTTTTTCCTGCTTGAGGAAATTGAGCACAAACTGCTCATCATCGTCGATGCGATACATGTTCCGGTCAATTTTCGGGAAAATATAGAGACCGGCTTTAGGTTTTACAGCTGATAGCCCCGGGATATCCTGAATAGCCTGATAGATGAAATTACGCTGCTCGTAGATACGGCCACCTGGCAAAAGCAGTTCATCCACAGATTGGTGACCGCCAAGTGAGGTTTGGACGACTTGTTGAGCTAAGACATTAGAGCACAAGCGCATGTTGGAGAGCATGTTCAACCCTTCAATATAGCCCTTAACATGATGCTTAGGCCCAGATAGCACCATCCAGCCAACCCGAAAGCCTGCAATACGGTGCGACTTAGAAAGACCGTTCATGCTGACACAGAAGAGATCCGGAGCCAAACTTGCCACAGAGGTGTGGACATTGCCGTCCATCACCATGCGGTCGTAGATTTCATCCGCAAAGATAATGAGATTATTTTGGCGAGCAATTTCCACAATTTCCAGCAGAAGTTCCTTAGGATAAAGTGCTCCCGTTGGATTGTTAGGGTTGATGATAATGATAGCCTTGGTATTAGATGTGATTTTTGACTTGATATCGTCAATATCTGGATACCATTCTGCCTGCTCATCACAGACATAGTGAACAGCATTCCCACCAGCCAGACTGACTGCTGCCGTCCAGAGTGGGTAGTCTGGCATTGGCACCAGCACCTCATCTCCGTCATCCAGCAATCCCTGCATAGACATAACAATCAGCTCGCTGACGCCATTTCCCAGATAAATATCATCAATATCTACATTAGGAAAATTCTTAAGCTGGCAGTACTGCATGATAGCCTTGCGGGCTGAAAAAATTCCCTTGGAGTCAGAGTAACCTTCACTGTCACGCGCATTCATAATCAAATCATGAATGACCTCATCCGGAGCGGTAAAACCAAATTCAGCCGGATTCCCAGTATTGAGGCGGAGAATCTTTTCACCATTGGCCCGCATGCGCATAGCTTCATCCAAAACCGGGCCGCGAATATCATAGGCAACATGTTCCAGCTTGCTGGACTTGTCAAATTCTTTCATTCTTATTTTTCCTCTATTCATCAGAATGTTATCATTATACCACCAGAAAAAGCGATTGACAACAAAAAAATAAGCTCGCTTTTCATGTAATTAAAAAGAGAATCATAGGATACAAAGCGCCATTCTTCTTCTAATTCCTCAAAGTAAAGGACTTTTTCTCAGCTTGCAATTTCCTGACAGCATTTCCATTTTATCTTTACTTTTTTTCTGAAAAGGGTTACAATAGAAACAAGAAAATAGTTGCAAATCACTCGGACGTTATGGACTGATTGATTTTTGGTCAGCCCAATCATTCTGTGAATGA
This sequence comes from Streptococcus sanguinis, assembly GCF_900635155.1. Classification (NCBI taxonomy): domain Bacteria; kingdom Bacillati; phylum Bacillota; class Bacilli; order Lactobacillales; family Streptococcaceae; genus Streptococcus; species Streptococcus sanguinis. Next base: position 1,807,453 of record NZ_LR134002.1, read on the forward strand.
TGCGACGTCCTTTGCCGACCATTTTAGAGGAGGTAGCTCTATGACTCAGAAATATGAAAACATTATGGTTGCTGTGGATGGTTCTCACGAATCCGAACTAGCCTTTGAAAAGGGCGTTAACGTAGCTCTCCGAAACGGCTCTCGTCTCACCATCGCCCATGTCATTGATACCCGGGCTTTGCAAAGTGTCTCAACCTTTGATGCAGATGTCTACGAGGACTTACAGGAAGATGCCAAAAAGCTGACAGCAGAGCTGAAAGAAAAGGCTCAGAAATCCGGTATCAAGTATGTTGACATTGTCATTGAGATGGGCAATCCCAAGACTCTCTTGGCGACAGATATCCCTGAAGAGCACAAAGTGGATTTGATCATGGTCGGTGCTACCGGTCTCAATGCCTTTGAGCGCCTGCTAGTCGGATCGTCCTCCGAATATATCCTGCGCCACGCCAAGGTTGACTTGCTGGTGGTCAGAGACCCAGAAAAAACTTTGTAAAAACTAGAGCAGTTCACTGACTGCTCTAGTTTTCTTCTTTCTGCTCTATGCTACGCTGGTAAGCCTGAATTTGTCGTTCCAGTTCTTCTTTGATAGCTCCTTCGGGAGCGTATTTTTCTTCCCAATCATCTGGTTTGAGGATTTTATGGGTGACAGGGTCAAAGTGAGCCTTCCCATCTGGGAAAATTTTGCCCATATTAGCCCGATGGACAATATCGAACAGCTGCTCTGGATCTACTCCCATCAGGACAAAACTGCCATAAGTAAAATAAAGAGTATCAATCAAGGCATCTACCTGACCGACCAGAGAAACCTCAGCTTGACTCTTAGAGCGAACCTTGTCGGCAGCCTTGTCAAGCGCCTGATGGAGATAGGCTACAGAACTGTCAAAGTCTTCCTCTGACTTACTAGCTGCTCGCAGAAACTCGACCAGCTCTTCCAGTTTGAAGCCTGCTCGATAGCGAGCGTCCTGAGACGACCAAGCAATCGGCTCTTCCTGAGTACTTTCATCAATGACACTATGGAACTCTTTAACCTTATTAAAGTGATGGTCGCTGCTAGTAAAGACCTTTTCCCTCGCTAGGATACCAAAATGCTCCAGAGCCTTGTGAATCCCATCCTGACTATTGCTGGTGGTTGTGTGCTTGGCCACTTCCTTGACCGAGCTGGTTCCATTTCCCATAGCAATGGACAGGCCAACGCCCGATAGCATTTCCAAGTCATTGTCAGAGTCACCGAAGGCCATGACCTGATGAATGTCAAAACCATATTCCTTGCCGACTCGGCGAATTCCCTCTAGCTTAGATGTATCTTTATTGATAATATCGACCGCATAGGGGCTGCTGCGGGTAAATTTCAAATCAGGAAAGTCTGCTTCAATCTTACGGCTTTCTTCTGGACTGGCCAAAATCAAAGCTTGATAAATCGGCTCCTGAATCAGCTGCAGGAGATCCTTTTCATGCTGGGGCAGGGCCTTGCTGATGACTTTATTAAAACCGTGACTGACCGTTCGCGCCATTCGCTTAGGGATGAAGCGGCTAGTCCACTGGGAGAACGGGCTCATGCCAAAGGACATAATCTTTGATCCCAGCATAGCTTCAGCCGTTCCCAAGGAAATTTCTTTCCGATGCTTCTTAGCATAGGCGATTAAATCCCGCAGACTCTGCTTGTCAATGGGACTGGCAGAAATTACCCTGTCTCTTGAAAAAATATACTGGCCATTGTAGGTCACAGCAAAGTCTAAGTCCAATTGCTCCATAAAAGGTTTGACAAAGAAAGGACCGCGGCCGGTTGCCAAACCGACCAATATTCCTTGTTCCTTTAAACTCTGAATAGCCTTTTCTGTAGATTTCAAAACCGTTCGACTGTCATTGACCAGTGTCCCATCAATATCAAAAAAGACGGCCTTTACTTCCATTGATTTTCTCATTCTTTCCTTTTATGATACAATAAATTATAACACAAAAATGACATACAATCACATGAATTGCAGAAAAGAAAAGCTGGAGTAATATCTATGCAACAGGATTGAAAACTCTATGAAAATATAATGTGAGTTTTCATCTCTGCATTATGACTACAAGGAGAAAAAGGATTTATGACAAAGAAAATCTTGGTCCTGCACACAGGAGGAACTCTTTCCATGCAGGCTGACGGCTCTGGGGCTGTCGTTACCAATGCTGATAACCCTATGAACCATGTGACAGTTCCGCTTGAAGGGATTGAGACGGAAGTCATTGACTTTTTTAATATTCCCAGTCCTCATATCACGCCCCAGCACATGCTCAAGCTTTACCAGAAAATCAAAGCCAGTGCTGACCAATTTGACGGAGTAGTTATTACTCATGGGACGGACACTTTAGAAGAGACGGCTTACTTTCTGGATACTATGCAGCTGCCGAAGATTCCAGTCGTTCTGACCGGAGCTATGCGCAGTTCCAATGAGCTAGGGAGCGATGGAGTCTATAACTACCTGACAGCCCTGCGGGTGGCTAGTGATGAAAAAGCCAGTGATAAAGGCGTGCTTGTCGTTATGAATGACGAGGCACATGCTGCCAAGTATGTAACTAAGACCCACACGACCAATGTCAGCACCTTCCAGACACCGACTCACGGACCGCTTGGCTTGATTATGAAGCAGGAAATTCTCTATTTTAAGACAGCGGAACCTCGGGTCCGCTTTGACTTGAACAGCATTTCTGGTCTGGTGCCCATCATTCCAGCTTATGCTGGCATGAAGACTGAACTGCTGGATATGCTGGATTTAGACAAGATAGATGGCCTCATCATAGAAGCATTCGGTGCTGGCAACCTCCCCAAGGAAGTAGCTGACAAGCTGGCTGATATGATAGCAGCCGGACTGCCAATTGCTCTGGTCTCTCGCTGCTTTAACGGAATCGCTGAGCCAGTCTATGCTTATGAAGGAGGCGGTGTCCAACTGCACCAGGCTGGTATTTTCTTCGTCAAAGAGCTCAATGCCCAAAAAGCCAGAATCAAACTGCTCATCGCCCTGAATGCTGGACTAAAAGGCCAAGAACTCCGGGATTATATGGAAGGTTGAGAGAAAAAGTCCCTATTTATTTTCTTTAAATCAAAAAGAGAGTGGGACAGAAATCGGGAATTCGTTAGAATTCGATTTCGTCGTCCACCTCCGCACAGTTGAGTAGGGCTGTAAAAGCTGATGAAATCAGCGTAGTAGAGCCCACTCAACCACTGCGTCTTGCTCGACAATCCTAAGACAATTGAGAGGCTAGGACTTTTGTCCCAGCCTCTTTTTTGACTCTTTCATATTCTAACACTGGGAAAACTTCATTGAATCGCTGGTCTTAGAAGATAACCTCAAACAGAGACTCTAGAATTTCAAAAATATAATCACTTACCATAGGTCACCTCCATTTTCTGAGCTTGCTTAAATGTATTCGGATAGCAGACTTTGATTGCAACTTTCATAGCTTTTACCTCGCTTATCATTAATTCTTTAAGAACAAAAACGAAACTCTTGGAGTGTTTAGCTTCAAGTTTGGTCCCTAATCTTTTTGTTCTTACTTGGATATAAGGATACAGCTCTAAGCTTAAGAATCTCTTATAGATTTCTTAGGGAAAGCTTATAGTCAAAGAAGTCCAGCAATCTCTATCTACTATTTGAAATGAACAAGTCTTTTCAATCAAATACAAAAAAACTTCACCAATCGGGTGAAGCTTGTGATTTATTAGGAGATTGTTGATGAAAAAATTCTAATTTATTCTGCTTCTTTGAGTGCCTCATACCTCGCAAGTCTTCTAGTCTTCAAGCTTTGGTTACAGGATGTTAAGGGAAGTTTACATTGTCATTGGTCCTACCTCTTTCTTTGATTTGACAATAGTATAATCCCTCAAACTTAAAGCCTACTTATAAATAACTTGCAGGAAACTTAATCCAAAGAACTCTTAATCTAGGTAATCTCGCTTGTCCAAATGAAGAGCAATCAAGTGCCAACTAGGATCTGTCCGCCAGTTCGGATCAGCTGTAATCTGGCTGGCAACCTTTCTGGCTTCTTCTAAAATCGGATAATCTTCTACGATGTCTGCCACTTGAAACTCAGGAATACCAGACTGTCGAGTGCCAAAGATTTCTCCAGAGCCTCGCATTTTCAGATCCTCCTCAGCCAGCAGGAAACCATCAGTCGTCTCAGTCATGATTTTCATGCGGCGCTTGCCCGACTCCGTCTTAGGATTGGCAACAAGGACGGCATAAGACTGCTTGCTGCCTCGGCCGACACGGCCTCGCAGCTGATGAAGCTGGCTGAGTCCGAATCGATCCGCATCCATGATGAGCATCACCGTAGCATTTGGGACATTGACTCCGACCTCAATGACTGTGGTAGAGACCAGAATATCAGTCCGCCCTTCCTTAAAGTCCTGCATAATCGCCTCTTTTTCCTCGCTCTTCATCTTGCCATGAAGCAGAGCCACTTGTGCCTGCTGACCAAAATAGGCTGTCAGTTCTTCTTCTAAGGCAATGGCATTCTTAAGATCCAAAGCTTCTGACTCCTCAATCAAAGGAGAAATAAAATAGACCTGAGCTCCCTTATGGAGCTCTTTTTTCAGCCAGCCAAGGACGACTTCCAACTGCTCATGCTTGACCCAGCGGGTGATGATTGGCTTTCGTCCCGCCGGCATCTGGTCAATGATGGACACATCCATATCACCAAATGCTGTAATAGCAAGGGTTCTGGGAATAGGCGTCGCCGTCATCATGAGGACATCAGGATTGTCTCCCTTTTCCCGTAAAATCCGGCGTTGTTCCACACCAAAGCGATGCTGCTCGTCAATAATGACCAAGCCCAATGCATGGTAACGGACTCCTTCCTGAATCAGGGCATGGGTTCCGACAATCATGTCCACCTGCCCCTTTTCAATCGCTGCCAAGGTCTCCCGGCGTTCAGCTGCTTTCATTCCCCCAGTAAGCAGGGCCAGCTTCAATTCTGGAAATAGCTGAGCTAGGCTGTCAAAATGCTGCTCAGCTAAAATTTCTGTTGGAACCATCAGAGCTGACTGAAAGCCTGCTGTATAAACAGCATACATAGCCAGACCAGCGACTACTGTTTTTCCGCTTCCTACATCGCCCTGCAGCAGACGATTCATGTGCCCAGGCGACCGCAAATCATGCAAAATCTCTGTCAGACTGCGCTCCTGAGCCGAAGTCAGCTCAAAAGGTAAGCTCTGCTTTTTCTCGGCCACAGCATCCGACTGCCAATCAATTTTTAATCCATTGCTGACAGCCTTGGTTTCTCTCTTTAAGACCTGCAGCTGCATCTGGAAATAAAAGAGTTCTTCAAATTTAACCCGCCGAATAGCCTGCTTGTAGTCCGCCAAATCCTTTGGAAAATGCATAGCCCGCACAGCCTCAACTCTGCTCACTAGCTGGTAGCGTTCCAGCAGGGACTGGGGCACATTTTCCTCTAAGAGCAAGTCTAATCCTTGGTCAAAGGCAGTCTTAATCAGCTTGACCAGACTGGCCTGACTAATTCCCTGAGCCAGCCGATAGACAGGTTGCAAGTCGTCCTCTATCTGAGCCAGTAGTTTCATTCCAGTCAGACTAGCCTTGGCTTTGTCCCACTTTCCAAAGACGGCTATATTAGCTCCCACTTCAATCTTGTCCGCCAGATAAGGCTGGTTAAAGAAATTAACTGCCAGAGCGACTTCTCCCTGCTTGATAGTGAAGCGCAGGCGATTGCGTTTGTAGCCATAATACTGGACATTGGCTGGGGTCACGACCTGACCAGAAATAACCGCCTTTTCTCCATCCTCCAAGTCTAGGACATTCTTACTCTTAAAATCCTCATAACGAAAAGGAAAATAAAGCAGCAAATCCTGCAAGGTCTCTAAACCCAGCTTGGCAAATTTTTCTGCTGATTTCGGTCCTACACCAGGCAGAACCGTCAAAGGTTGGTGTAAATTCATAATTCCTCTTTCAGTTCTGATACTGCTGCAGTTCTAAAATCACAGACAGGGGGGCAAAGCTAGAACATTATCAAATACTACAAGCGGTTCCCTGCATTAATCTTCTTAGTTTTTATAGACCCTCGGTACACGGTCGCTAATCAAGCAAACCACTTCATAGTTAATGGTACCGCGCTTTTCGGCTACATCTGTCGCAGTAATGGTCTCTGCTCCGCTATTTCCAATCAACACAACCGGAGTGCCAAGAGGATAAGCTTGAGGCAGGCGCACTGTAATTTGGTCCATGGAAACGCGGCCAACAATTGGGCAACGCTGACCATCAATCAAGACATCAAAGCCCTGCATATCCCGTGTCCAGCCATCCGCATAACCCAAAGGAATGGTACCAATCCACTCTTGAGACTTGCTCGTGTAGGTGGCTCCATAGCCAACATCTGCTCCAGCCTCAACTTCCTTGACATGCACCAATTCTGAGACCAGAGTCAAGGCAGGCTTGAATTCATAAGGAAGTTCCAAGACTCTTCCGCTAGGGTTGAGACCATAGATGATATCCCCCAGCCGAACTGCATTTAGAACGGTCTCGCTGTGCCAGAGAGAGGTAGCGGAATTACTAGCGTGAACGAGAGGGGGAACACTGTCCAGCTCAGATAAGATCTGATGAAAACGAGCCAGCTGGGCTTCAAACTTATGGTGCTCCGCTTCATCTGCCGTTGCAAAGTGGGTAAAAATTCCCTCCGCGACAGCCCCAGCAGCCTGCAAGCGATGGATTGCCTCCTGAGCTTCCTGACTATCTCGAAATCCAATCCGCCCCATACCAGAGTCAATCTTAATATGAAAATTCAATCCTGTTAAGTCTTTTTCCTCAGCTAAAGCTAGATCCAGCCACTCCAGACTGGCTACGGTCAGAGACACCTTTTCATTTCTAGCCAGCGGAAGCACAGCCAAATCTGATACTCCTAGCACCAGAATTTTTTTGCCAATGCCAGCTGAGCGCAGCTCCAAGGCTTCATCAATATTAGACACACAAAAACCATCTACGAGCGGCTCAATGTGTCTAGAAACCTCAATAGATCCGTGGCCATAAGCATTGGCTTTAACGACAGCCCACTTCTCTGTCGTCTGAGGCAGATGGGCACTCAGTTGTCTAATATTAAAAGCAATAGCAGCTAAATCAATCACTGCCTTGCTAGGTCTATGCAGACTAGCTTTCATCATCTTCCTCCAAAATAACGCTGGCTGTAACCAGGCCAGCAGCGTGGCTGAGCGAAATCCAAACCTTGCCAGTAAAAGGTGACCGGCTGAAATAAGGCGCTCCCTGACGGTCGTTTAAAATCTCCAAGTCTTGAAACTTGAGCTTACCGATACCGGTTCCCCAAGCTTTAGAAAAAGCCTCCTTGGCAGCCCAACGGCCAGCCAGAAATTCGATTTTCCGTTTGCCAGATAACTCCTCAAAACGAGTAAGCTCCGCCTTGGTCAGCACCTTCTTTGCAAAGCGGGCATTTTTCAGATAGGCTCGCTCAATGGCAGCCAACTCTTCTATGTCAATTCCGTGTCCTTTTATCATATCATTCTCTGGAAAGGCGACAAAACTCAGCTGGGCCGCCAGCTGAGTTCGTCTTCACCCGACAGTTAGTCCTCTTTACAGGTCAAGACTGTCCCTTTCAATTTTCCTTATTTATCTAAAGTGTCATAAATTTCTTCAATGAGCTGAACAGTGTTGTCCCAGCCTAGGCAAGGGTCAGTAATGGATTTACCAAAGACTTCCGGTTCATTTTGCCGTCCGTCTTCCAGATAAGACTCAATCATGAAGCCACGAACTGTCCGCTTGATTTTTTCATTCCAGTCCCGATTAAGCAAGGTCTGACGCACAATCCTAATCTGATCCAGATATTGCTTGCCAGAGTTATCATGATTGGTATCAATGACGATGAAAGGATTCTCCAAGCCCATCTTTTCATAGTAGGAAATGGCATCCAGCATATTCTCATAGTAGAAATTTGGGATATTTTTACCATATTCATTGGTAGCCCCACGCAGAATAACGTGAGCCAAAGGATTCCCAAATGTTTCTACTTCCTGGCCATGAAAAAGGAAAGTCTGCTTATTTTGTGCCGCATAGACAGCGTTAAACATAACACCCAGATTGCCAGAAGTTGGATTTTTCATGCCGACTGGAGCGTCAATACCTGACGCCACAAAACGGTGCTCCTGATCTTCAACTGAACGGGCACCCACAGCATGATAGCTAACCAAGTCATCTACCAGCACAAGATTGGACGGATAGAGCATCTCATCAGCCGTCGTCAGACCAGTCTCTGTAATGACACGGTAGTGCAGCTGACGAACAGCCTGCAAACCATTGATAAGGCTAGGTGCTTTAGAAGTATCCGGTTGATGAACCAAGCCCTTATAGCCATCCCCATTGGTCCGCGGCTTAGCAGTATAGACCCGCATGACGATAAAAATCTTATCTGCGACCTTCTTCTGCAGCTCTGACAAGCGGCGGGCATACTCCAGCACAGCCTCTTCATTGTCCGATGAGCAAGGGCCAATCACCAAGAGAATACGCTCGTCTTCTCCTCTAAGAATCTCAGCTAGTTCTTGGTCTCGCTTGTTTTTATGAGTCAAGGCCTGACCAGTCAGTCTGGTTCTGGACTTAATCTGCTCAATGTCAATCTTCTGACCTTTTTCGATAAATGCCATACTATTTTCCTAATGTATCATAAATTTCACGAACCAGCTGTTCTGTATTTGCCCAGCCCAGACAAGGATCAGTAATGGACTTGCCAAAGACTTCTGGTTCGTCCTGACGACCGTCTTCCAGATAAGACTCGATCATAAAGCCACGTACTGTAGCCTTAATCTTTTCATTCCAGTCCCGGTTAATCAGAGTCTGGCGAACGATACGAACCTGCTCCAGATACTGCTTACCAGAGTTATCATGATTGGTGTCAATGATGATAAAGGGATTTTCTAAGCCCATTTTCTCATACTGGGCGATGGTATCCAGCAAGTTATCATAATAGTAGTTTGGAATATTCTTACCGTATTCATTGAGGGCACCGCGCAAGATGGCATGCGCCAAAGGATTGCCAGACGTTTCGACTTCCTTACCCGCGAATAGGAAACTCTGCTTGTTCTGGGCTGCATAGATGCCGTTAAACATGACATTGAGATTGCCAGAAGTCGGATTTTTCAAGCCAGTCGGAAGATCCGCTCCACTAGCTACAAAGCGGTGCTGCTGGTCTTCGACCGAGCGAGCTCCTACAGCCATGTAAGAAATTAAATCATCTACCAGAGGCAGATTTTCTGGATAGAGCATCTCATCAGCCGTGGTCATGCCTGTCTCGGAAATAACCCGATAGTGCAGATTGCGGACTGCCTTGATGCCGTTAATCAGACTTGGAGCGGCGGTCGCATTAGGCTGATGAATAAGCCCTTTGTAGCCATCTCCGTTCGTCCGAGGCTTGGCAGTATAAACACGCATGACCATGAAAATACGGTCTTTCACTTCTTCTTGGAGAGCAGATAAACGCTTGGCATACTCCAGCACCGCTTCTTCATTATCTGAAGAGCAGGGACCAATGACCAAGAGAATGCGGTCATCCTGACCACGCAGAATTGCTTCTAACTCTCGGTCACGTTTTTCCTTGCGAGCTAGCATGTCGCCTTCTAGCTTAGCAAGTTGGCGAACTTCTGCCACATCAATGGGTTGACTGGTTGCTTTAAAGGTCATCTATTCTCCTTCTTTTATGCTTACTTTTTACGGCCGTGACAGTTCTTGAACTTCTTGCCAGAGCCACATGGACAAGGGTCGTTTCTCTTTACGTTAGACAGGTCTGTATTCTCAGGCATATTTGGCGCCTTAGCAGAGATATTGCGGGTAGCTGTCGTACTGATAGCACGCTCTGTCCGAGGGCGCTCTTGCTCATGAATCTGCGCTTTCATCATCAAACGAGTCACGTCAAACTCGATGGAGCCAATCATGTCGTTGAACATACGGAAGCTTTCTGCTTGATATTCGACAACTGGGTTATTTTGTGCATAACCGCGCAGTCCAACAGCATTGCGCAGCTGGTCAAGGGCGTCGATATGGTCAGTCCACTTGCTGTCCACCACGCGCAGGATCAAGACCTTCTGGAATTCACGCACTGCTTCTTCGTCTCGCAGCTTAGCAATCTGACTATCATAGACTTCAAGTGCACGTTCAAACAGATAATCTTTGATTTCTTGGTCAGATTTGCCTTCCAAATCGCTATCTGAAATAGAATCTTCTGAAACCAAGTTATACTTAGCAAAGTTTAAAATCGCTTCAATCTTTTCATCCTGATCAGAGTGGCTGCTGCCATCAACGATACGGTTGATAGTCCGCTTAATCATAGCCTGGATTTCAGGACTGAGGTCACGGTCAGCAGTAATGACATCGTGGCGCTCGGCATAGATAATTTCCCGTTGCTCACGCATCACGTCATCATACTGCAAGACTTGTTTCCGCGTATCGTAGTTATTTCCTTCGACACGCTTCTGAGCTGCCTCTACCTGACGGGTCAGCATGCCAGACTTGATAACAGAATCTTCGTCACTAAGGTTCATTCGATCCAAGAGGGCTTTAATGCGCTCTGATCCAAAGCGGCGCATAAGCTCATCTTCCAGTGACAGGTAGAACTGTGACTCACCTGGGTCACCCTGACGACCTGAACGTCCGCGCAGCTGATTATCAATCCGGCGGCTTTCATGGCGCTCTGTACCAATAACACAGAGACCGCCCAGTTCGCGAACACCTTCACCCAACTTGATGTCGGTTCCCCGTCCGGCCATATTGGTCGCAATAGTAACCGCACCACGTTGGCCGGCGTTCATGATAATTTGTGCTTCTTTATAGTGGTTTTTCGCATTAAGAACTTCATGAGGAACCCCAGCTTCCACCAATTTCTTAGAAATATAATCACTGGTTTCAACCGCAACGGTACCGACCAGAACTGGCTGGCCTTTTTCATGACGCTCTTTAACATCCTGAACAACTGCCTTAAACTTAGAATCAATACTTGGGTAGAGCAGGTCAGAATGGTCAATACGTGCTACCGGACGGTTAGTTGGAATCGGAATAACACGAATGTTGTATGTTTCGCGGAACTCTTCTTCCTCCGTCTTAGCTGTACCTGTCATGCCGGACAGCTTCTTATACATACGGAAGAGGTTCTGATAAGTAATAGAAGCAGAAGTCTTTGTTTCTTCCTGAATCGGCACACCTTCTTTGGCTTCAATCGCTTGGTGGAGACCGTCAGAGTAACGACGTCCTTCCATTGTCCGACCAGTAAACTGATCGACAATCAGAATTTCCTGATCTTCACTGACCACATAGTCAATGTCAAGGAGCATGATGTAGTTAGCTCGCAGAGCATTGTCGATAAAATGAGTCAGGGCAACATTTTCAATATCGTAGAGATTGTCCAGCTTGAAGTAGCTTTCTGCCTTATCAATCCCTGAGTCAGACAGACCAATCGTCTTAGACTGAACATCGATGATGTAGTCGTCCTTATCCAGAGATTTGACATAGTGGTCAGCCATATGATAAAGCTGGTTGGTATCTGAAGAAACCGGTCCGGATACAATCAATGGTGTCCGAGCTTCGTCAATCAGGATTGAGTCCACCTCATCGACCAAGGCATAGTTGAGTGGGCGCTGTACCATGTTTTCAGCGCGGACTACCATGTTATCACGCAGGTAGTCAAAGCCGATCTCAGCATTGGTTGAATAGGTAATGTCGCAAGCATATGCTTCTTTCTTTTCAGATGGAGACTTAGCAGCCAGATTGATACCGACAGAAAGGCCCAGCCAAGAGTAGAGTTCTCCCATTTCGGTCGCGTCACGCTCAGTCAGGTATTCGTTGACTGTGACAACGTGTACTCCTTTGCCTGCAAGGGCATTTAAGTAAACTGGCATCGTCGCAGTCAAGGTTTTTCCTTCACCGGTACGCATCTCTGGAACGTCACCATGATGGAGAACGATTCCTCCCATAACCTGAACCTTATAAGGGAAAAGGCCCAACACTCGCTTAGCTCCTTCACGGACAACCGCAAAAGCTTCAAATAAGAGCTGATCTAAAGTTTCGCCATCAGCATAGCGTTTCTTGAATTCTTCTGTTTTTGCCTGAAGTTCTTCATCAGACAAAGCTGCCATTTCGTCTTCATAAGCCAAGACTTTGTCAGCCATTTTTTCTAATTTTCTTAATTCACCTTTATCATTTTCAATGATAGTCTTTAAAATATTCGCCATTTTTTTCCTTACTATATAATAATCTTTCTGATTTTTAGAATGTTCTTTTCATTATAGCATGTTTTCCTATATCTTTCAAGAATGAAAAAAGCAAAAAAGCTCCATCAGACTGTGCTTACAGAACTGTAAGATGGCAAGATATCTAAGCTAAAAAAGAAAAGGCAGAGGTCTTGCTCTGTCTTTTCGAGTCTAAACAACACAAGGATAAACTGGTTTTTTCTTATTAATATAGAAAGTTATTCCTGCACTCCTTGAACATTCTACTACTCTTTTGGCTACTTAAATTCCAGCAAACGCATGGTATCTTGGGCAATCATCAATTCTTCGTTGGTTGGAAGAATGAGAATTTTAGCTTGCGACTGAGAATTTTGGATAAAGAGCTGTCCTTGCTCGTTAGCTGCCTGATTTAAAGAAAGTCCTAAACAATTGAGCTTTTGAACGACCAAGCTGCGGATCACTGCTGAATTCTCGCCGATTCCAGCAGTAAAAACCAAGGCATCCAGACCATCTAAATCTGTGATGTAGCTTGCAATGGTCTGAGCGATGCGGTTGACAAACATATTGACTGCTAGACTAGCTTTTTCATCGCCTCTGTCACAAGCTTCCAGAACATCTCTTAAATCATTGCTGAGCTGAGAGATAGCCAGCAGACCTGATTCTTTATTGAGGACATCGCTTAATTGCTGAGCTGATAATTTTTCCTGTTCTAGCAGAAAAGGAAGAATCATGGGATCTATGTCACCGGAGCGGGAGCCCATCATCAGGCCAGCCAAGGGGGTGAATCCCATCGAAGTATTGACAGACTGACCATTTTTAATGGCGCAAATACTAGCACCATTGCCCAAATGGCAGTTGATAATCTTCAAATGCTCCGCAGCTTCTCCTTGCCGCTCCCAAATCTCCTTTACCTTTTGAGCAATATACTTGTGACTCGTTCCATGGAAACCATACTTTCTCAAACCGTATTTATGATAGTAATCCCAAGAAAGAGGATAGAGATAATAGGCTTCTGAAAGGCTTTGATGGAAGGCTGTATCAAACACAACCACTTGTCCTGTCTCCGGCAGCGCCTTTTGGAAAGCTCGAATCCCTACCAAGTTGACAGGGTTATGGCTAGGAGCTAGGAAGGACAGTTTCTCAATGATGGATAGCACTTGCTCGTCTATCAAAGCAGAATCATCAAAGGATTCTCCGCCATGGGCTACGCGATGACCGACTCCATCTATCTCGTCCAGAGAAGCAATCAGCTTCCGCTCCAAAAGAAAGTTCAGCAGGTAATCCACAGCAAATTGATGCGAAGGAATAGCCAGCAGTTCCTTTTCTTTTTGACCTTCAAATTCAATCTTAAAAATACCTTCCTTTAAGCCAATTTTTTCAAAAATCCCTTTCACCAAAAGACTTTCATCAGGCATACTGAGCAGTTGAAATTTTAATGACGAACTGCCCGCATTAATCGCAAAAATTTTTTTAGACATATTTTTCTCCTGAGCAATGAAAACAGTGATTTTTTTAAATAACGTTTTTTTGAAAACTGAAACTTTCCATTGCTGCTTGTTAGATAAATAAGCTAGCTTCAAATGGTCGGCTAGCTTATTTACTATTTTATATATTACATAGCATTGACTGCTAAGACAGCCAAGACAGCACCGATAGTCGGTCCTACAATTGGCACCCAAGCATAAGCCCAGTTTGCATCTCCTTTATTCGGAACTGGCAAAAGAGCATAAGCAAGGCGCGGACCGAAGTCCCGGGCTGGGTTGAGGGCAAAACCTGTCGTCGAACCCAAAGACAAGCCGACCGCCATAATGAGGAAGCCAACTAAGAGTGGAGTGAGTCCAGGCGTGATTTCGCCGTGCGTTATCATCAAAAGTGCAAAGATGAAGAAGAAAGTCGCAACGATTTCGCTGAGCAGATTAAATGCTGGATTCTGGATGGCTGGTCCAGTAGCAAATACGCCAACTGAGTTGCCTTCTTCTGCCTTGGTTTCTTTGAAATGGGGATAATAGAAGAACACTACAATAGCGGCTCCGACAAAGGCCCCTAGAATCTGAGCGATGATATAGCCCACCACTTGCTCCCAAGGGAAGATGCCACCCACCGCAAAGGCAATAGTGACAGCTGGGTTAAGGTGACCGCCAGTATTGTAAAATCCTGCCGTATAGACACCCAAGGTCACTGCCAAGCCCCAGCCAAATACAACGGTAAACCAATTGGGAGAGAAACCTTTTGCGAGACTCTTATTAAGACTGATAGACGCTCCGATTCCATTCCCAAAAACCATCAGAACCATGGTGCCTAAAAATTCACCTAGATATTTTTCCATACTCCATACTCCTTCATTTCGAAATACTTTATACTCTCTCCTCTATATTGCTTCTACAGCGCAACATAGATTCTCAGAAAGCATAAGAGAAATATGCTCGTAAAATAGGAGAAAATCCCTAGCTCCAAAGCATGGATTGCAAGCGGTATTCTCTCCTCTGATATTATTTAATTAGCTTGCTTCTCTACAGCCCTACAGCGTACTCAGCGATGGACTGGTCTTCTTCAGAACTTCCTCCGCTGACGCCGATACCGCCAATCATCTCTGACTGGCAATAAATAGGAATACCACCTGCTAAACTAACGACCTTATTGTCAGTCATCGTTTCCAGCTGGTAGAGCCACTGGCCAGGCTGAGTTAAAGGTGCTAAATCCTTGGACTGCATTCTCATGCCAACAGCTGTATAAGCTTTCTTATAAGCCATATCGTTACTCACTAACAAGGCGTTTTCCATACGATAGGTCATCACGACTTGTGCTGCTGGATCAACCACCGTTATCACGACGGCTAGTCCCAGCTCTTCAGCCTTGCGTCTGGCCCTTGTTACCAATTCCCAGGCATCCTGATAGATATTTGTGAAAAGAACAGGCTCTTTATCCAGTAAGGTTTGGCATCTGGCAAGGACTCTTTGAATAATGCTGTCCTGCAATTCTGAGTTTCCTTCCCAGCTTGATAGTTCTGGACTGCTGAGCTCGTCTTTCTCTCTATCTCTAGCCATCCATTTCACCTCTTTTCAGTAGTTAGCTCAGCCATCTTTTTGAATCGATCGGAACAAGTCAAAAAGATGCTTCTAACAGGTCAGATTTTTTAAACGGGACTCCCTTGACCAAACGCGCTGCATTTGAGCCAAATAGGCGCAAGACGTGGTCCGGTATAGCGGAATAATCTTTGATGCGATAGATAAATTTTTCAAGCGGCAGGTTACGATAATGGAGGACTGCATCTCGCCCGTCACAGGCAATCCCTACTAACAGCTGGGATTGAGTTGCAGCCACATGTGCTAGTGATACAGAATCACTAAGTTCATCTGGGCTGACCAGACTAAAAGGAATACCTTCCTCTTCGATACCGTAGCCGATTTGTGCCACCTTATCCGCGGGAGCATTGTCCGTAGCTATCAGCCTAATGGTAGGCTTTCTAGTATAAGCTAATTCCATAGCCGGCCCCCCATTTCTCTCTGACATAGGTCAAAATCAGTCCGGTTGCTACTGCATTTCGAGGTCCCACCAAGCCACGCACATTGCCTCGACCAGCCACAATGGCATGCTGAGAGAGAGCTTCGGTCACTAGCTGAGGTATTTCAAAGTCCAAAGCTGAGCCGCCTACGATGACAACGAAAGGAATGTCTCGAATATTCTGAGTAGGACTGACACGCTTGAGAGCCCGAACTGCATTGGTAACAAAGACTCTTTCCTTGGCAGACTGCCGAACAAGTTTGATTTTCTCGATAGAATAGTCTCCGTCATCAATAGGAACAAATTCATCATTTTCCTTAACGATGACAACTCTGGCAAATAACTCTCCAGACAGCGGCTTATCAAAAAATTGAACAGTGCCGTCTTCATGCCGGATATGGAAAAGACTTTCTACCTTAGCCAGAGGATATCGTTTGATGTCCTCTGCCAGATGATGATTTTCCAGTCCTAACTCCGAATTGATCAGCATGGTTACCATATCACCGGCACCGGCTAGATGGACAGCTAAGATTTGACCCCTGCTATCAATAATGGAAGCATCTGTCGAGCCTGCTCCCAAGTCCAAAATAGCTAAGGGGCGATCCGTCCCTGGTGTAGTCAGAGCCCCGAGGATAGCTGATTCAGCTTCTGCTCCACCGATTTCTACGGTAATACCCAGCTCTCGTTCGACTTCTTGGGCAATGATGGACATTTGCAGCTTGTCAGAATTTACCATAGAGGCAATGCCGACAGCCTGCTCCATAGAAAATTCTCCAGCCACACCACCGCGCACAGAAATCGGAGCAAAAGTATTGACGGCCAGTAAGTCACGGATATAAATGTCGGAAGGCTCTTTCTCGGTCAAGTCAGCCATGGTTTGGCGCACCTTCTCCAGCATGCCTCCAACATTGGTTCCCGCTTCTCCGACAACATTGCTAATCTCACCAGCATAGACGATTTTCTCCATAATCTCATCGGCACCCTTGGAAATATCCACCTTTAAGGTATGCTCCTTACCGATAATTTGGATACTGCCTGCTGGAATCGTCCTAGCCTGAACATCACCTGCTGGTGTCTTAATTACGACAGCCGAGCGGTTGCCAATGAGGGCACGGGCAATGGGAACGATGCTTTTCGTCTCTTCTGCGCTCAAGCCGAAGACCGTCGCAATGCCATAGGGATTGGATAATTGGGAAATCACCTTCCCCTGCTCTACCACTTCAACAGCAGCTTGCATGCCCAAAGGAACCTTGTCAATAAAGAGAATCTCATCCACGATTGGAATCTTTTGGCTAATGCGGTTGTTGATCAGGACCCCATCATCCGCCTGCAGAATGGCAGCGGTAATCTGATAGCCCTTGGCTAGATAGGCATTGATCAGCTGGGCAACCAAGTCAAAATCAATGACCTTCGGCACTACTACAATGTATTTCCCATCAATCGGATGATGAACCAAATCAAGAATATCCACTGTCAGTCCAATCCCCAGACCCAGACCGCCTGGAGTACGGGGATTATGACCAATCATGGTAGACTCAGTAATGACCGTCTCTGTGATGGTTTCCATGGCAACATCGCCGATAACAGGCGTCGCTTCATTGATCCGAATCAAATCAACTTGTCTCAACTCAAGCGGTGTTTGCTCCATCAATTTTCTCAGAGATTGATAAATCCCGTGGACATTTTCCTTGGTCCCCTTGATACCTGTTGTATCCGCAATGGCTGAGGCAAGAAAGTGAATGCTTCCATCATCTTGCACTTCAGCTAAGGCAGACTCGGTCGAAGAATTTCCTATGTCTACTCCAATGATTCGTTTCACATTTTCACCTCCACCAAGATTAGGCTATTTTGAGTAGCATTTATAAAAGCAGTGATAACAATCTTTTTTCAACCCAAAATAGCCTTGATAAAACCGGATTAGTTGTCGCCTTTCAACTTCTTGCGGCGCTCATAATTTTCAGCGGCTTCTCTGACAAAGCCCGCACAGATAACAGCTCCATATTGGTTTTCCAATTCATTGGCAATGTCCAATAATTCCTGTTTGGAAGACCGGTAAGGGCGCAGGGCATTGTAGATTTCCAGCACACGCGCATCCGGAACCTTGGTCAGTTCCGCAGCCCGAGAAAAGTTATACTGGATTGCTTCGCGGCCGGCATTCTTAGCAATTTCACCTTGCTTGATCAAAATCTCCGGCTTAATCCGCAAATCCTCTGCTTTTACATAGCCAGACAAGATATTTTCCAGAGTAATATCTTCGAATTTCTTATCCTGACCAACCTTTATCCAGTCTGGGTGTTTTTTAGAAATAGGATAATCAGCCGCTGTCGCTTCATCAGAACTGACCGGACGACTGGCTGCTCCTTGACTAGCTGAGCCGCTATCGCTTAGCTCGGCTAATATTTGTTTTACTAATGTTTCTACTGATTCACTCATTCTGATTTCTCCTTGTAGACATCATATGCATTAAATCACCTGACATTCATCAGCTGGTTTTCCTCTTTTAACCAGTTTCGTTTCCTTGATATGCAGCAAGGCTGAGTAAGCCTGATACTTAGGACGAGCCATTTGGTCGTTAAGGGTTGGCACTGGATTTGGTGTTTCACCCTTGGCATACTTAGCAGCATTTTTACCAATCAAACGATAGGTTTCAGGAGTTAACAAAGGTGCCTGCGGGAAGAGTTCCAGATTACTGAGCGGTGGCAAATCACGTTGGTGAATAACCGTTGTTCCCTTAGACTGAACACCGATAGAAATGCCAGAACCAGACAAGTGGTCTCCTTCTACTGCTACAAAGGCAACGTCAGAAGAACGATAGACCTTGACAATGCGAGCCTTGAGCCCTTCTTCTTCGATACCAGCCACCAGCTGACGCAGTACTTCCGTATGAGGAATGTCCACCATCGTCTTCACCTGCTGTTCCCCAAAGGCAGGCCCAACTGCAATAACGACTTCATCCGTTGACTGGCTAGGCTTAGCCACACCAACTGTACGGATGACAGCTTTTTCATTGGACACAGGCTTTGTGACAGGTTTTTCGCTTGTTTCAGCAGCTGTTTCGTTGGTATTGGCGCTCATCTCTTTCATCACTTCTGCAATAATGGAGCGCAGTAAAGTTTCATTTATCTCTGTCATCTTAGCTCCTCCTATACATCACGCGGGTCAATGGCTTTAGGAATGTCTTTGACTTTTTCCCATTCTTCGCCGACCAGACGATGGCCTGTACCGACACCAACATAGTCATTCGGTGAATTCACCGCTGAAATAACATTCCAATCCCGATCAAAGATAGCAGATGTTTGCAGGAAATCCCCTGCTACACGTTGCTTGAACAAATTGAGCAGCTCATTGGCAACTTCTGGGAAACCATTATTAGCCAAGGCTTTAATCAAATCAGCCCCTTGAACTCCGCGTTCCAGAATACCCTGAGCGGCCTTGATATCTTCAACCTTATCCCGCTCTGGCATATCTTTAGAGCCATGAGCATATGTCGCTGCTTCGACTTCTTCGTCGGTAATCGGCGGCAGGCCCAAGCCTTTGAAAAGAGCTTGCATAACGCGTGCTGCCTTGTTCCGAACCTTGACAACTTCCTCTTCACGAACAGGACGAAGACCGCCGTCTACCCGCAGGTCACGTTGCAGGACATTGTAGTCGTCAAAGTCTTCCGCATCCCAATTAGATCCAGCAAACATATTGTCATAGTTTGGCGTAGCAGAGTAGCCAGAGTTGATAAAGTCTGTACCTGGCGCAAACTGCATCAAAGTCCGAACAGAGCGACGTAAGTCTGAGTGAGTAAAGGTTTGGTCGTTTGATGAAGCACATTCCAAGTCCAGCATGCTGGCAATCAAGTTTTCAGCAACGACTGCCCGAATACCACTTGGAACAGCTGCAGGAATACCAATACAGCTAACTGATCCATTCTGAGTTCCTTGAACTCCAGCCGCTTTCGTGACATAGAGACAGCGAGCTTCCAGATAAAGCATGGACTTGCCTTCGGCTTGTCCCATCTGCACTTCAGACCCTGTACCGGAAGTGAAGCGCATCTTGAGTCCACGAGAGGCATAGGCGGAAGCCAGAAAGGCCTTGGACCAAGGTGTATCATCTCCATCGGTAAAGACATCTTCTGTACCATAAACAGAGATGGTCTCAGCATAGGCTGTAAAACCACGCATACCAAATTCTAGTTCTGTCGCTTCTTCCAAGGAGCACTGAGTCAGTACCCCAGGACGGCCCACTTGTGAGCCAATCATCAGAGATAGGGCATTAAAAGGAGCATAACGCACTACGGCAACCGTTGTTTCCTGCTCTGCAAAACCACGCAGAGCCCCTTCAGCTGCATCTGCTGCAATCTGAACTGGATTATCATTGACATTGGTAACGTGGGCTTGAGTAGCTGTTTGCTTACGGGTCCGCATCTTTTGCAGACACATCATGATTTCCACGACATTCATCTGATTGACCACTTCAATGATTTTAGCCGGAGTCATGGCCTTGGTCAGCTTGATGATTTCTGTCCGAGGCACATTCGGTGTCAATATTTTATTGGCAATCTCTCGTGAGTCCATCTGAATAACTTCTTCAGCCCGGCTCAAGTCAATACCGTAGTTGGCAATGAACTGGTCAATCAGGTCAAATTCTTCTTTTGGTTTGCCGTCTAACTCAACCACTTTCCCATTTTGAATTTTGATACTGGGTTTAGGGTCATTGGGGCTTTCCATAGCTATCAAACCTTCTTCAACCCATTCTTTTACAAATCCATCTTGGTTGATAGGGCGTTCGCTCAATACTTCAAAACGTTTGGATCTCATACCGTTTCCTCCCTCTCACTCTTAAATGTAAGATGGCTGTGAGTTGGTTGGCTCGTCACCCATACTGCCTAAAAGTGCCAGTCCAACTTCACGCGCTGAGATAACTGATTGTCTAACTGCTCCAGAATCCCCACTGATAAAGAGGATAGCTTCGTTTGAGTGGCTGGTGCCACCATTTCCTGGAGAAGCATAGCCGACAACAGTAACGTTTGCAGCCTTAACAGCTGTATCCGCCATAACAACACCAATGGCTGCAGGTGCTCCGACAATCAAGCCAAAGGCACGACCGTATTCAGCACCAAAGGCAGTCTGACAAGCATAGCTAGCACGCGCAGTATACTGGAGTTCAATATGCCCTGCATCATTAGCATAAACATCACCGAAGGTTCGATCCACTTCCTTCAAGGTTACTTCCACAGCTCGTCTGACATCTGATACATCTTCACCACCGAAGATAATCAAACTTCCGTGCCCAGCACCACCCTTAGTATCACGAGGCAGTTCGATTTTAACTATTTCTGTATTGGTTGCTTTGACCGCTTCATCTGCGGCCATGATATGAGGACCTGCACCGGTACGAGCACCGACTACACCAATTGAGCGATAGCTCTTTTCTAGCTTCATAGCATCCAGCACCTGCTGGTCCACATTGGCAATGACAAGTCCAATTGTATCGCCTATCGGATTAACACCGACAAATTCTGTAATATTGCATTTGTTTTCCATAAGACAGCTCCTTTCGCTGACATATATTTTGAAGCGCTTACAATTTTAGGGAATAAGGAAATCAGATAAGAGGAGCACCATAGCTATATGTCTCTTTCTGATTCTTTTTTTTACTTTTTTTGGGTCAAAAGAATAGATTATTCTAAGGTTTTCTGTTAGAATGAATATGGTTGTTTTTTAAAAAGGAAGATTTTTCCGCATTCTCAAAAAGAGCCTAACCAACTTTTTTAGGAATGCCAAGCTAAGCCTACAAGAAATATACTTGACAGGCCTTTCCCTTCAGAAATAACAATCGCAGAGACAGATAGCAGATGATAAACTTTTCGCAGGGTTGCTCATCTTTTATCTGTTTTTTTATTTTCCATCATTACAAAATGGCAGGACAGCAGGCCGCTGTCCTGCCATTCTAGTAAATCCGATAATTCAAATCTCCGACAAACTAGCCTTGCCAGTCAGCCGGATAGGTCACATAGATAAAGCGGGCCTTATCTCTGACAGAGAACTGAATGTCGCTGCCTTTAGGGATAAAGAGTACTTCGCCCGGGCCAGCTGTCATGACTTCGTCACCAACGATAATATCAAGACGCCCTTCAATAACATAGTCCACTTCATCATAGTCCAGATGCCATGGGAAAGTTGTCTTTTCCATGGTCATCAGACCCAAGCCCAATCTTGGGCTTTCGTCTAAGGTCAGCAAGTCTCGTGTATAAACTTGATGGCTCGCATCACCTGTATCCAAGCGATCTTCTGGACGAACATCCAGACCAGGCAGGGCGATAGAAGCTACGCCTGCCTTGCTGACTTTTTTCCCACCATCTTTAGTGGCTAATTCTTCCAATAAAATCTTACGAACCAATGTTTCTAGGTCAGAACGATTAATATCTGCCATACTTCATACCTCCAAGTCTAAGCTTCCTTCTTCGTTAAGAAGAAAGCCAGTAATACCGCTGTGATACCGCCGACAAATTTACCAATCATCATCGGCACAATCATTTCCGGTTTTTGACCGGCTGTGAAGCCTAGGTGATCTCCGATAACAAAGGAAGCAGATACAGCAAAGGCTACGTTGATAATCTTACCGCGTTTGTCCATATCCTTCATCATCTGGAACATGGCAATGTTATTAGCCAGAGAAGCTACCAAACCAGCTGCACCAACTTCGTTCATTCCTAGGGATTTTCCGATAGCAGAAAGCGGTTTGTTGGCTACCTTGGTAAAGACAGCTACCAGACCAAAGGCTCCAGCCAGGGTTACGGCAATCGTTCCGACAACTTCAAAGGCTTCCTTCAGTGTATCAGCACCTTTTGGATAGATGCTGATGAGCCACTCATTACCAGTCAGGAGCTGAGCTGCACCAAAGGCCAAACCAAGCGTTGCCAAGATAACAATAATCTGACCAAACACTTCAAAACCTTTGATCATGGCATTAGGTGCCAAAAGCAATCCTACGAAAATCAGAGCAGATACAATGATAATCGGAATAAGATTGACAATCAAGGTTCCAAAAGGCAGACCTGGTACGAAAAGTCCTCCGAGGAGACAGCCAATCGGAACAGTTACCAAACCGTATAAGATTCCGCGAGCCAAAAGCGGACGGTCATCTTTTTCGATAATACCCAAGGCAACTGGAATTGTAAAGACGATGGTTGGCCCCATCATAGAGCCCAGTACAAAGGCAGCAAAATTTCCTACCGCTGGATCCTGAGCCAGACTGAGAGCCAGAGGAGCTCCTCCCATATCATTGGCAATGAAGGTTGTCGCAAAGATAGACGGGTCAGCACCCACCAAGCCATACAAAGGCACGACAATCGGTTTCAAGACATCCGCCAAGAGGGGAGCGATTACCATAATCCCAGCCATAGACAGAGCCAAAGCTCCCATAGCCATGATACCTTCTTCAAATTTTTCACTTAGTCCTAGTTTGCCACCGATACATTTATCCACTGCACCGATCAGCATGAATAGAACCATGATATAAATGATAATTTCATTGATACTCATAACATTACCTTAGTTTCTAATATTCTTCATCACTGTGATAGTCAACCTTGTCAATGATAGCCACAACAACCATATCCACAGGTATATTTACCTTATTCAGGCTCATACGGGCAGAACTGCCAGTGGTTACCATTACTTGGTCTCCTTCGCCTGCACCGATGCAGTCGGCCACAATAAGCAGAGCTGGGTCACTTTGATGTTCATTTAGCTGCCGTTCGACCACTAAAAATTTCAAACCATTTAAATTTTCGTCTTTTCTAGTCGCCCAAAGGCTTCCTTTTACTTTACCAACAAACATCTCTACCCACTCCTTTATTCTATGATTTCTATTTTTTGACGTTTTAGATAATCTCTCGCCAAGGCTGTCACAATCATTCCTTTTTCTATTTTAAAGCTTCCATTTTCAGGTAAGCCCATTTCTCTCAGCTTTTTCTCTGTCAGCAAAACCGTCTTAATCGGAGCCTTAGCCTTCTGGCTGACTTCTTCTGTCACCGCCCGCTTTTCAGCCGGACGAGGCTCTTCAGCATGATTGCTTTCTAGGAGTGCTAAGAGTTGGCCTTCTTTATAAAATTGCAGACCGTAGCGGATCAGCTTTTCGCGCTGTCCCTGCAGTTCCTGATACAAGTGCACTTTAGAAGATTGCTTGTACTGCTGAATAGCAAAGGCGCTGTCTGACACTAGGACTTTTTTGCCTTTCAAAAGACTCTTTAAAATGACTGCTTCCTCTACCGCTAAAGGGCAAAGGGATGAGAGTCTCAGAAAAGCATCAAAGCCAAGTGTCTCAACAACAACAATCTCTGCTGTGCAAGAATCTTTTACGACTTGAAAGCCTTCCCCTTCTAATAAGTCAGGAATCTTATCGCCTCCAATGACATATACTGAGGGTTCCTGAGGCTTTTTCTTCAACTTTTCCATCAGGCGGTCTGTAATCAAATCTACTAAATGATCTAGATTTTCCATTCTTTACCTACCTTTTATTTGCTCATAGGACTTATTTTTTAATAATCCGTCCGCGTGTTCCTTTTTTGAAACCACAAGCATTGGCTTCATCGTAGTCAATATGCATATAGGTCGCAAACTTGGGACTAACACGGATGACCACATCATCAAAAATCAGCGGACGAGCACCTTCTACTCTGACTTGTACAATCTCGTGATTTTTTACATTCAGACGTTCGGCATCTTCCGGTGTCATATGAACATGACGCTTAGCTACAATCAGGCCCTTATCCAGACAAACTGCCTTGTCCCCATGAGCCAAGATGACACCCGGTGTTCCTTCGATATCACCACTTTCGCGAATGGGAGCCTTGGTGCCCAGCTGCAAACAATCGGTCAGGGAAACTTCTACCTGAGAATGTTTGCGAACAGGTCCCAGAATAACCACATTGTGAAAAGCGCCTTTTGGACCGACAACTGTCAGCCTTTCTTGACTAGCGAACTGGCCTGGCTGTGATAGGTCTTTTGCTTTTGTTAATTGATAGTTGGGACCAAACAAGGCTTCCAAATCTTCCTGACTCAAATGGACATGACGTCCGCTCGCCTCTACCTCAAATGACCCCTGCAATTCTTCCTGAACTTTATCAATTACTTTATTTACCAAATTTTCTAAAGTCATTGCTGTTCTTCTTTCTCTTGTTATTAGCTTGCTATCAACCAGAGCAAGACTTCAATTGATTTTAATAATTGAGAAACCTTACAAGCAAATTGATCTCTGTCACCATCAGCAGCCTGCTCCAATTCTTTGCGCAGGAGGGTCGTTTCGATATATGTTTCATAGCAATTCAGCTGCCAAGTCGGCTCCTGATAACTCATCATAACCGTTTCTTGATCGAGCTGTCGACTGACCCGAATGGCCTGCAATTCTGCATTGCTAGGCATGTCTGTCTGGTAATCAGAAATATCATCCAGAATATGCTGGCCAACGATTTGTTCTACTATATTCAATAGTTGGCCAACTTGCTCACACTTTTCATCCTGAAAAGCCTGATGCAAATCTCTCTGGTTCTTCAAAAAGCAAGTATAAAGTTTAGTCAGTCTAAATAGTCGTGGATACACAGCAGAGTCCTCAAGGTTTGTAATCGGCACCCTGATAGCATCAGCAGCTGAGTCTGTTTTCCCTTTGGTCTGACCTGAAGAAATGATTCGAATATGGTGATCATTGAGAAAACCTCTGGCTGCTGGCGTCAGTTTTTCATCTTTGTTTAATTCAAAGACACCGTTATCAGCGAGAACGGATTCTCTATAAAGCTTTCTAATCTTAGCTTCTGTAAAAACTGACATGTATTCACATCCTTCTACTCCGTTGATACTCTGTGAAAATCAATCTGATACTCTTCGAAAACCAATATTTCCTTTTAAGTATAGAGCTACTGCCCATAAGCTTCATTTTCACTGAGTATTCTATTTGCCTCAGGGGCCTGTATCAGGCCTAAACGCTACAATACAGGCTCTTTCAGCAAATATTTATCTGTCCCAGATTATTTGGGCAGAATAACTTCCACTTCAGCATGTGGACGTGGAATTACGTGAACTGAAATCAATTCACCAACGTTTTCAGCTGCAGCTGCTCCAGCATCTGTCGCTGCTTTGACTGCGCCTACATCACCACGAACTAAAACTGTTACCAATCCAGCGCCGACTTGTTCTTTACCAATCAAAGTTACGTTAGCGGCTTTGACCATTGCATCAGCTGCTTCGATTGCGCCGACGAGTCCTTTTGTTTCTACCATTCCTAATGCATTTGCGTTTGCCATGTTTATTTCCTCCGATTATTTTCTTGTTTTTAGATTTATATGAAAGTCTGTAATCTTATTCTTGATGAGGCAAGATTACTTCTACTTCTGCGTGTGGACGTGGGATTACGTGAACTGAAATCAATTCACCAACGTTTTCAGCTGCAGCTGCTCCAGCATCTGTCGCTGCTTTGACTGCGCCGACATCACCACGAACCATTACAGTTACCAATCCAGCACCGACTTGTTCTTTACCAATCAAAGTTACGTTAGCAGCTTTAACCATTGCATCAGCTGCTTCGATTGCGCCGACGAGTCCTTTTGTTTCTACCATTCCTAATGCATTTGTGATTGCCATGATTGTATCCTCCAATTTTAATGTTTAATATTGACTATTTTAGTTTTTCCAATACGCGTTGAACCAACAAGGTTACCAGTTCTTCTTCGTTTGATCCGTCAACTGCTACTGCTTTTGGTTCTTCCACTGCCATATTTTCTGCTTGTCGCAGGTCTGACAGTTCAGCTGTTCCGTAAGCTACACGACGGATATTGAAGAGATTGAGCGGGCTGACATTATCAGATGTCGCGCTGCCACCCACAGCTCCACAACCCAAAGTAAAGGCTGGGAAGAGACCAGTCGTTGCACCGACACCACCCAGAGCTGCTGGCGTATTGATCAGCAGACGAGATACTGGTTTTTTCAGTGCAAATTCACGAATAATTTCTTCGTTTTGACTGTGAATAGCAAGAGTGTGGCCTGCACCTTCGTGATGCAAAATCTTAATGCTCAGCTCACAAGCTTCCAACCAGTCCTTGACAGTGTAGAAGCCTAAGACTGGAGCCAGTTTTTCCATAGAATATGGATACTGCTTGCCGACGCCTGTTTCTTCTGCAATCAAGACCCGAGCATCTGCTGGAACTGAAATACCAGCTAACTCCGCAATCACTTGCGGTGTTTTACCAACCATCTTCGGATTCATCGCACCACTCGGCTGGATAATGAAGGCACCCAGTTTCTTAGCGTCTTCTGCTGGAACAAAGTAAGCACCTTGTTTCTTGAACTCTGCTACAACCTTTTCCTTCATATCTTCTTCGACGATGATAGATTGCTCAGATGCACAAATCACACCATTGTCAAAGGTTTTAGAATCCAAAATCTGACGAACTGCTTTTGGCACATCTGCTGTTCTTTCGATGAAGGCTGGACCATTACCAGGACCTACACCGATTGCTGGTGTACCAGATGAGTATGCTGCTTTGACCATGGCATTTCCGCCAGTCGCCAAAATGAGATTTGTATCCTTGTGTCGCATCAACTCATTGGTAGCTGCGATGGATACCCGATGAATCGCACTGATGGCTCCATCCGGACAGCCAGCTGATTTAGCAGCTTTCTTGATGATTTCCACTGTTTCCTCAATACTCTTAAGAGCATTTGGGTGAGGAGAGAAGACGATACTGTTTCCTGCCTTCAAAGCGATCAAAGCCTTATACATAACTGTTGATGTCGGGTTGGTTGATGGAATCAAGCCAGCGATGACGCCGACTGGAACCCCAACTTCCAAGACTTTCTTTTCCTTGTCTTCGCGGAGAACCCCAACAGTTTTCATATCCTTAATTTCTTCAAGAATACCTTTGGAAGCAAGAGCATTTTTCAATACCTTGTCTTCCCAGCGGCCAAAGCCAGTTTCCTGAGCCGCCATTTTTGCTAGGCGTTCACGCTCATCATAACAAGCTTTCGCTACTACTTTTACAATGGTATCAATTTGCTCTTGGCTCATTTTAGCAAGTTCTTGTTGGGCTTTCTTTGCATCCCGAATCAAATTCCTTACTTCCTGAATCGATACCAAATCTTTATCTTCTAAAAACATCCGCAATTACTCCTCTCCTATTGTTTCCATCAAAGTCTCAACGAGAAGTTTCTTGTTGGCAAATTTTATTTCTTTCTTGCTGAGACGGATACCTTCTTGATGATAGGCAAGGCTGCGTAGTTCGACGACTTTTAGTTTTTCCAGTTCTTCTCTGGTGTAGCTCCTTGTCTCTCCTTCAAGCTTCTTTGCTGGTTCAGCCTTAGTTTCCTTTACAGGCTGAGGCTTTTCTTCGATTTTTTCTGAAGGGATTGTTTCCGCCGTAGAAGCAATCTCTTTTTTAGCTGTTTTACTATTTCTCTTTGGTACAAAGAGAATGTCTGTCTGGTTATCCAACCTAGAAATTACATGGCTGGCCAGATAGTAAGGTTTATCCTGTACCAACTCAACTGCCGCATCAACCGCTGAGCGGACTGCACTGACATCGCCTATTAATTGAACTGTGTTCAAACCAGCTTTGACCGTTTCAATATTAAGCAATGATACATTGGCAGCCTTCAAAGCCGCATCTGCCGCAACTACAGCACCTAGATAACCTTTTACTTCAATTAAACCTAGTGCTCTATCTGCCATTTAATCAACTCCTAATCAATAACTTTTAGGATCATTTGCTACTGCGATGACTGCATTCGCAAATGCGTCGCAGGCAGCTCGGCATGCTGACTGTGATCCGACCAGAAGGCCGCCGGCAAAGTTGGTTTCGCTCGGTGGTCCATAGAAGGCTCCAACTTGCACATCTGCCGCTTTCAAAGCCGCATCCAGTGCCACCATAGCTTCACCCGGTGGAGCAATCAAGTAAGCAATCGCTGTTCCTTCTTCTGCATTAGCTCCCTCTGACAGGTAAGAACCTGCACGAGAGATACAATGAGCAAAATAAGGAATGCTGTCATCATCATTGGCACTGTAGAAGCTAGCCCCATTTTCGATTTCATAGACTGCTACATCCAGACCGCTGCGAACTTCTTCTGGGTTTGGACCAGCCAAGATACCGATGACTTCACCAGCCAGCTTAGTTGAAGCGTTGCCTGCACCAGCGTACATACTGCGAGCATAGACTACTTCGACATCTGCTGCCTTGGTTGCTTCATCCAAGGCTACATAAGTGACATCATCACAGTCAGAAGTGATAATTCCCAGGCTTCTGTGATGTGGTTTAAGCTCCAAAGAAGCTGCCAAACCTGCATCCACGTTCGAAATCAGAAGGGCACTTAATACACTTGCACCTAATCGATCATTTTTCAAAGCCACTACCTCCTATTATTTCAAATCAATTCCTGATTTCTTATTATCAAGAATCTTCTTAATGATTTCTGCTACATAGGCCCCAGCTTCAACGGCTGGTGTTCCGCCTTTATGAATATTGGAAACAACGGTCCGTTTCGCTTCTGGCATACCAACTGTTGGCTTGTAGGCCAAGTAAGCACTCATGGACTCAGCTGTTACTAGACCTGGAC
Organism: Streptococcus sanguinis; assembly: GCF_900635155.1. Lineage (NCBI taxonomy): Bacteria > Bacillati > Bacillota > Bacilli > Lactobacillales > Streptococcaceae > Streptococcus > Streptococcus sanguinis. The sequence goes on from NZ_LR134002.1 coordinate 1,836,751, forward strand.
GCTCACCGACCAGCATACAGATAACTTCTGCTCCAGTCAATTCTGCGATTTGGTCCATAGCTGCAACCCGAGCATGCTTGATAAAGAGTACTTCACCAAAGTCCAGTCCGAACATTTTCAGACCTTGCTTCAGAGCTGGCAGAAAGTCTTTGACGTTAGCCTCAATAGCTGATGAGCTAAGACCATCGCCAACGACAATCTGAACCTTGGCATTAGGTTTGCATTTTTCTTTGATAATCGCCTGCTGATCTTCAGGGAAGATGCGGCCAAAATCTGGACGTGTCAAGTACTCATCCTTAGTTGCTGCCTTGGTCTGTACAGGAATGAAGCCCATTTCCTTGATAAAGTCATCTGAAACATAGGAGAAGACCGCATCCTGAGCTGCCGCATGGTCTGCTCGGAAACGCAGAACAGTTTGTGTCTTGTAGCGATCACCTGCCCGCCACAAGCCCAGACGTGCCGGAGTAAATTTCTTAATCTTCCGGTAGGCTTCTTCATTGATGGCATTCGGAATCAAGAACTGTTCCTGGATATCTACTTCCGTTATATCTGGAATGACGCCATCTTCTATCACTGAAGTGTCTTGTTTGACTTCTTCCTGCAGAGAAACTGCAGATTTTTCAACTTTATTCTGGTCAGTCGCTGCTGTTTCTTTAGCAGCTGAGTCGCCGCCCATCTCATTTAACAATGAGCGAATCATTTCTTTTAATTGCAATTCATCCACAATGATTTCCTCCTTGCTAATTTTGTCTCATAAAGATGGAGCCGTCTCCGCCGATTTCTGTCAGGTGGCCATCTTCCATCAAGCCCATCTTTTCCATCCACTCTTCAAATTCCTTGATTGGACGTTTGTTGAGAAGTGAACGCATGGTTGCTGTTTCATGGTAACCAGTTGTTTGATAGTTAAGCATGATATCGTCACCATGAGGAATCGCCATGATGTAGTTAACATTAGCTGCTCCGAGAAGAACCAAGAGATTTTCAGCATCGTTTTGGTCAGCCTTCATGTGGTTAGTGTAGCAGATATCACAACCCATTGAGATACCAGTCAGTTTGCCCATGAAGTGGTCTTCCAAACCAGCACGGATAACCTGCTTAGAATCGTAGAGATACTCAGGTCCAATGAATCCAACAACGGTATTTACCAAGAATGGATCAAAGCGTTTAGCGAAACCATAACAACGAGCTTCCATAGTCACTTGGTCTGCTCCATGGTGAGCGTCAGATGAAAGTTCAGAACCTTGACCTGTTTCAAAGTACATGACATTCGGTCCAGCAGCTGTTCCTACTTTCAGGGCTGTATCCCAAGCTTCTTGAATGATTTTAGCATCAAAACCAAAGGCTTCATTTCCTTTTTCAGAACCAGCGATAGACTGGAAGACCAATCCTGTCGGAGCACCTTGATTCATGGCTTCAATCTGAGTAGTAACGTGAGCCAGTACACAGTGCTGAGTTGGAATCTTGTACTCTTCGATGAAGTCGTTAAACTTATGCAAGACCCGTTTAACACTTTCTACTGAGTCGTCAACTGGGTTCAGTCCTAAGAGAGCATCCCCACATCCATAAGCAAAACCTTCCATAGTAGAAGCCATGATACCGTCTGGATCGTCTGTGGTATGGTTTGGTTGAAGACGAGAAGAGAATGTTCCCGGCATACCAATCGTTGTATTCGCATGTTTGGTAATGACAATCTTATTAGCAGCCACAATCAAGTCCAAGTTGGTCATCAACTTAGCAACAGCCGCTACCATTTCCGAAGTCAACCCACGAGACAGCCATTGAATGTCCACGTTCTTAGTCTTGTTATCCAAGATCCATTCACGCAGCTCTTCTACTGTCCAATTCTTAATCTTTTCGTAAGTACGAAGATTGACGTCGTCAATGATAATCCGTGTTACCTCATCTTCTTCATAAGGCACTACTGGATTATTGAACAAATCAGACAGTTTCAGCTGAGCTAGTACAACCTTAGCAGCGACACGCTCTTCAGCAGATTCTGCTGCTACTCCGGCTAGCTGATCTCCGGATTTGTACTCATTGGCTTTGGCCAGCACTTCTTTTACGGATTTAAATTCGTAAAGCCGACCAAACAATTTTGTTTTCAAAATCATGGATTACTTCCTCCTTTGTGTAAATAAAAGTTTAATTAAACACCAATGTTTTCACAACAATCGGTAAGACCGAGCCTTCAATGACTGGATTACCAATATCGATATAGTCGCCATTTTGAACATCCACTGAGTCAATGCAGACAAATGGATAATCCTTTGGCAACTGAGCAAAGAGACATTGACCTAAAACCTTGGCCATATCTTCTCTGACTACCACTAGCAGCGGAATTTTCTTTTCAATACTTTCGCTCATTCCGCTGACAATAGCCTCTGCGTATTCCAAAACTCGGGCGAAGCTTGGGCTTTTTTCTCCATTGATTGCCAAAGCCACCTGCTGGACTTCATTTTCCAGTGTGAACCAGGCTACCTTGTCCCTGATAATCTGCTGCAGTCCCTCCTTATCCTCATGCTCATCAGAAGCTGCCAGTTTGAGAACTGGAATGTTCTTAATAGGGAGGATATCAGAGATGTAGGTAATGGTACTGCCACTGACATCGGTCGTATGGCTGCCGGCTCCAACAACGGTTGCCCGAATAGTCTCAGCTGACTGGATGACTTTCTTTTGATCAAAAATCTTGGATTTTCTCAGCGCCCTGCCAAGCAGGATACCGATATCCCCATAGCGGAAATCATCCGCCGAGGTCGTTTCCAAATATATTCCATCAGCTACACCACCAGAAAAGGATACGCAGTGGAGATCATAGTTCAACTTGAGACCGTGGTTGGTCTGTAGGAGCTCATAGTAAGGACTGTGATTGTCAATTCCTACAGACTGTTCTAATACGGAGACCATTTCTTGAATCAGCCGATCCAAATCAGCCCGATGGACCGTTTCACCAACTGCCAGCTGAAGCCCCTGCTCTGCAATGATAGTCTGCAGTTTTGGAGCAATATAGCTAATCCGCTGGGTCTGCGGATCCATCTTTATCAGCCGACCTCCGATATCAAAACACCCTGTATCAATCACATCTCCTTCTCGGAAGACCGCCAGATTGGAAGTCCCCCCACCAATATCAATATTGACGACTGATGTATGATGCTCTTGAGAATACTGATGGCTGCAGGCCCCTTTACCAGCGATGATACTCTCAAGGTCTGGCCCAGCCGTCGCAACGACAAAGTCACCAGCGTAGCCACTCAGTGCTTGGAGCACCTGACTGGCATTTTCCTTGCGAGCCGTCTCACCAGTAATGATGACTGCTCCCATCTGAATATCTTTTTTCTGAATGCCTGCCTTCGCATACTCATTCAGAACAAAGTTTTTGATCTTATCCACCTCGATCAAAAGTTGATCCGAAATTGGTGTGAAGATAATTTCACTTTTATAAAGAACTTTTTTATCTGTAATATAGACACGAGGAATAGTAAACACAGAAGCAATATTCTCGATGGTAAGCTCTGAAAGGATCAGCTGTGTAGTGGCTGTCCCGATATCAAGCCCCACACTCAAAATTTTATCTGACATACTAAAAACCTCCAAAAAAAGACGCTCAAAGCAATGCAAACAAACAGAGTTCATTTACATTCTTCAAGCGTCATTGCTTTTTTCGACTGACATCATTGTTAGTCTGGTAGTATTTATTTTTTAAAACGAATAGTCGTTGTCGTCCCCTCATGGTCTGAGTGGATAGACAAGGTTCCAAACAATTTTCCTTGGACAAAGCGCTCCACCAAGAGTAAACCCAGATGATTCTCAAAGGCATGCTCTTGATTGTAACCGCTACCATTATCCAGTGCTTTTAAAGTTATTATATCATTTTTAAGTCCAACCTGCAAATGGATTTGCGGCTTTTCTGGATATTTTTTGTCCTTAAAAGCATGTTCATAGCTGTTTTGCAATAATTCATTGACGATTAGCGCCAGTGAAGTAGCCCGGCTGCTGTCAAGACAGAGTTCCGGTTCCAAGCTGTAGGTCAGGGCTATTTCCCTATGCCCGGAAAAACAGCGCTGAACATTTTCGATAACTTTCTTCAGCAGATGCTCAATCTGAATGCTGTCATCCTGCTGAGAAGACAGGAGCTCGTGAGTTGCCGCTATGGAGAGCACACGATTCATACTGTCATTAAGAGCTTTTTTGGTGTCTGCTCCTGGACTTTGCTGAGCTTGTAGTCGCAATAAGGAAACAACGGTTTGCAAGTGATTCTTTACCCGATGGTTCATTTCACGAATGGTAGTTGTATGGGTTAAGAGCTGCGCTTCCTTTTCCTTGATGTCTGTAATATCCTTACAGATCATGACCATATTTTCACTCTCAGCCAGCAGGTAGCGCTTGACCAAAAAGCAATAAGTGCCATAATGTACCTCAACTTGGTGAGGTTTTTCTTGAGGGGCTTGCGGTCCCAGCTGCTGTATTTCTTCAAAAGGCAGACTGTCTAAGACCAGATTGCTATAGTGCATTCCCTCAATCGGGTCCATATAGCCTAGCTTATGGCGATAAGAGTCGGCAGCTGCTTGATTGAAATACTTGAGATAGCCTTGCCGATTAAAAACCAGACAAGCTTCGTCAATATGATCAAATAAAACAAACTGCTCTTGAGCTGTAATCTCAGGATTGCTCCGTAACTCAAAATCGTCGTCCTCTTTATCTAAAGACAAGTGGTCCGGCAAAGTCTGTGGAGCATTTCTTTCGATAATCAGCGTTCCAATGACGCGCTCTTCTCTCACTATCGGAAAGACCGTCTGATGGATGGCTAAGCCCTCCTGCGATCTGGCCGAAAGCCCAATCGAGGGAGCGCCCGTCTCCAAGGTCCGGATAACACCTGGCTCATTTTCCAGATAGGCCATAGCACCTACGACCGAGTTTTCGTACAAGCTGAGCTTGCTTTCCGGTTTTTTGTGAAAGATGACAATGGCATGTTCCGAAAAGATGTTCTTTACGTCAATGAAGACATCTTCATTGGCATAAGCTGAGTTTTTCAATAATTCGTCAGCCTGTTGGACAAGATGCTCGATATCAGCCTCATCCAAATTTGTCTGTTCCTGACAAAGCTGCTTTATCTTATCTTTATACATCATTACACATCATCTTGGAGCACCAGCAATTTAGCAATCTCAATCATCGGCACTCTCTTTTGCATACTAATTGTCCGAATGCGTTTGAAAGCTTCTGGCTCTGACAAATGATCACGAGCCATCAACAAGCCTTTGGCCTTTTCAATCACAATCCGATCGTCTATCTTTTTCGACAGCTTGACCATTTCATTGGACATCTGCTGAAGCTGGCGGCCCTTCTCAATGCAGACCTCTACCATTGGAATCAAGGACTTGGCATCCAAAGGTTTAACCAAGTAAGCACTAATCCCATTGGTTTTAGCTTTTTGAACATAGTGTTCATCACTGTAGGCTGACAGTAGAATCACACTGTAAGCTAAAGCATCTTCGAGTATCTTCTTACCCGCTGTCAGGCCATCCAGAAGCGGAAGTTTGATGTCCATCATGACCAAGTCACAACGATATTTCTGACACAAATCAATAGCCTCAAAGCCATCGGATGCCTCAGCCACCACTTCATAATCAGCTGCTTCTAATATATTTCGGATATCTAATCTTACAATTGGATCATCATCAACAATTAGTATTCTGCCCTTCATACTTCCCCTCGACAGTTTGATTTTTTATGTCCGTGTTACGACAGTACTGGAGAAGCCCAAAATCTCTTCCAGACCTTGTAAAACGGCAATGAGAGCTGCCTCAACAGAAGAAACGTCACCTGTCATCACGACAGAGCCGCTGAAACGATCCACAAAACCAACTTGAACATCTGCAGCCTTGGTCGCAATATCAACTGCAATGATAGCCGCTTCACTCGGAGTGATCGTCAAGATTCCAATCGCATCCTTGATTTCTGCCTGCAATCCTAATTTTTCAAAAATGACTTCATCAGGATTAGCGATAAGGTGCGCCAAGGTCACTTGTTTCCCAGGAACGTATTCCTGTATCATTCTTTGTTTTTCTTCCAATTTAGTAAACCTTCTTCATGATTTTAAACGTTCAGAAGTGTACTGCATGCTCTTAATCATTATACAATAATTTTGGCATAACAGCAATTCAGAGGATTAAAACGCTTTCTCTAATACTTTAAGCAGTTCTTCTGCCGTAGGGACACGAGGATTAGTCGGAGTACAGCCATCATGCAGGGCAGCTTCTGAAATTTCTACCTTGTACTGAGCAAAGACATCTGCTTTCACACCGTATTCTCTCAGAGAAGTTGGCATCTCCAGCTTTCTCTGGAGCTTCTTGATAGCTTCAACTAGCTGTCTTACTCCTGACACAGGGCTTGAAGCACTGCATCCCAGTAGTTTAGCAATATCCTGATAGCGGCTGGCTACAGTCTTGTCTACTGCCTGCCGGCTTCTATTATTGAGATCGATACCAGCATTATACTGAATGACATGGGGCATTAAAATACTGTTTAAACGACCATGGGGAACATGGAACTTAGCACCTGCCGCATGAGCCAGACTGTGGTTAATACCCAAGTAAGCAGTATTGAAGGCCATACCTGCCAGAGTGGATGCTGCGTGCATCTTTTCACGCGCTTCTACATCCTGACCATTTTTGTAGGCTTTAGGCAGATATTCAAAGACTAGCTTAATTGCCTTTTCAGCCAAGGCATCGGAGAAGTCGGTCGCCTCAGTGGATACATAGGCTTCAATAGCATGAGTCAGCACATCCATTCCTGTATCTGCTGTGATGTTGCTAGGAAGAGACATAACCAAATCCGCATCCAAGATAGCAACATCTGGCAGAATTTCACTGGTCACCAACGGATACTTGGTGCCTTTGTCTGCATCTGTGATAACAGAAAAGTCAGTCACTTCAGATCCAGTTCCGCTTGTTGTAGGAATGGCGATGAGAATAGCCTCTGAGAAGGCACCCTGCTTCTTGGCAAAATAATACATAGCCTTGGAAGCATCAATGGCAGAGCCTCCGCCAATAGAAAGCACAATGCTGATTGGCTTGTCTCCTGCACTCTTGATACCAGCCACAACTGTTTCGATTGGCGGATCAGGCACAATATCTGTGAAAACAACAATATCATTGCTGTCATCAAAGTTGGCTAAAATAGTATCCAGCGTGCCAGATGTCTTCAAAAAAGGATCCGCAACGACTAAAATATGCTCGTTTTTATAATGGCTTAATTGCTGCAGAGCGCCCTTGCCCACATGCAATTCAGTCTTATAGGAAATCTTATACATCTTTTCTCCTTTCTGTTGTATCTATTTTTAAACAAAAAGAAACTATATGAAAATAAGACTGCTCCCCTACACACGTCACAGCATTTTCATATAGCTTCATTGCTTATTTATCATCAGTACCCCTTTGTACTATATTGAATTATAACACAAAAGCGCTTTCATGGCAATGAAAAAGTCATTAATATAAGAAATTTTTAGTGCCGCTTCTCTTTTCAAAAACAAGCTTGTTTGAAGGATTAAATTTTTATTAAAATTTGATTCGTTTTCCTTGTAATTACCTGTGAAAGGTGTTACAATCTAGTTACTAGGAAATTGATTTTAGTACTTTTAAGGATATGGAAGTCTGGTGTAAATCCAGCGCGGTCCCGCCACTGTGATAAGCTTTTCAGCTTTAAGTCAGGTCTTTATTCTTAAATTTTAGTAGATTTCATGCCTCGATGTAAGGTAGTGATGTCAGTTTGGAACAAACGTTTTAGCTTAGTTTCCATTATTGACTCTACGTTTAAGTACGTTAATTTTCTAAAGATGAGGTTTCACTTGTCTTTCTGCAAAGGAGCAGAGTCAATAATTGGAAAGCTAGTGCTAATCAACGACGCTTAGCATAAAGATACAATGATGTATAGGCGGCTTTCTTTTTTTAGAAGATCAAAATAAGTTCTGTCCTTCCAAGACTTGGTAAAAGTCAATTTGGAAAGACAGAACTTTTTCTATTCTTTTATCACTGGCGCTTGCTAGCCCAACGCTCAACATCCGCCTTGGTGATATTGTGGAAGACCTTGGCACCTCTTTCATAGGCCACGTCTTCTTGATGTTTGGTAAAGTTGATTACTCGAGCTAAGGCAAAGAAGTAATCTGACAAACGGTTGACAAAAATCAGGACATTATTGTTAATTTCTGTAGTCCACATCGTTCCTACGATGTGACGCTCTGCCCGTCTTGCAATGGTTCGAGCTACATGAATCATGGAAGCAATCTCGTCACCGCCCGGCAGGATAAACCTTTCCAAAGCTGGTGGAATTTCTGCGTAAGTATCAATCCTCTCCTCAATCCAGTCAATCAGCTGCTGATCGACCTTATAAGGGTAAACTCCCTGAGGAGTAGAGAGGTCTGAACCACAGTCAAAGAGATAATGCTGCAGCTGGAGCAGCTCATCTCTCAGCTTATCATCCTTGTCCAACTTGGTAATCGTATAACCAATCCAAGAGTTCAGCTCATCAATGGTTCCGTAAGCATTAACTCGTTCCGCATCCTTAGCGACACTTTGGCCGCCAACTAGCTTGGTCAAGCCCTTGTCACCTGTTTTTGTATAGAGTTGCATATTTTTCCTCCTTTAAGTCACATTTTTGCGAATATCAATATAATCTTCTTCTTTCAAGCTGCCTTCAGCAAAGGTTGGCATGTGTTCCATGGTATAAACAGCATTTTCCAGCAGAAAGAAAGCCAAAGGACAGCCTGTGCCTTCACCCAGTCTCATGTCCAGCAAAAGCATGGGATCCAGTCCTAGAAAGTCACTGACCAGTCTGTAAGCAGGCTCCGTCGAAGCATGGGAAGCAAAGGTATAGTCCAAGACATGAGGGGTCAGCTGATGGGCAATCAAAAGCCCCGTCAGAGAGATAAGACCATCCACTACACAAGGCAGCTGATAGCGGGCACAGGCAAGATGAGTGCCTGCCATAGCCAGCATATCTAGCCCACCAAGCTTAGAGGTCAGATCAAGAATATCTCCATAAGGAGTGTGACGCTCCAAACACCGCTGGATAATGGCTGTTTTATGAGCCTTCATATCCTGAGTCAGACCAGCTCCATAGCCTGTGACGTCCTCTGCTTTGAGACCAAGAACTGCCGCAATGACAGCAGCCGAGGTGGTAGTGTTGCCAATCCCCATTTCTCCTGTTCCAAAGAGACGATATCCATCTTTAATCAAGGCCTCTGTCTTCTTGTAGCCGACTAGAACTGCCGCTATTGCCTGCTCACGAGTCATGGCTGGCTCCTCGAGCATATTGCGCGTCCCATGACAGACCTTATCCCCATTCTCCTCAAAGATATCCTTCTTGCAGCCAATATCTACCAGACAGATGTCTGAACCTGCATGTTTGGAAATAGCACACAAGCCTGATTTCCCTGCTAGAATATTGCGAGCAACAGTATAAGTAGTTTCTTGAGGGTTGGCAGAAACGCCTTCAGCCACAATGCCATTATCTGCCACATAGACGAGAACAATCTTCTTATCCAAATCAATGGGACCAGAAAACATGGCATACAAGCGAGCATAGATGGTCTCAAGCTTTCCCAAGGAGCCCGGCGGCTTTCCTAGCTGATCACAATAGCACTGGCCTTCTTGAAGCTTGTCTTTATCTATCGGAAGAATCTGCTCAATAATTTTTTCTAAGTCTTTCAAACTAGTCTATCTCCTCCCTGACCGGCTGCACCCCTTCAAAAATAATCCTGCTCAAAGTCCGAGTCTGATAATAAGCCCCACTGGCTGAGCGAGCTAGTTCAGCCTCTAGCTTAGGCAAGACTTCTAGCTGTTCCCTGCTCAGCAACAAACCAACCAATGTACCACTATGTGCAACATTGAGGCCTAAACACTGGTGTTCTTTTACCAAATTCAGTAATTCTTTCAGATAGGGCTTGGGTAGCCGTTGGTTGTTCAACAAAGCACTATAGCTCGCTAAATGGCCAATTTGTTCCAAGCTTTTCTCCTGACAAGCCTCCTGAAAGAGAGGAAGCAAGTCTTGAGATTCCGCAGCCGGATAGCTAGGACTGTCCTTCATCCGAACCAAGTCAAGAGTTGTCACCATCTCCACAGGCTCCAAGATATAAACATAGAGCTCCGGTCGCCAGTCTGTCTGCCAGACAACTTGACCAGTCAGGGGATTAATGACCGTCCAGTCCGCAAAAGCCACCGAGTCAGTAGGCTCAATCTTGGCACAGAGACGCGTCAAATCTGCCGCCTTTAGAGGCTGCTTTTGTCCCAGAGCAGCTGCCTGCAGGCAGCTAATCATATCAGCTGTGCTGCTAGAATAACCCTTGCTGATAGGCAGGTCTGACTCCTGAACAAAAGAGAAATCATTGGACTCAGGCAGGAGCTCCAGAGCTCGCCTTACCTTTTCACCTTGGGCTTGCCTTGCGAGAGACGAAGCCCCGTCCAATCTCACTCGACTGCGCTTCTCAATCCCATAGGAGAGCAGGACCTCCTGCTCTCCTACTAAACCTTGAAATAATTCACCGCAGGAACCTGGACAGGACACGATTACCTTAGTCATAAGGAGCCTCTTTCGCCAAGACCTCTGTCAGACAAGCCAAAAGCTGTTCATTCTCCTGATGGCTGCGGATGGCTATGCGGTAATGCCGGTCTGTCAGATCATGATAATTTTGACAGGAACGGATAAAAATCTTTCTCTGCCGAAGCTCCTGACGCAAGTCCTGCCGACCTAGATACTCAAAGAAGATATAGTTGACACTAGGCTTGACCGGTCGAATCTGTGAAAATTCAGTCAGCCCTTGAAAAAGGAAATCTCTTTCTAGTCGAAGCCACTGCTTGGTAGCTTCCTGATAGGCCTGATCTTCCAAAAGGACAGGCAGGGCGCGATCAGCCATAGCATTGACCGACCAAGGAGCTCGGCTCCTCTCTATCTCATCAAAGCAAGTCGGATGACAGCTAAGAGCATAGCCCAATCTCAGACCAGGAATAGCATAAAACTTGGTCAGAGACCGCACCACTACTGCATTTGGATAGGTGGCCAGACGTGAGACGAAGCTATAGTCCTCCTCATCGTCCAGAAAGTCCATAAAAGCCTCATCCAGTATCAAAAAGATTTGCCGCTCCTGCAGGTCCTCAGCTAGCTTTTCTAACTCAGTACGCCGAATCAAGCTACCCGTCGGATTATTAGGATTGCAGATGAGTACAGCGTCTCCTGCAGTCAGTGAATCCAAGGCCGGCATCATGTCAGCTAGATTCCACTCATAGGATGGGGAAGGGAGGCTAAAGCGCTCCACCTTGGCCTGCACTTGCGAAAAGGCTTTTTCATATTCCATGAAAGTAGGGCTCAGAGTCAGGACTGTTTTTGGACGCAGGAAGCGGGCCAGCTCATAAAAGACTTCTACTGCACCATTTGCCAGCAGGACATTGTCCTTTTCTAGGCCATGATGATGTGCCAAAAGCTCTCTGGAGTGGCTGTAGCTGATGTCTGGATAATGAACCAGCCAATCAATGGACTCGGTCAGACAAGCCCTCAGCTTTTGAGAAATCCCCAAAGGATTGATATTGGCACTGAAATCCAGACAGTCTTCTAGAGAAAAACCAAATTCCTCAGCCAAAGCTGCCGCATTTCCCCCGTGCTCTACTTTCATAAATAGACATTCCTTCCTCGTTTCCTTGTTAGAATCTAGTATACCATATTCGCCTTCTCGTCCCTATTCTGCCTCCAAATAGGCCTGGAGACGGTCGATTCCTTCGTTTTCCGTCGCTGATATTTCAAAAATTTCCTTGGCTCCAGCCGCTTTCAGCTGCCGCCGTGCTTTTTCAATCTGTTCTTCCTTATCAGCCATATCGATCTTGGTGACAATGCCAATCACTTCTTGATTGAAAAGGGAGGAAAAGCCCTGAGGAAAGGTCTGCATCTGATTGGAAGCTGCTACCAGGAGACCAATCACATCGGCATCTGCACCCGTCACGTTCAAGGCATTATAATACCTACGATGCTGGAGAAATTCTCCAGGAGTATCAATGATGGTATCATGAAACTCAACCGCCTGAGTCTTATAGTAGGTCAGCTCCAAACCCTTTAGTCGCTGAGTCAGAGTGGTCTTACCCACTCCGACCGGACCGACAAACATGATTTTTTTCATATCTTGCATCCATTCCTCTCTATGACAGGGGACTGCCCGCTATTTACTGAGCTGGGCTTCCTTACTATCTAGTTTGATAGTTTCCCTGCCGTTGAGCAGTACACCTTTATTTTCATCGCGGCCTTGCAGATAGTAAAGGGCATCTTCTTGGCCATAAGTTTCAATTGCCTTGGTTTGCAAAAGACCGATTCCCTTGCTAGGATCTCTCAGAAGATTGAAGATGATACCCATTTGCAGTTTAGGGAAGTCCTTGAGCATAGCATAGTCGCCATTACTATCGCCGGCAATCAGGATTGGTTCTTGATTGTCATGATTGACAGCAATCAGCTTCTTGATGGTTTCTGTCTTGCCCTCACCTTGAGTCTGAGCATAGTTGGTATCGTATTCCGGCTGAATCACACCCTTATCATCCTTTTTCAGGCGCATAGCAGTGACATTTTCTTTAGGAATATTGTAGCCATACTTAGAATTGCTAGCATAAGGGATAATCACATCAATATAAGACGCTGAACAGATATAGACATCAATGCCGTTAGCCATCAGAGTCTTGTAGAGATTTTGCATTTCCTTGACTGAGCGAACACCCCGCTTGAAGGTTACACTGATTTGGCCTGATTCACCTTTCAAGCCTTCAGGACTTTCCCAGGTTTCAGAAGTCAGCTTGTCTTGAAGAGCCTGGTCAATAGACTTTTCAGATAGGGCTTGAACTTCTTCAGAAGTCATACCTGAATAGAGGTAGGTCACCCATGGATAGCTGATGTCTGAGCTGAAGGTGTCACCAATCGCTTCGTAAAGATAGCGGAGTTTAGCAGCAAAGTCTTGGTATTCATCAGTCTTTTTGACTTCTTCCAGAGACTTGTCCCCTTTCATTCCCTTATAGCTATTGTAAATAGCTGTGTAGTCAGAAAGCAAGTCAGCCGCAATCTTGTCAATATTCACTGGCTCACCATCTTTGTTATGGTAATCCTCAACAAAATCGTCGCTCGGTATATTGGTCCGCACTGCTTGGTCAAATTCTTCTGGCGTCATCTTAAAGGCCAGATTTTCAATCTGATAGGTAAAGGTTGCTTCGCCGATGTCATTAATGACTGTCGTATTGTCCCAGTCAAAGACGGCATAAGGTTTTTTATTTTTATCGTAGGTAGAGCTGGTGTTCCCATTCTCCTTGATAAGCTTAGTCAGACGAGCGTAAAGCTTGTCTTCCCAGACGCCCTTATCCAAAGTCTTAGCCTTGTCCTTATCTGTTGTCTCCGTCTTAGCCGAGGATGACTCAGTCGTCGTCTTATTATTCCCCGCTTGACAGGCTCCCAGAAGCAAAGCCAAACCACAAAGCAGCACAATTCCTTTTGTCCGCATAGAAACAATCCTCCATAAAAAAATAATAGTGCGCAAAAAAATGGCAGAGAAAAAACCCTTTGATTCTGAAACACTCGCTTCATTGCGATCAAATCAGGCTTCCTTGCCATTTTCTATACTGTTATTATATTATAAACTATCTGATTGACTTTGTCAATGAAGCGCTTTCAGATTTGTGAAAAAATAAAGGCAGAGAAAATTATTTCTCTACCTTACTGATTAAAATGCATTTACTCTAATCTTCTCAATCAACGTGTTAGAGGAAACCAAACGTATTCAAGACTAGACAGACCAATCCCCCTTCAATTCTACCATTTTTCAGGCACTTGATTTCTCCAGCCTGTGAAAACTTGTGCATAGCCCAGTAGATACAAGGGCGTCAATGCGATGCTCAAGCCTACCAAGGCAATAATCATATAGAGTCCTGACAGCATAAACAGGCGAGTGATGACTGCTACTCCTGCTGACAGGCAGCACAGGACGATAGCATGAATCTGCAAAATGTTGATCTTTTGTTTCTGTTCAAAATATCTCAATTTTGAGACGATTACCATCTGATAGAGCAAATTGATCAGCTGATAAGACAAGCTAAGTATGATAAAAATCATAAAAAATGCTAAGTAGTTCTCACCAAAAAAGATGGAGCCCCAAAAAAGCAATTCAAAATGAAGAAATAGGTAAGAGCTGGTCGGAATGATCTGTAGCACTTTGGTATCAAAAAACTTTTGGAATAACAAGAAGGCTAGCAACAAGATAGCGATATGCCCAATCGTAAACTGCATGACCATCATGCTCCGATCATGGATCTCACCACGCAAGAAAATCGAAACGATAAATACCAGTGAGATAAAAAATAACTCAATCAAACCGGCTTTATAAAAATCCAAATTTCTGATTGGACTATCATCCGTAATAAGGACATTCAAAAACTCATAATATCTCTTTTTCATATTATAACTCCCATTTATTAAAAAAATTCCCTAAACTTTGCGGAACTTTCTATAAAAAATTCCACATTTCATTATATCATATAGGCTATAGGATTAGGAAGTCTTATAAAATATTGGTATATCTTTAGAGGGGAGGCCTTTCTCAATCATTCGCCAAGTTGGCATTTTTCCGTTATAATAGTAAGGATGAACATCAAAGAAGAAATTATTAACTTAGCAAAAGAAATTGGGATTTCTAAGATTGGCTTTACGACAGCGGATGATTTTGACTATCTGGAGAAGTCGCTACGCTTGGCTGTAGAAGAGGGACGAAATTCAGGATTTGAGCATAAGAACATCGAGGAGCGAATCAAGCCCAAGCTGAGTCTGGCTTCGGCCAAGACCATTATCTCTATCGCAGTCGCCTACCCCCACAAGCTCAAGCAGCAACCTCAGAAAACGACCTACAAGCGGGGGAAATTCACCCCCAACAGCTGGGGACTGGACTACCACTATGTCCTGCAGGACAAGCTGGATCGGCTTGCCAAGGGAATCGAAGAGCTGACCGCTGACTTTGAATACAAGGGCATGGTGGACACGGGTGCCTTGGTCGATACTGCTGTAGCCCAAAGAGCAGGAATCGGCTTTATCGGCAAGAACGGCTTGGTCATCTCCAAGGAATTTGGCTCCTATATGTTTTTAGGAGAGCTGATCACCAATCTGGACATCGAGCCTGATCAGCCTGTCGACTATGGCTGCGGAGACTGCAACCGCTGTGTGACAGCCTGCCCTACTTCCTGCCTGATTGGCGATGGCAGCATGAATGCCAAGCGCTGTCTATCCTTTCAGACTCAGGACAAGGGCGTCATGGATTTGGAATTTCGCAAGAAGATTAAGACTGTCATCTATGGCTGCGATATCTGCCAAATCTGCTGTCCTTACAATAAAGGCTTGGACAATCCGCTCGCAACAGAGATTGACCC
The DNA here is from genome assembly GCF_900635155.1 of Streptococcus sanguinis. Taxonomy (NCBI): domain Bacteria; kingdom Bacillati; phylum Bacillota; class Bacilli; order Lactobacillales; family Streptococcaceae; genus Streptococcus; species Streptococcus sanguinis. Next base: position 1,852,179 of record NZ_LR134002.1, read on the forward strand.
TGAGCTCTCTCATCCCGAGCTCCTACCTTTCTTGGAGCTTTCCAACGGTCAGTTTAAGGAGAAATTCGGTCATGTGGCCGGCAGCTGGCGGGGGAAAAACATCCTTCAACGCAATGCCATTATCGCTCTGGCAAATGCCAACGATCGCTCTGCCATTCCCAAACTGCTGGAAATTATCGACAAGGGGCAAAATCCCATTCATGTCGCTACGGCTATCTGGGCTCTGAGTCAGCTGGTCCGTGAGGCCCATCCAGAAATGATAGAACTGGTCATGGGCATCAAAAATCCAACTCCGCAAATCCAAGAAGAGCAAGGCCGTTTCCTAGAGAAATTTGGTCTAGAAGAAAAGCTTGTGATAAAAAACTAAACCGCTGAGACCTAAATATCTCAGCGGTTTCTTTATTTTTCTTCTTGTTTGCGGATTTCTTTGATAATGGAGCCCATCTTGACTGACTCGTCGCTGAAATAGCGGTAAAGGCGTCCATCGCCATCTCCCATGTAGCTGATAGGAGAAAAGCGGTCACTGCGGAAAGCGTCATTCTCATCAATCAAATCCTCATCCACCACGCGCCGAGTGACACGGGCGATGACATTGGTCAATGCACCGCATTCGACCATATCCAGCACCTGACACTCAATGGATACAGGGCATTGGTCTACCAGCGGAGCATCCACCGTCTCGCCAATTGTGTAGCTAAGACCGGTCAGGGCAAACTTGTCCTTGCGGCTGTTGAAACCAGCAATTTCAGACTCTTTAGTCAAATCCTTCTCAGGGACATTGACTGTGAATTGCTGGTGCTTGGTAATCTCTGTAATGGCATTCCCCTTGGTACGCATGGCAATAACCATCATACTTCCCAAGGAATAAACCGAGCTTGAAGTCGAAATATTATAGCCGTGCACATCGTCCTTATAGCCTAAAAAGAAGACTGGAAAGCCGAAGTAAAGTTTTCTCGTTTCAAAAGTACGTTTCATATATGTTCCTTTATTTTTAATTCTAAAATAGATTAGCTGGCTGGGGCATGATCAACTGAAATGTCCCTTATCCCCTATCAATTTTTTTGTCACAGGGTGATGAGCCTGGATAGGAAGCTCAAAGTCCTTTATCTCGTCAACGATTTCCCCGTCTGCCATGACCAAAATCCGATGGCAGAGAGCGTAGCTCAGCTTGAAGTCATGCGAGATGAAAAGATAGGTCAGCTGGTATTTCTCCCACAAATCATATAGGAGGCGTAACAACCTTCCCTGAACAATGGGATCCAGGCCGCTCAGAGCCTCATCAAAGATAAGAATATCTGGCTTTAAGAGCAGGCCACGGGCGATGCAAATCCGTTGAAGCTGGCCACCGCTGAGCTGGCGCGCCGGCTGACTCAGATAGCTTTTATCTAGACCGACGTCTTCTAAAATAGCTTCTATCTCTTCCCTTGCGACATCTTTTGGCAGCGCTTCTGTCAAGACCTGCTCGACTGTAAAGTTCGGATTGACTGAGTGAAGCGAGTCCTGAAAAACCAGCAGAATTCTCACGCCAGACTTTTTGACTGAGTAGGGCTGGCCATCCAGCAGGATCTCACCCTGGCTAGGTTTTTCTAGGCCAATCAGTAATTTAGCTAGCGTGCTCTTGCCACTGCCGCTCTCGCCCATCAGGCCGATAATTTCACCCTTCTGAACTGTAAAATCACAGTCTTTGACAACCATTTTCCCATTGAATTTTTTAAAAACATGTCTACATTCCAGCATCTTGTCTCACCAACCGTTCGTATGGATTTCCTAAGATAAGGTCTTGACTATAGGTCTGCGAAGGACTCTCAAGGAGCTTGGCCACTGGCCCTTCCTCCATGATAGCGCCCTGATACATGACAAGCATCTTGCCTCCTAGCTCTCGCGCCAAATGATAATCATGGGTCACTGTGATGAGGGTCTTTCCCTTAGCCAGCTGCTCCTTTAAGATGAGGATAATCTGCTCGCGATTGTGGATATCCAGCGCCGAAGTAGGCTCATCCAAAATGATGGTCTCCGGCTCTAGGCAGAGCAAGATAGCCAACATGACCCGCTGCAGCATACCGCCACTGAGCTCAAAAGGATATTTCTTCAACAGTTCTTCCGGCTCTCCCAGTCGCACCTCTTTCATGGAAGCTATTGCCTTATCTATACAGGCCTCTTTTGAAATCTTGCTATGACTGCGCAGGGTTTCCCAAAAATGGCTTTGAATGGTCTGAAAGGGATTGAACATAGCCATCGGATTTTGAGTCATATAGGCTACTTTACTGCCTCGCAGCTTCTGCCAAGCTTTGAGAGAATTTCGCTCCAAAGCCATGGAACCATAGTGGACTTCTCCTTGCATACTCAAGGATGGAGGCAGCTGACCAATCAATATCTTGGTTAAGAGAGTTTTACCAGAACCACTCTCCCCGATAATGAGCAGCGACTGCCCTGCCTCCACTTCAAAGCTGATGTCCTGCAGAATGGTCTTTTGCTCAATCTGGGCTGTCAGTTTCTTTACTGCTATTTTTTCCATATCTGTTTCCAGCCTTTCTCTTCAAAGCATTCGGCAAAAAGATTAAAGGCAACCACCGTCAGAAAGATAGCCAGGCCGGGCGCCAGCATCATCCAAGTTGCCGTTTGAAAATGGCTTCTAGCGTCATGCAGCATCATGCCCCACTCGGTAATGTTGGGTTGTACACCGATTCCCAAGAAGGAAAAACCAGAAATCATGAGAATGATATTCCCAATATTCATCAGCACAATAATCAAAATAGGCTTGTAGATGAAGGGCAGGATATGGGTTTTGAGGATATGGAACTGGGAGAGTCCCATGGTCTGGGCAGAAATGACATAGGCTTCCTCCTTGGCACTCTTGACCAGATTGGCCGTCACCCGAGCGTAGTAAACCCACTCTATGATGACAATGGCTAAAATCATATTGGTCATTCCCTGCCCTAGTATCCCAACGGTAGCTAGCGAGAGCAGGAAGCTTGGAAATGCAGAAATAACATTTGCAAACCATAAGAAAGTCGCTTCAGCCTTTCCCTGGTACCATCCAATCAGCAAGCCGACTGTGACACCGATGACCACTTCCAGCAGGCTAATAGTCAAGGATAAAAAGAGAGAATAACGAGCCCCGTGCAACAGACGAGACAAGACATCTCTGCCCAGCTGATCAGTTCCCAATAGATGAACAGCATCAGGCGGCATCAGTTTATTGGAAATCTCTACATGCTGGGGGTCAAAGGAGGATAGATAGGGAGCAAAGAGAGCGCAGATAAAGAGGACCAGCAAAATGACACTTGAAAAAATAAATCGTTTAGACATTGCTCCTCCTTTTTCTGACTCTAGGGTCTATCCAGAGCGGCAGCTGCTGGGTTAGAATGTTATTTTCCAAGAATAATAGGCCAAATAAAAGCATACAGCACTGGATGATGGGTAGATCCACAGCCTGCAAAGCATCCACAAAGAGAGAGCCGACACCATTCCAAGAGAAGACTTCTTCGACAATCAAGGAGCCTGTCAGAAGATAGACCAAGGTCAGGCTCAGGCCTGTCGCAATGGCTGGCAGGGAATTTCTCAAGAGATGATTCTTGACCAGGAAGAACTTGCTGACTCCGCGCAGGAGGGCATTTTCAACATGGACACTCTTCATCTGTTCTATCACGGCCTTACGGATCAAGGCGGTATATTGGCCAATCAATGACATACTAAGGGTCAGACTGGGAAGAATCAAGCTGCTAAAATCCTGCTTGCCCGAAACTGGCAGCCATCTGAGCTGAACAGCAAAAACCACAATCAGCATGTAACCTAGCCAAAAGCTGGGCATGGAAACGCTGGAAAAGGATAGAAAGCGATTGACCTTATCAAAGAGAGAACCCTTGTAGACTGCACTAAAAATTCCCAAAGGAATAGACGTAAGCAAAATGAGGGCAAAGGAAGTCAAGCCCAGAGAAAGGGTGGACTGGAAACGCTCCAACACCAGGGGCAGGACAGGAACCTTTAATAGATAAGATGTCCCAAAATCCCCACGAAGAGCCTTAGTCAGCCAGCCTAGATACTGCTGGGGCCAAGGTTGATTGAGTCCCAGATATTCTCTGGCTTTTTCCAAGGATTGAGGAGTCACTTGAATCTTAGATATTCTTAAATAGTTTTCTGCTTGATCCGCCGAGGACAGCTTGGCCAAGAGAAAGGTCAATACTGAAATCATCAAGAGGGCAGCAAAGAGAGAAACTATTGTTTTAAATAAATCTTTTTTCATATTTCTTAAAAGAAAAGGGGCGGCTGCTAAGTTTTTAACCTTGGCAGCACTACTCCCTTTATATGCAAATTTGCAGTTATGAAGCCAGTTTTTATTTTTTCTCAATATAGCGCAGTGGGAAAGCATTTTCTTCTGGAGCAAAGCGCATGCCATCGAGTTCTCCCTTGCGATAGACAGAGACAACGGATTGGTAAGTGATTGGAATATAGATAGCTTCATCATGGAGCATAGTGAGAACTTTCTTATAACCTTCATCAACTTTTGCTTCGTCTGGCTCAACCAGAGTCGCCTTGATAATGCTATTCATTTCTGACTTAGATGGCAGAGCTTCTAGGGAAACATTTTCTGGGTGGCCATGATCTGCTGGTGAAGTCAAGGCAGTCATCCAAGCGTGTGGGTCCCAAGGTGCTCCCCAAGAGAAGGTCAGCATCAAATCAAAGTCGCCAGTCTTAATATTTTCCCAGTAGTCATCTTCTTCCATAGCTTTGAGCTGAACATCAATTCCGATTTTCTTCCATTCGCCTTGGAAGTACTCAACCAAGTCCTTGTCTGTCGCCTTAGACGAGATATAAGGAACATTTAGACTTAATTTCTTGCCATCTTTTTCGCGGATACCGTCAGATCCTTTCTTCCAGCCTGCTTGATCCAGCATCTTTTCAGCCAGCTCGATATCATACTCATACGGAGTGATATTGGCATCAGAGTGCGGTGTAGACTTAGAGAAGATAGTATCAGCTGGTGTTTCTGTTCCGCGGAAAATGTCTTTCGCGATAGACTTTTTATCAACCGCATGGTTCATCGCCTGACGAACAGCCTTATCTTTGAAGATTTCTTGCTTGGCATTCAAGAGCATGAGGCGGCTGGACATTGGCTGAGATACGTCTGTCGTATACTTGTCATCCTTGGCATACTTAGCAAAGTTATCCAGACCGATAACGCCATTTCCATAGATCAAGTCTACATTTCCAGACTCAAACTCAAGAGCACGGGTTTGTGGATCTGGGATAATCTTGACCGTTACTTCTTTGAGTTTAGGCTTTTCACCCCAGTAATTTTCATTACGGGCAAAGGTGATGTACTCATTTGCCTTCTTGTCTTTGACAACCCATTGACCGGTTCCGATTGGCTTTTTGAGATTATCCTTAGTCGTGTCGTCTCCGTCAGGGAAGGCAGCGTCAGCTACGAAACGGATCGGACGAATCATTGATAAATCATAGAGAGTCGCACTGTAGGCTTGTTTGAGCTTAATCTCAAAGGTATGCTCATCGACAACTCGGTAGCTTTCCAGCTGGTTGGTGAAGTCAAACCAAGTGTGGTTTTTCTTATTTTCTTCTGAAAAGACGGTATCGAAATTGCGTTTGACATTCTCTGCATTAAAATCAGAGTCGTCTGAGAATTTTGCCTTTCTCAGCTTGAAGGTATAGGTTTTACCATCTTCACTAATATCCCAGCTTTCTGCCAAGGCTGGCTCGATTTTACCATTGTCACCATAGCGGACTAGGCCTTCATAGACCATATCCTGAATGACAAATTGGTCTGGATTGTAGCGGTGAGGATTGACATCCCCAAAGTCTTCGCCCCAGACCATGGTGAGTTTGTCTTTCTCATTGACCTGTTGGGAAGAGTTTGAGTTTTGCTGGCAGGCTACCAAGAATAAAGGCAGCAAGAGGACAACTAATAAAAATAATTTTTTTCTCATTTTTATTGAATCACTTTCTTGTATTCATATTTTTTGTTTGCAGTCCCAAGAGATAGGAGATGCAGTTTAGCTGGTGATTTTTGATGATTAACTCATGCGATTGTACTTGCTGTTGAGCGCATCTCCGAACTTGGTGAAGAGGAGAATAGTCAAAATCAGCAAGATACACGGGAAGACCACAATCCAAGGGGCTTCCTGGATATAAATCCGGCCGTCATTAATCATGGCTCCCCACTCAGGCGAGGGCGCCTGAGCGCCCAGTCCGACAAAGCTGAGACCCGCGATTTCCATGATAATGGTGCTGATGTCAAAGCTCATGGTCGTCAGAATCTGAGGAAAAAGACTAGGGAAATAATAGTTTTTCAGAGTTGTCCAAAAACTATTGCCATACATTTTAGAGGACTGGATATAGGGTTCATTTTTCAGCTGCAGAGTCATGGAGCGCATCAGGTAGGCATACTTGGTCCAGGCCGTCAGGCAGATAGCGATGAGGGTTTGCTGGAGACCGATGCCCAATATACTAACGATAGCAATGACCAAAATGATAGATGGGAAAGACTGAAAAGCCGTGATAACCAGCAAGATGAGCTGGTCGAATTTCCCGCCGATGAAGGCACTGGTCACCCCGATAAAGGAACCCACTGCCGCAATCAACATCAGAATCATCAGGGCCGGCAGAACTGTTTCCGCACCCCCGCTCACTGCACGCGCAAAGACAGACCGGCCTAGAGCGTCTGTTCCGAACCACTCACTGCTGCTCGGTCCTTGCAAGGCTTGTCCCAGATTGACCTTGGTCAAACTGTCACCCAAGAGACGAGGAGCCAAGGAGGATAGGACTAGGGCTAGGATGATAAGGCCGCCCAAAATCAGGAGTTTTCGATTGATTTTTTTATCCATACGAGCCCTCCTTGCTTGTTTTTAGTCTCTTCATGCGCGGCAGCAGTTTGGGATTTTCCTGAGCCAGTCGGACGCGAGGATTGAGCCAAACCATGAGCAGCTGAAAGACTAGATTTACAGTCAAGACTCCCGCTGTGATAAAGAGGACCGCCCCCTGAACAAGGGGATAATCCCGCTTGGCGACGACTCCTATCAGCATCTTACCGATGCCCGGCCAGGAAAAGAGGTGCTCGATAATAGCCACCCCTCCTAGGAGCGAGCCCAGAGAAAGGCTGACCAAGGTCAGAAGAAAGGGCAGAACATTGTAAATCACATCATGCAGCAGGATATGTCCCTCTCGAATCCCCCGACCTCGCGCACCTTCGACTTCTGGTGAATGCAGTATTTCTATCAAAGCGGTCCGCAGCTGCGGGATATAGCGAGTAGACATGATCATGGCCAGTGTCATGACTGGCAGGACTAGGCCCAGCTCATTGGCCGTTGCCTGAATGGGAAGCCAGTGAAGCTGAACGGAAAAGATCAGAATCAGGATAATTCCCATAACAAAGCTAGGAATGGCATTCAGGAAGGCCAGACCTGCCATCAGGAAGCGGTCGATAGGCTTTCCAGCATGGTAGGATGTGTAGAGAGCTGTCGGCAGGGAAATCCCCAGAGTCGCTAACAGGGTATAAAAAGCTAGGTAGACTGTATTGGGAAAATAGAAAACCAGCTGCTCCCAGACCGAAGCTCCAGAATTATAGGTCACACCAAAGTCACCATGGACAATCCTGCCCAGCCAGGCCAGATATTGCTCCATAAAGCTGCCATTCAGTCCCATCTCTGCCCGCTTGATTTCCAGCAGTTCCTTGGTAAAAGGAATGCCCTGAGCGTTGAGGATGCTCTCAGCCGGATCTCCCGGTGCTAGATAAACCAGTAAAAAGGAGATAAAGCTGACGCAGAGCAGGATAAGGACGAATTGCAGAATTGTTTTGATAATAAATTTAATCATGCGCCTCCCTTTCAGATGTCTGGTAGCTTCCAGGCTTCTTGCTAGCTACAGCCAACAGCACTTCGCCTTGGTGGACGACCAAGGTCGCTTTCTGGTAGAGGACCAGACCGTCTTCCTTGGCAATCACCTTTTCTAAAATATTGCCATAAATATCACAGATTTCACCGATGACCTGACCAGCCTGTACTGTTTAATTGGGCCGAACAAAGCACATCCAGCAGCCCGACCTCTGACAGGTCAGATAGTAGCTGTCATCAAAGATCAGTGGCGCCTGCTTATAATAGGGCATAACCCCTTCAAAAAGATAGCGGGCGACTTGCTTGACTGACTGCTTCATGGCCAGCACATCCTCTGGCAGACAGGTGCCATTTTCTCCCTGCTCCAGCAGGATGCTAGGCAAACCATAGTCCACCGAGGCAGCGTGGTAGAGGTTGCCACGGTCCTGAGATTGGTAGATTATCGGTGTCCCAGAAGCCTGCAGCATCTGATAAGACTTTTCAACCACCTCTGGATTCGCCCGCAGTGAGTAATAGCCATGCGGTGTCAGCAGCTCTTCTCGATTACCGCTATGCAGGTCAATCAAGAAATCACTGACGCTAAAGACCTGACTCTCAATCACAGACCGAATCTGATAGCTGAGGCTGGAAACTGGCTCTTGATTCTGAAAAATCCTGTTCAGATTGAGGCCGTCCTCAGGTACAAGCGTCGTTTCCCGAGCCCAAAAGCCACTGACATTGACTGCATGCAGGAGGAGGACAGAGCCCTGAAAGTTAAAGTCCCACTCATGCGCCAAGTCCATCAGCGCCTTTACTCCGACATACTCGCAGCCATGGACCGCCGCACTGATGGTCAGCAAGGGCTGGGAGGCTTGTCCTTTGAGCAGGGTGTACTGGATAGCCAGCTCATCTGTGATGGGCAGACTGCCTTGATAGCTGCTGCATGGCGCCATAGAGTCTAGTTGTTGCTTAATCCTCATCTTTATCCTCCCTGTACTGACTGAGCAAGAGCTTGGTATAGTCACTCTTGGGAGCAGAGACGACCTCTCGCATGCTGCCCTTTTCTTGCACGATTCCGTCCTTGAGGACAATCAAATCTTCCGCAAAATTGCTGACCAGAGCGATGTCATGTGAGATGAAGAGAAAGGAGGTCTGCGAGCGTTCCTTGATATCTGCCAGCAGCTGCATGACTTCATACTGAACGGTCACATCCAAGGCACTAGTGATTTCATCACAGATGAGCACATCTGGATTAATCAGCAGGGCACGGGCAATGGCTGCCCGCTGGCATTCTCCTCCGCTCAGTTGATGCGGAAGCCGTTGGGCAAGCTCAGGTGTCAGACCAACCGATCTCAGCAAGTCATGGATGGCCTGCTTTCTATCTGACTGCTGCTGATAGAGAGAGAAGTTTCGACAGACCTCTTCTAGGCTCTGCTGAATGCTGCGCTTGGGATGAAAGGTCGACTGGGGCTGCTGGGCAATATACTGGACCCGAGCATAGTAGTCCCTATCCTTGTAGGCAGAGACTGGCTGGCCCAGTAGAGTCAGCTCCCCTTGGTCTGGCTTTAAAAAGCGGCAAATGAGTTTGGCAATAGTACTTTTTCCAGAGCCTGATTCACCGACCAGACCCAAAGCCTGTCCCTTTCCCAAGCTAATATCAATATCAAAGACACCGATTCTCCGCTCGCCTATCTGATCATACTCGTAAGTCAGCTGCTGACCAACTAATACTTGATTCATAGCCGCCCCCCTTCTCTAAACTCCGCCAATTTAGGCACTGCCTTCAGCAATTTCTGGGTATAAGCCTGCTCAGGATAGCGAAGAACTTGATGGGCTGGACCGCTTTCGACAATCTGCCCTTCTTTCATGACAACTACTTTTTGCGCCAGATGCTCAGCTACACTGATATCATGTGTGACAAAAAGAATGGCCATGTTTTCCTCCTGATGAAGCTTGCTCAAGAGATCAAGCAGCTTCATTTTCGACAGGACATCCAGAGCGCTAGTCGGCTCATCAGCCAGCAGCAGTTTGGGCCTGCTGGCTAGAGCCAGCGCTACACCGACTAGCTGCATCATACCACCGCTGAGCTCGAAAGGATACTTATTGACGACTTTTTCAGGCAGCAACCCCACCATCTCTAGGCATTCTTCCAAGGGGCGGAAATTTGCTGCTTGCTTGCCCTGATTTTTCACCAAGTCCTGATAATGCTTTTTGATCTTACGGCGGTTATTAAAGCTGAGACTGGCATGCTGGCTAATCCAGGCCACTTCTCGGCCTACAAAAGGCAGATAAATGCGGTGGTCCTGGGGCTGAATTTCCTGCCCCTCAAAGGTAATACTGCCCTCTGTTACTGTCAGCCCCCTAAGAGGGAGACCCAGCAGCATCTTGAGCAGGGTGGACTTGCCACTGCCACTCTCGCCCACAATCGAAAGGGACTCCCCCTCAGCAAGAGAGAGGGAGACCCGATCGAGAATGACTTTATCTGCTGACTGCACCAGCAGATCTTTCATTTCCAGCATGTTTTATTCCTTTGAAAGTTTGTTGCTGACGTGATAGTAGTCTGTTGGATGGGATTCCAAACCAGAGACGGACTTGTCCATTACCAGAGCGACCTTGAAGAAGCCGATGATGGTAAAGCCGTAGTCCTTATCCATGATTTCTTGGATTTCCTTGCTGAGCTGATTGCGCTTAGCTGGATCAGTTTCAGTCGCTAACTCTTCGATTTTCTTGTCTGCTTCTGGGTTGCTGTAGTGACCGATATTGGCTGTACCATTGGTCTTAACGGCACTGTTGAAGAAGGCATATGGATCACCGATAGGAGCTGCTACCACCGCGTAAGGTGTGAAGGCATAGTCCTTTTCACTGGCAACGGCACTGACTTCAACTTTCTTAATAGTCGCTTCGATTCCGACTTCCTTGAGCTGTTGCTGGCTTGCTTCTACAGCCAGCGGCATTTCAGGCAGACGAGTAAAGGACAGCAGCTCAATGCTGACTTTTTGACCGTCTTTTTCACGGTAGCCATCGCCGTCAGTATCCTTGTAGCCAGCTTCATCCAAGAGTTTCTTAGCCTTGTCTACGTTAAATTCATGAACGCTCTTTTGCAAGGCAAAGGCGAAGCCAGTAGGGAAAGGTCCAACAGCAGGCACAGCTGAGCCTTTAAAGAGGGATTCAGAGTAGGTCTTCTTGTCTACCAAGGTATCTAAAGCCTGACGGAACTTGTCATCTGCTACGTAAGGATTTTCAAAGTTATAGTAATAAGCTAGGTAGCGGGAACCTTCTACCTCAGAGATTTTGTAGTTCTTATCGGAAGCATAGGTACTTAGATTTGCATAAGGCAGACCATAGACGGCATCGACTTCCTTAGACTTGAGAGCTGCGGAAATGGCCGTCGGATCAGAGAAGTATTTGATCTTCAGATTAGCAACTTTTGGCTTGCCATCCCAGTAGTCATCATAAGCCTTGAGCTCTGCTCCGCTCTCAGGAGTGTACTTGGTCACCATGTAAGGGCCAGTTCCGACAGGAGCCTTGTCAGATGCACTCTTGCCAGTCGTATCGACAATGGCGGAGTATGGCTCTGCCAAGAGATTCGCCATGATAGGTTGCACAGCCTTTGTCTTGATGGTCACGGTTTGACCCTCCGCAGAGATACTGTCAATGCCCATATCTGATGCTGCCCGTTCGCTGGTCTTAATCAAGCGTTCCAGAGAAGCTTTGACCTTTTCACCGGTCATTTTTTCACCATTTTGGAAAGTCACCTTATCCTTGAGGGTAATTTTCCACTCTAGGTCTGAGACTGCTTCGATTTTCTCAGCCAGCCAAGGTTTTACTTCAAGTTTGTCGTCCATCTTAAAGAGGGTTTCTCCCACTCCGTAACGGACCGTGAACCAGCCATTGTATTCCGCTGCTGGATCTACATTTGCTGGAAATTGCGTATAACCAATGGTTACAGTCTTACTGCCACTATCACCAGCAGGTTCGCTGGTTTTGCTAGGGTTTACACAGGAGGCCAGGGCTAGGCCTGCCAAGGCTAAAACCATAATTTTTTTAAAATGTTTCATAAAATATTCAACTTCCTTTTCTATTTTGTAAACTACTTTAAGACGATCTGTCCTAGTCAAATCTAAATACGCTTCGCTCTCTGTCTAAGGTGGTTCTATGTCCTGAAGATGAGAGAGCAAACGAGTGAAAAACAAATGATTGCTCATTATTTGTCCTCCTTCTGGCTTGGTATGTCTTAATCTTTTCCTTCCAGATAGCTTCGAGCATCTTCGACAAAGGCAGTTGGTAGAGCCAAGTCAGCCTGCAGCTCATCACGATAAGCTCGGATGACTTCTGCCTCCCGGCCAGAGACAACCTTTTCTGTCCAATCTGGGTCTAGGAGCAGGGCCTTGCCGAGGGCAAAGAGCGGAATCCCCGCATCCAATACTCGCTGGGCATCCTGCTTGGTCTCTATCTGACCGACACCAATCAGGGGCACTCTATCATTAATTTTTCTGATAATTTTCTGAATCACTGGCTCCGAGTCCTGAGAATCTCTGATGGACGTGCGCCAGACATCAGAGGTCGAAATATGCAGATAGTCTACTTGATGATAGATAAGCTGCTCCAGTAACTGCAGGGTATCATAAAGCTGGATACCTGGCTCCTCAAGTTCTTCTGGAGAAAAGCGATAGCCAATCAGGAAGGGGCGGTCGGCCTCTTCTTTGACTAGTTGCTTGGCTCTTTTCAGCAAGGTCTTTGGAAAGCGTAGGCGGTTGTTAAGGCTGCCGCCCCACTTGTCCTGACGGACATTTGAATGAGGAGAGACAAACTGCTGGATCAGGTAGGTATTGGCGCCATGAAGCTCGACTCCATCAAATCCAGCCTGAATCGCCCGTCTGATAGCTGACAGAAAGTCCTCTATGACCTGCTCCACTTCAGCGTTCTTGAGCGCCCTTGGCTCTGCCAAATAATCGCGCGGAGCCTTGACAGCGCTGGGTGCTACTGGCTGACCGTCAATCAAATCAGGCAGAACCATACGACCACCATGATAGAGCTGCACAATAGCCAGAGCCCCTTGGTCCTTGATGGCCTTGGCCAGACGGCTAAGCCCCTCAATCTTATCGTCCTCGGCGCCGCTGAAGCTCTCCGCAAAGGATTTGCCCAGAGGATGGACATAGGTACTGCCAGTAATGACCATGCCAACCGACCTAGAGCGGCGGGCAAAAAAGTCAATATCTGCCTGAGATACATAGCCACCGGGCTCACTAGCGCAGATGGTCATAGGCGCCAAGACAACGCGATTGCGCATGGTCTGACCATTTTTAAAAGTAAATTTATCCTGAATCTGTGTATTCATCTGGTCACCTCTTTCCCAAGACAAATCCTGTTGTTTGTTTTTAAATAATAAATCCTTAGAGTAAAGTCGCCTGCCAAGTCCGGTCCCGCTCTTCCAAGAGCAGCACTTGTTCTTGGGGGACATCAATGTTCCAAAAAACAGCCTCTGGGTCAACCAAATGTTGGTAAATCAAGCGCAACACTCCCAAATGAGCGACTAGAGCCACTGACTCGCCCCCGCTCTCCAGCAAGCAGTCCGTTGCACTCCAGACTCGGGTCTGAAAGTCGGCGAAAACTTCTGCCTCAGGAGGCGTGACCTCAAAGGGGGCTTCCAGCCAAGCCTGCCAGACTTCTGGAAAAGCCGCTTCAATCTGATCAGCTGTCAATCCTTCCCATTGTCCAAAGCCACGCTCGTCAAAATCAGCTATGGCCTGAACTTGCCTGTCTGGAAAAGCCAGCTGGGCTGTTTCCTGCGTCCGCTTGAGACAACTGGTGTAAATCACATCAACTGGGTGCTCCTGCATCAGCAGCGCCAGCTGCTTGGCATCTTTTTGGCCTTGCTCGTTGATAGAGACATCATGGCTGCCGTAGAAACAGCGCCTGCGGTTGTAGTCTGTCTGACCATGCCGCATCAGATACCATCTTTTCATCATAGCACCACCAATCCTAAGAGATAGAGGAGCTGGGCAATTTCGACATAGGCTCCCAGCGTATCGCCTGTGTGGCCGTCAATTTTATTATAAACGAACCGACGATAGCCGATTGCTCCCAGAACTACCAAGCTGTAGGCCAGAAGGCCTCTCCAGCTGAAAACCAGCAGAGACAGGAGCAAAGGCAAAAGCTGGGCAAGCAGGATATGACTAGTCTTGCTGCCACTGAAGAAATTCCCCGAGCCACCGCCTTCTCTGGCGTAGGCCATCCGGTAGAGCTGTAGACTCAGACCAGCCTTGCCAATCATGGTCAGACTAGCCACGATAAACCAGCGAGGCTCTGGCAGATAAGGGTAGAGAACCAGCATCAGAGCATAGTAGAGAATGAGTGCCAGTACGCCATTGCTGCCAATGCGACTGTCCTTCATAATCTCTAGCATCCGCTCCTTCTTACGAGAGGAGAAGAGCCCGTCTGCCGTATCCGCTAGGGCGTCTAAGTGAAAACCACCTGTCAGCAAAACATCGAAAGCAAGGGTCAGAACCCAAGCGACCATCCCTGGCAGAACTAGACTCGTCAGGAAATAAAATCCTCCTGAAATCAAACCCAGCAAGAGGCCAAAGAGAGTCAGAAAAGGAAGTCCCCGTCGCAAGTAGGAGATATCCACTGCCTTTGGAATCACAATCCGGCTAAAAAATTGGGTATAGATAATCAACGCCTTTATCATTTCAACTGCTGAGCGAGGCCGCAGATAACGAGATAAGCCTCACTCGCCTCCTTTGCAATCAGTTGGTTGATCTTGCCCTGCACATCACGGAAAAAGCGTCCGAGTCTGGTCTCAGGGACAATGCCCAGACCAACCTCGTCCGTTACAATCCAGCACTCAGCATTTGTCTGACGGATTGTAGACAAGAGTTCTTGCCATTCTTCTTCCAAGAGCTGCAGCAGGAAAGACTGCTCCTGCTGACTGAGAAAGTGTTCCTCCGTCAGCTCCAGCTTGTCTGGAAAATGCTGGGCAATCAAATCAAAGAGGCGATTGCTGGTCAGGAGAGTGGCACAATCCAGCAGGTAAACTGGATGCGACTGCTCTCGCAGCCAGTCTGCCAGCCCTGCATACTGCTCCTGAGTCGTCCAGGAAGCCGGCCGGCGTTCTTGGTGCAGCCGAATCCGCTCCTGCCATTCTGGATCATCTCCTCGGGGCAGGCCAGTCGCAATGTAGCAGACCTGCTCTCGATCCGCCAGGCGCTCCTCCGCAAATGCCGACTTGCCACTTCTGGCACCGCCTGTCACTAACACAATCTTAGCCATTTGCTTCTTCTTTCATTGCTTGAAATGCCCGCTCAAAGGCCGCCAAGGTCTGGTCTAGGTCCGCTCTAGTATGGGCACTGGACATAAAATTGGTTTCATACTGAGATGGCGCCAGATAAATGCCCTCTTCCAGCAAGAGACCGTGCAGTCTTGCAAACTGAGCATGGTCAGCCGCCTTAGAATCCTCAAAGTTACGAACCGGCTTCTGACTGAAGAAGAAGCCAAACATGGTTCCCTTGGACACGACTTGCAGATTAATGCTGTACTTATCGGCTAGACTTCGTAAGCCATCACAGAGGTAGCTCGTTTTTTCTTCAATCTCAGCAAAGAGCTCAGGTGTCAACTGTTTCAGGGTTTCGTAACCGGCCGTCATGGCGACTGGATTACCCGACAGGGTACCAGCCTGATAGATGCTGCCTAGGGGAGCTACCTGATCCATATAAACGGCCTTGCCGCCAAAGGCTGCGACTGGGAAGCCGCCACCGATGACCTTGCCCAAGCAGACCAAATCCGGCTCCGTTTGGTAGAGGCCAACTGCCCCCTGATAATGAGCTCGGAAACCACTCATGACCTCGTCTACGATGAATAGAGAGCCGTATTCCCGAGTGAGGGAGCGAATAGTACTGATAAAGTCCGCATCCGCTGGAATCAAGCCCATATTGCCAGCAACGGCTTCTAAAATGACACAGGCGATGTCATCTCCATGCTTTTCAAAGCAAGCCTTGAGAGCATATATATCATTGTATGGCAAGGCCAGAGTTTCCCCAGCTACCTGAGCAATGACTCCGGCAGAATCGGCAATCCCAAAGCTAGCTAAGCCTGAACCAGCCTGAACTAAAAAGGAATCGCTGTGGCCGTGATAGCAGCCGATAAATTTGACAATTTTAGATCGCTTGGTCACTCCACGCGCTACCCGAATGGCACTCATGGTCGCTTCCGTTCCCGAATTGACCATCCGCATTCTTTCCATGAAAGGCAGACGCTCCTGCACCAGCTGGCCGAGGGCAATCTCTCTGGGACTCGGAGCACCAAAACTGGTCCCCTCCCAAATAGCTTCCTCAACTGCTGGTAACACATCCTTAGGAGCATGCCCCAAAATCATAGGCCCCCAAGACAGGACGTAATCAATATAGCGGTTGCCATCGACATCATGCAGATAGGCTCCGCTGGCTTTTTCGATAAAAAGCGGATGACCGCCCACAGCCTTAAAAGCTCGGACAGGACTATTGACCCCGCCTGGAAAGAGCTGTTGAGCCTCTGTGAAATATTGGTTGGAATGTTCTCTCTTCAAGTTCGTCCTCCTTATCTAGAAAACTGCTGATTTTCCACAGTCTCTATCCTTCTTTCAGATAGCCGGCCGCATCCTTGGCAAAATAAGTGATAATCAAGTCTGCACCAGCCCGCTTCATACTGGTCAAAGTTTCCATAACAATAGCTTTTTCATTGATCCAGCCCTGCTGAGCTGCTGCCTTGACCATGGCGTATTCTCCACTGACATTATAGGTCACCAAAGGCAGCCGGGTTTCCTGGCGCAGCTCTCTGAGGATATCCAGAAAGGCCAGAGCCGGCTTAACCATGAGAAAGTCTGCTCCCTGCTCCTCATCGCTCTTGGCTTCTCTCAAAGCCTCCAAGCGATTGGCCGGATCCATCTGATAGGCCTTGCGGTTGCCAAAGGCCGGAGCACTCTCACCTGCATCTCGGAAAGGTCCATAAAAGCTAGAGGCAAACTTAATCGCATAGGACATGATGGGAATCTCTTCAAAGCCCGCCGCATCAAGCCCCTGACGAATAGCCGCCACAAAACCGTCCATGGCATTGGAAGGCGCAATGACATCTGCTCCAGCCCTGGCTTGGCTGACAGCAACTTCTGTCAGTCTAGTCAGAGACAGATCATTGTCCACTTCCTCCCCTCGCAAAATGCCGCAATGGCCGTGACTGGTAAACTCACAGAGACAGGTGTCTGCAATGACGACCGTCTCAGAGAAATGTTTCTTGATCAGACGGATAGCTTCTTGGACAATTCCATTTTCAGCTGAAGCCTGACTGCCTATTTCGTCCTTTTCTGATGGAATGCCAAAGACGATAAAAGCCCGAATGCCCAAGTCTACACATTCCTGAACTTCTGGCAGCAAATCCTCGAGTGAGAACTGATAAACTCCCGGCATAGAAGCTACCTCTTGCTTTTCAGTTAGACCTTCCTTGATAAATAAGGGCTGGATAAAGTCATCCACAGACAGCTTGGTTTCTCGAACCAACTGCCGCAGACCGCTGCTTCTCCTCAGTCTGCGATGTCTATAAAATTCCATGCTTCTTCTCTTCTTTCTTGATTATTTCCTTGACCATTTCTTCAAGAGAAGGACTCTGGGGCTGGTAGTCTACCCCATAGCCGGACTCCTTGACTGCCTGAGCCGTTGTCTGGCCAATGACTGCAATCTGATGGCTGGTCGCTAGATGGGGCTTAATAGCACAAAAACTCTGCCAAGCCGACGGACTGGCAAAGGTCCAAATCACATCCTTCTGGGACAGATAGGTCTCGAGCTGGTCTTGACCAGCAGGATTTGAGGTCGTTTCGTACATAGGCCAAGCCCAGACCTCATGACCTGCTTCTTTTAATTTCTCGGCCAGACTGGGATTGGACAGGCTGCTCTGGGGCAGCAAAATCTTCTGCGTCGGCAGAGCTAAATCCAGCCACTCCTGAATAAAGTCAAGACCATAGTGGCTGCTGGCCTGAAAATCACAGACTCGGCCTAGCTTGTTCAGCGCCTGACTGGTCTGCGGCCCAATGGTCGCAATCTGGTAGTCAGCTTTCAAATAGGGACTGAAAGCCTCCACTGCGACAGCACTGGTAAAAAAGACCCAGTCGGCTTCTGACAGAATTGCTTGGACAGCTTCAGGCAAAGGTAAAGACTGACAGCGAATGAGAGGGACATGATGCGTCTCAAACCCAGCCCGTCTGATCTTTTCTAGCCAAGTAGAGTCTGGCGCCTGCTCTCTGGTAAAGATTATTTTTTTAACCATGGCATTCCTACTGCTCCCTTATCGGCTAACTGGCGCACAGCCTGCTCTGCCAATTGCTGGCCATCCTGCCCCTGCAGGCTGACAAAGACACATTGGCCGTCCTCCTTGGCCAGCATGGCCTCTAGCTGATAGTCCTGACCGTTTTTCTGGGCCAAAGCAGCGATAGGGAAGGTGCAATCTGCATTCATCTGAGCCAAAACTGCCCGCTCAACTGCCACTTCAGCAGCTGTCTTCTCATCCTGAACAGCCGCCAAGAGACTCCGCAGTTCCTCATCCTCTTCCCGGCATTCCACTGCCAAAGCGCCCTGAGAGATAGCTGGCAGGCAAAGACTGGTTTCTAAAGGCTGAAGGTGAAGACGGCTTTGGTCCAGCCAGCCCAAACGTTTAAGTCCAGCCATAGCCAAGACAATCGCATCGTATTCACCTTCTTCCAGCTTCTTGATGCGTGTATCAATATTGCCTCGCAGTGGCTTAAAAGCCAAATCCGGTCTCTGAGCCTGCAACTGAACTTGTCGGCGAATGCTGCTGGTTCCTATCAGAGCACCCTCAGGCAGGTCCGCCAGCGTCTGGCCAGCTTGACGGAAAATCAAGCAATCCCGGACATCTTCTCGCTGACTAATCGCACCGAGCGCACAACCCTCAGCTAGTTTAGCCGGCATGTCCTTGAGACTGTGGACCGCCATATCAATCTCACCAGCCAAGAGAGCCCGCTCGATTTCCTTGACAAAGACTCCCTTGCCGCCAATTTCCTGGAGGCTGACATGGGTCAAACGATCTCCCTTTGTAGTATAGGGAACAAGGACAAAGTCCCGCTCTGGATGGAGCGCCTTGATCTGGTCCACTAACTGTTGGGTCTGGGTCATGGCCAGCTTACTCTTGCGGGTTCCTACCTTAATGACCTTCATCTTTTCCCCTTTCTCTGTGCAAGCCAAATATCTTGGCAATCAAGGCAATGTCATAGTCTGAATGCTCTCCGACTGACAGCTCTTTGAGCTGCAAGATTGGCTCCTTCAAGACTTGGTTGATAATACTCTTCATGTGCTTGGAAATCTGCTTCTGCTCACGCTCGGTCAAATCCGGAATCTTACGATTAAGGCTTTCCATGGCCGAAGCTTGAGCTTCCAAAGCCTTATCCCTGATTTCCTGAATCAGAGGAATAATACCCAGCTGCTGACGCCAGTCAGCAAACTTGACCAGCTCCTCATCAATCTCCAAAGCAATTCGACCGGCAATCTCCTGCCGTTCTGCCTTATATTGCTCCAGTTGATTGGTTAGATTTTCGATATTATAGAGCTTCAGAGACGAGCTCGGATGGCAGGAACGAGGCAGACAGAGGTCAAACACGACCGCATCCGCCTTAAGCATGGAGGGAAAGATAATGTATTCTTCCGTTTTAACCGCTGAAAAGACCACATCCGCATCCGCCAGCACTGCTGCTAGCTCATCCCATCCATGGGCAGATACCCTGTCTTCTGTCAGAAATGCTTGGGCCTTGCTAACCGTCCGATTGAGCAGCATGATGGATTTGAATGGGCGCTGTAAGGCATACTTAGTCACTAGCTGACCAATCTCTCCCAAACCAATAACAGCTACCTTTTTAGTGATGTAATCCAGCCCCAGTCGGTCCAATTCTTGAATAGCCGTCAGTCCGATGGAAATGGGCCGATCATTAATCCGATAAGAATCATGCATGCGCTTAGCAAAGG
This sequence comes from Streptococcus sanguinis, assembly GCF_900635155.1. Taxonomy (NCBI): domain Bacteria; kingdom Bacillati; phylum Bacillota; class Bacilli; order Lactobacillales; family Streptococcaceae; genus Streptococcus; species Streptococcus sanguinis. The sequence goes on from NZ_LR134002.1 coordinate 1,871,998, forward strand.
TCAGCGCCTGCTTGAAAGCCTGATTGAGAACAATTCCAGTCGTACCAGCATCTTGCGCTGTCAAGAAAGCCTGCTTGAGCTGGCCCAAGACCTGACTTTCACCGACAATCTTGGATTCCAATCCGATAGAGACCCGCAGCAGATGCCGCAAGGCCTCATCCCCCTCACGAAAGACTAAATACTCTTCCAGCTCCTTAACAGGAATTTGAAACCAGTCCGCCAAAAAATGCTTGGAATAGTAGCGGCCAGTGTGCAGCTGGTCCACCACCAGATAGAGCTCGGTCCGATTGCAGGTGGACAGGATGATATTTTCCAAGATACTTTTTTCTCTTTTCAGGAGCTTTAGAGCTTTCAGCTTATCCTGATCTGAAAAGTGCGTTTTTTCCAAAATTGTCAGCGGCGTTTCCCGATGGGTCAAACCCACATATAATAGGTGCATACTTCTTTCCTTCTTTTAAAGTTGGTCTAAAATTGCTTCTATCTTCTTGCGAATCTCCTTGGAGCGACTAGGCGAGAGACCATTGGTCGAGATCATGACAGATACGTCCTTCTTTCGCGCAATGGCTACATTATAAAAGTCAGAGAAGGTCTTGTCGCCCGTATTGTTGACCAGCTGACTGGGTGCCGCCTCCTCCATAATCTGACGGTTGACTTCCTCCTGATCTGTACAGGCAAAGACCAGCTTCGCACCTTCCAAATCACCTGTCTGGTAGGGTCTAGCTAGCCACTGAATTTCCGCCTGAGGAATGTCAGTATGCAGAGTCGGACTGACCACCGTCACAGCAGCCTGCTCAGTCAACAGGGTCTTAATCTTCCGCGCTGCGACCTTGCCGCCTCCCACTACCACGACTTTCTTCTCTCTGATATTAATCATGACTGGATACATGCTAGCTTCTCCTATTTCTTTTCCCGAAAGATTTTCGCGCTGCGTTTGTAGACTGTATCCGGCTCCTCTAGACGATCATTGACCAAGCGAGCCAGCACAAAAAAGTAATCCGATAGGCGGTTGATATAGATCAATCCTACCTCATTGACCGCTTCTTCTGCCTCTATAACAGCTACCATGCGCCGCTCTAAGCGTCTGGTCATGGTTCGGGCCACATGTAGAAGACTCGCAATCCTATGGCCACCCGGAATGATAAAGCGGTCGATTTTCGGAGGAATATGCATATATTCATCCATCCGCTCCTCCAGCCAGCTGACATTAGCTGGCTCTTGCTTGTAGGGACGCAATTCCCTCGGTGTCGCCAAGTCGCTGCCACAGTCAAAGAGATGCTGCTGGATTTCCTCGCATTCCAGACGTAGGTCATCCAAGATGGGATAGTCACGCATCTCAGATACGACATAGCCTAGATGAGAGCATAGCTCATCCATCGTTCCATAAGCTTCGACCCGAATATGAGTCTTGGATACTCGATCCCCACCGTAGAGCCGTGTAAAGCCCTTGTCTCCGTATTTCGTATAAATTCTCATTTTTCTTCTCTGTTGATGATTTGATAAATCTGCTCCATATCCAAAGACTGGCGCAGGACGTCTGCCAACTTATCATACTCTCTGTCTTTAAAGTCTTTGATACTGACAAGCCGGTCCTCTAGCGGTTCTAAGCCTTTAGCCAGACGAAGTTCATTTAGATACTGACGAGTCCATTCTAGATTGTCAAAAACCCCATGAAGGTAGGTCCCTTGCACCTGCCCGCCATAAGCCACAGCTCCATCCAGACGCTCGGCTGCTTCACCATTTTGCTCCTTGATGATGGAGAATGGCTCCAGACTATCCGCAAGCTGGGTTTCCCCCATGTGAATCTCGTAGCCCTCTAGCTCTTGCCCCTCATGCAGGGCTCTGACCTGAGTCGTCCGCTTGACCGGCTGAAGCACCGTCTCTGTCTCTAAAATACCCAGCCCGCTAATCTCCTCTAAGTCAGACTCTAGGTGCAGCGGATCGCTAATCTTCTGCCCCAGCAGCTGATAGCCGCCGCAGATACCAAAGATTCGCACGCCCTGCTCTAGACACTCGAGAATTTCGGCTTCAAGACCAGACTCTCGCAGGTAGTTCATGTCTTCGATGGTGTTTTTACTGCCCGGCAAAATCAAGAGATCCGGCCGACCAATCGCATCACCAGGCTGAACATAGCGAACAGAAACATCCGGCTGGATTTCAAGACTATGAAAATCCGTAAAGTTGGACAGGCGCTTGAGGCTGACAACTGCGATATCCAGACTCTTTCTGCTATCAAAGCGCCGGCTCTTCTGCACCAGTGCGACACTGTCTTCGCTGTCAATATCCAGCTGGGCATAAGGCACGACTCCGATAACCGGCACCTGAGTCAGCTCTTCAATCATATCAATACCAGACTGCAGCAAGGCCACATCGCCACGGAATTTATTGATAATAACCCCCTTGATCCGCTTGCGGTCCTCAGGCGGCATGAGCTCAATCGTTCCGTAGATAGAGGCAAAGACGCCTCCCTTATCAATATCCGCCACTAAAATCACTGGCGCATCGACCAGCTTGGCCATGCCCATATTGACAATGTCTCGATCATTGAGATTGATTTCAGCTGGACTGCCAGCACCCTCAATGACGATGATATCATTCTCAGCGCCCAGCTCCTCATAGACTTCCTTAATCTTAGGCAGGAGCTGCTGCTTGTATTCATGGTATTCGACGGCATCCATATCCCGCAGTACACGGCCTAAAAAGACGACCTGGGACTTGCGGTCAGATGTTGGCTTGAGCAGAACTGGATTCATGCGGACATCCGGCTCTTTACCAGCTGCCTCAGCCTGAACAACCTGAGCCCGGCCCATTTCATCTCCTTTTTTGGTGATAAAGGAATTAAGCGCCATATTCTGCGACTTAAAAGGCACCACTTCTAGGCCATCCTGCTTGAAAATCCGACAGAGGCCCGCCGCAATAATGCTCTTCCCAGCATCTGAGGCAGTCCCCTGTACCATCAATGATTTGACCATGTTCCATTTCCTCCTAGCTGCTCAAAGAAAGCTGCTTCATTTTCTGCCAGTGGCGTCTGGATAGTCTGATGAAGCTTGACAATCCAAGGTACAGCCAAGCCTGCCTCTACTAGCAGATCTCCCTGCTGGAAGAAATCAAACTTGCTGCCCTGTGCGATCAAATGCCCCTTCTCCAGTAGGTAGGCATAGTCACAGCAGTCATACATCAGATCCATGTCATGGCTGGATACGATGATGTTGGTTCCAGCCTGGACCAGCTTTTTCATGGTCGCTGCCATCTGGTCCCGCCCTTTTGGATCCAGTCCTGCCGTAGGCTCATCCAGCAGCAGATACTTGGGCTGCAGGGCCAGCATGCCAGCAATAGCCACCCGCTTTTTCTGGCCGTAGCTCAAATACTGCAAGGGTCTGTCCTGCAGATGGGAAATGTCCATCATCTCTAAAGCCGTCGCGACTCTGCTTGCTATCTCGTCTTCTTCATAGCCTAAGTTTTCCAAGGCCATACCAATATCGTCCTTCACAATGGTATAAAAGAGCTGCTGCTCTGGATTCTGAAAGACCATATTGACATGCTGCCGATACTGAAACAAGGCCTTCTTAGAGTCGCCCACAGGCTGACCATCATATAAAATGCTGCCCTTCTGCGGTTTGAGCAGGCGGGTGATAATTTTCATGATGGTAGACTTACCTGAGCCGTTAACTCCTAGAATGCCGGTAATCCGGCCTTCTTCGAAGTCCATAGAAATATCGTGCAGCGTTGGATTTTCGTCATACGCAAAAGAAATATTCTTCACTTGTAACATCTGAGTTTCCTATCTACTTTCCATTATAGTATAAAAGCAGTCTTCTTGTAAATGCGCTTTCATTATTCACTGTGCTCTGCATCAAATCTTAGCGTCAGCACCTCATTTAAATGCTGATTATCATCCAGCAGTTTGACAAAGAGAGTATTGGCTAATCTGCCCCAAGCCTGGTGTTGCTTCCTTTTATTGTAAAAGGAGAATTTCAAGTCCAAGGTATCCCGAATGGTCACAAACTCATAGAAGACCAGGAAAATAAAGCGATACATGAGGACGATTAAGTCTAGTAGTACCCGTGGCACGTGCATGGCTTTAAAAAGCCGCAGCATCTGAGCAAAAGGTACCGTCAGAACAAAGAAATAAGTCGAAACCAAGGATGAATAGATGCGCAGGAGGATAAAAATGGTCTGCTGAACAGAGGATTGGCTGATGCCCAGATAACCCTGACCTAAAGGCAAGGCCAGCAAGAGCTGTTCCTGATTATTCTGATAGGTCAAGACAAAGGTCAAGAGACTAATCAGAATAAAAATACTGGCGTGCAGATACCACTTTAGATAGCGCAACCACGGAAGCCGAGCTAGATAGCAAGTCAGAGGCGCCACCAAGACAATGAGCCCTAGCTGCAGACTCCTGACACCAGAAAAACTGACAGCTAACAAGAGTACATAGATGACAAATTTATAAGCAACCGGCAGATTTTTCAACCGGTTTTGATAGGCGTATTTATCAATCGCAAACATGAGGTAGCTCTCCTTTCTAGCTATGTTTTGCAATACCTCCCAGCACAGAGCAACTCCGGTCCAAGACAAGCTGAATCGCTATCAAGAACCAGAGCTCGCTCTTACTGTTGAAGGCTTTTATTTATGTTCAGAAACTTCCTTTTGTTGGCCTTGTTTTTTCCCTTTGTGGTAGCCAATGACATAGAAGATGATCCCCGCTCCGATACTGCCTTGCAGGGTAAAGAGCAGACTCTCTACTTCCGGACCTGCTGGCTCAAAAATCGGTGAAAACCAAGGCTCGTAGTCTTTTTGGATAGTGCTAATGGTTTTTTCAGCAGCGTCATCTGTTCCACTGTATTCCACACCCTTAGGGGCAAAGATAAAGGCAGCTAGAGTGACTGCTACTGCAGCCAAGATTAAGATGATATTCTTATATTTTTTCATTTGAACAGACCTGCTCTTTCTTTGATATTTTCTGAGATCAAGTTATAGAGGACAACTGTCAGCAATCCTTCTACGATAGCAATCGGGATTTGAGTGGTCAAGAAGACACCCATGAATTTCAATGCAGAACCAACAAAACCGCTGTTAGCATCTGGGAAGACTAAACCGAGCTGGATAGAAGTTGTCGCATAAGTCGCCAAGTCCGCAATCACCGCACAGATAAAGATAGATACCGGTGTAGACAGCTTGATGGATTTAGCAAACTTATAGACAAAATAACCGACAAATGGACCAACCACTGCCATTGAGAATGCATTGGCACCCAGAGTAGTCAAGCCGCCGTGAGCCAAGAGGAGGGCTTGGAAGAGCAAACAGATGGTTCCCAAAACGCTGATAACGGACGGACCAAACATAGCTGTCCCCAGACCAACCCCAGTCGGATGCGAGCTAGATCCTGTAACAGACGGAATCTTCAAAGAAGACAGGATAAAGATAAAGGCACCGGACAAGGCCAGCATGGTCTTGGAATTTGGATCCTCTGCAACGATTTTCTTGATGCGCATCAAGCCGACCACAAAGAAAGGCAGGAATACGGCGAACCAGAAGATACACCAAAAGAGTGGAAGATAGCCTTCCATGATATGCATAGCTGACACAGACTGGGTACTCAGTACCGCCAAAATAGCCAACAAGGCCACAAAAGTTACTTTTTTATTTTTCAATAGTTTCATATTTTTTTCCTTTACTAAGAACCTAAGCTCAAAAGGATGAATGTTTATCCATGAACATGGGTTCTGATATTAAAAAATCTTCTTTTTCACGAGGAAGGTAGTAAAATAAGGCAGCTTGGTTTCTGGTGTGATTCCCTCGAGGCCCAGCAGGGTCTGCTGCTTATCCGTCGAAGAATTGCTAACCATAAAAGTCTGCTGCAAGAGACCGAGCTTTTCGAGCAGGGGCAGGACGGTATCTAGGTGATTAGCCACCTTCATGATCACAATCGAGTCATGCAGCTCAAGCGCCGCCTCGATCTTCTCAGCTGAAGCCGTAGCTGGCATGACCGCTAGAGACTCCTCATCCATGGTCAGGGGCTGACCTAGCTCAGAAGCCATGCTGCAGAAAGAGGTGATACCAGGGATGGTCTGACAGTCGATTTCCTTTTCCAGCAGGGCCAGCAGATAGCTGTAAGTACTATAGACCATGGGGTCACCCAGTGTGATAAAGCCGACATTCTTGCCAGACTTGACATCCTCTGCGATTTCAGCAGAGATGGCCTGCCACTGGACTTCTTTGGTCGAATTGGAACGAACCATAGGGAAATGCCGCTGTTTGATTTCCAGATGCTCTTTCAGGTAGGGCTCTGCAATGCCTAATGCAAAGCTCTTACTCCCTTTCTTAGCCTCAGGTGTATAGAGAATATCTAAGTCTTCCAAAAGCCGACTGGCCTTGATAGTCACTAGCTCGCTATCACCCGGTCCCACACCAATTCCGTAAAATTTTGCCATGCCTTCCTCCTATTCGATGATTTCTTCTAAGTGCTGGATGTAGAGCTGCTGAACCTTAGGATATTCGCCCAGACCGACCAGATGGGCCTTGACCTCATATCCCCGCTCCTTGAAGAAGTGATACCAAGAACCTTCCTCATCTGAGCTCATATCATTGGTCGCATGGTCGCCTGCTACCAGCATGAAGGGTGCTAGATGAACTTCTCGGACACCTTCTTTCTTCAGTTCCTGCTCAATCAGCTCAACCGGAGGATAGCTTTCTACACATCCGATATAGACTGAGTTTCCCTTCATCATATGATCCAAGGCCGCATAAGCTGTAAAGGCATAATGCTGACTGCCATGCCCCATCAGAACGGTTGCTGCATCATGACCTTTATGGCCATACCGTTCCAGCAGAATATCCTTGACAGCCTCATAGTCTTCCTGACTGTTGAGCAGAGGCTTGGCAACGACCAGCTTTTTAAAAGCTGATTCAAACTCTTTGGCTTGGGCAAGAATCTTTTCATACTCGCTGCCCAAAATGACATGGAGAGGCTGGATATAGACCTCTTCAGTGCCCGCTTCCAAGAGCTGCTCTAACACCTCTTTGACCGTAGGAATATCTAGCCCTTCCTGCTTCTTAATCCGCCGTCTAACGACATTGGAAGTAAAAGCTCGGTGGACCGGATAGTCTGGAAAATGTTCCTGAATAGCCTGCTCACAAGCCTCGATTGTTTTGCGTCTGGTCTCGGGATAGGTTGTTCCGAAACTGACAACTACTATAGCTTTACTCATGATTCACCTCCTTTCAGAGAATTTCCCGACATTTATCAAGGATGGAAGCAATCGTCGCTTCATCTGTCTCAACAATCTCGCTAAAGCCTGCTTCCTCTAAAACAGCCCGCGTGCTGGCACCCATGACAACGATAGGAACATCTGTCCAGTCAAATCCAGCTTCTTGACTAGCTGCTACAAAGTTCATGGCCGCAGCAGAGTTCGGAAGACAGACAACTTCCATCTCTGACCAATTGTCACTGCTAATCTGACTGTCAAAGGCCAGCCTGTGACTAGCAATAATCGGCAGCGAATAGAGTTCTGCCAGACTGGCTTTCTTATGCTCAGCTGTCAGAATATACCAGTTGCCGCCTTCTTTTTCCAAAGCAGCTGCAAAATCCGCATCCGACTGCTGAGGCGTCATCCGATCCAGCACAATCCCACTCGCTTCGATAGACTTGGCCGTATGATGACCAATAGCCGCAAAGCGGATGTGCGGCAGACTGCGCAAGTCTCTGCCTGCCTTGCGGAGGGCTTTCAAGAAGAGGGGCCAGCTCTGCATATCTGCAAAGAGGAGACCGTCTACCTGCTCCAAGTCCGGCAGCTGTAATTCTAACTCTTCAACCAAATCTCGAGCAGGGAAAGTGGTCAGTGCAGCTCCAGCATCCCTGAGCAAGCGAGGAAGCCTGCCAGTCTCTGACTGCTGGATGAAGATTTTCCGACCGAAAAGCGGCAGATTCTCATGGAAATTCAGCAGCTGTCTATAGGCCACGACATCACCTACCACGATGACACTCGGCGCCTTAAAGTCCTCAGCTTCTGCTAGTTCTACTATGTTACCCAAGGTTCCATCCACCGAGCGCTGTTGAGGATGGGTTCCCCATTCAACGATGGCGGCTGGCTTGTCCTTGCTATAGCCTCTAGCCGTTAGCTCTTGGACGATGGAAGGCAGATTTTTCATGCCCATGAGGAAGACCAAGGTTCCTTTGAGCTCAGAAATTGCTTCCCAATTGAGCATTTCTGTCTCATCCTTGAGATGGGCTGTAAAGACATGGAAGCTAGTCGCTACATCCCGATAAGTCATAGGAATCCCTGCATAGGTCAGACCAGCCACGGCAGAGGTGATTCCTGGCACCACTTCAAAATCCACACCAGCTTCCACCAGCTTGACTCCTTCTTCTCCGCCTCGGCCAAAGATATAGGGATCACCGCTCTTGAGGCGGACTACCCGCTTGCCCAGACGGGCTTTTTCGATAAGAATCTTTTCAATCTCTTCCTGTCGGATGCAGGGCTGGCCTGGCTTTTTGCCGACATCTATCTTTTCGCAGTCAGACTTTAGATGCTGAAAGAGCTCTTGATTGACCAAGCGGTCAAAGACCAAGACATCTGCTTCTTGAAGCCGTCTCTTTCCTTTGAGGGTCAGCAACTCCGCATCGCCAGGACCTGCTCCCAGTAATGTTACTAAACCGGACATTTTTTCTCCTTTTATTAGCTATTTTGTCAGATAAGCCTCTAGCTCTTCTAAGCTAGAAACCATCTGCGGATAGGCCACAATTGGCCGAGAGATGATAATGCAGTCCATCCCCAGCTCTTGACAGCCATCAATCTTTTCACGAATACCACCGACCGTACCGCTCTCCTTGGAAACAAAGACATCTGCTCCAGAGCGCAGCAAGAGCTCTTTATTACACTCTTTGGAAAATGGAGCCTTAATCGCATCAATCTGATCCGCTACCAGTCCCAGCTGCTCACAAGCCAGAAGCACTTCCGAAGTCGGCAGAACGCGAACCACAATCCGCTGCTCTGGCAGCCCCTTGACAAAGAGCGGCAAGGTCTTGCTGCCCGTTCCCAGATAGACTGTCTTGTAGCCGCGCTTGGCAATCTCATCAATCGCTTCTTGGGTCGAATGCACCACGATGGCTCCGCTCAAATCCAAGGTCGCCTGACGCTCAAAGCGCAGGTAAGATACACCGGCCATCTCTGCCGCCCGAATGGCTTCCTTGGAAACGATATCCGCAAAAGGATGGGTCGCATCAATGATTTCATCCACATCATTCTCTTTGATGAAGGCAACCATGTCCTCAGCTGTCAGCCGGCCCTGAATGACCGGCTGGCCGAACTTGGAAGCCAAGTGCCGGCCGTAGTCTGTGACAACAGAGCTGGTCACATCGATTTTCAAGCGGTCAAGCACTTCTAAAATAGCGGTGCTGTCGGATGTCCCTCCCAGCAGTAATTTCATCATAAAGTATATCCTCGAGGTGTGATCATGCGGCCGTTTTTAACATAAGTTTCTTTGTTACCAACGATAACAATTGTCGTCATATCTACCAATGTCTCATCCAAGTCTTTGATAGTCGTCAAGATGATTTCCTCATCCTTACGGCCAATGTCCTTACCGATACCGACAATAGTATCCTCTGACTTGTACTCAGACATGATAGAAAGTGCTTTTGCCAGATGGTCTGGACGTCCCTTACTCCGAGGATTGTAGAGACAGACAACAAAGTCACCTTGAGCTGCGGCATGCAGACGCTTCTCAATCATTTCCCAAGGCGTCATCAAGTCACTCAGACTGATGTGACAGAAGTCGTTCATGAGGGGAGCACCCATAGCAGCAGCGGCACCCAGACTAGCTGTAATACCTGGAACCACCTTAACTTCTACATCACTGGCATCTCCCAGCAATTCTAAAATCAAGCCGGCCATTCCATAGACTCCGGCATCTCCACTGGAAACAACTCCGACATTTTTGCCAGTCTCTCTAGCCAAATCAATAGCCTTTTGACAACGGTCGATTTCCTGACGCATACCATTCGCTACGAGCTCCTTGTCCTTGACCAAATCAAGAATCAATCGCATATAAGTCGAGTAGCCGACGATAATTTCACAATCGGCTATAGCAGCCAATGCTTCTTGTGACATCAATTCTTCTTTACCTGGGCCTAATCCGATAACGTATAACATATATTTTTTCTCCTTTATGGGTATGATAAATTTTTATAAGGGCAGTTGGTTCATAGGACCATCTGCTTTTTCCTTTTGATTTACTTTTTGGTTATTGCTTTTGCAAGCGCATAGGTACAGCCGTTCTTGGCAAAGCGCTCTGTCAGGACTTGACCCTGACTGGCCAGATCTGCGCTGGCCAAGGCGACACTGCCGACTCCGACTGTCTTTTTGACAAAATCTGACTGAGGATAGCGGTCTGCTACAACAGACAGCTCTTCCTTACTAAAGGTCTCAAAGGGACAGCCCAATTCCTCGGCCAAGGCCAGAATGGCTGCTTCATCTTTCTTGACATCAATGCTGACGATTTTGGAAATCTCGCTGGCAGAAATCCCCTGCTGCTGACAAAATTCCTCAAAGCCTTCTCGGAAGACAGCAGGAGACACATCCTTTCTCGCTCCAACTCCTAAGATATAGGGTTGAGGATAGATGAGAGCCAGATTGTCTCTTTGAAGGTCCTTTTTTTCTGTAGTCAGCAGAATCAGCGGGTCTGTTCCCTTGAGAACAGCCGCAAGTTCTTCCTCATTCACAAGAGTTAGGCCACGAAGGTCAGTGACCCAATCCTTTTCCTGATAGAAATAGACTGTTCGGCCGCTGCCTAGATAGCTGTTGAAAGGTTTGATGAACTCTCTCAATTCCGACCGCCAGCCATTGACTGATTGGGCCAGATTGTCCAGAGCTGTTACATTCTGCACATCTGTCGCTGTCGTGATAACAGGATTGGAACCGAGCAATTCTGCGATGTCTAGCGTCACTTGATTGGCTCCGCCTAGATGTCCGCTCAGCAGGCTGATGACATTGGTCGCTTTCTCATCCATGACTACCACTGCTGGGTCAGTCGCCTTGTCTTTCAAGACCGGAGCAATAGCTCGCACAACTGCACCGATAGCCATGATACAAATGAGGACATCCACTTCCTGAAAGAGCTGACCAAGCGCCTCAATCACACGTCCTTCGATGGCAATGACCCTGTCATCTGCCAATCGAGGTGTCGTATAGATAGGAATTTCCTTGCCCAGCTTTTCTCGCAGAGTCAGAGCCAAGTCCTTGCCGACTGCTGTCACTGTTGCGATTGCGTAGCGGGTTTGAGAATCACTTGGCATGGCTGCTCTTCCCCCGTCTAAACTCATGCTGGAAATCCGCATGGTAGAGTTTGGAATAGTAGAATTCCTGACCTAAAAAGTCACCGACCAAAATCAAAGCTGTCTTTCTAATCTTAGCTTCCTTGACCTTCTCAGCAATATTTGTCAAATCGCCAAAGACCTTCTTTTCATCCGGCCAAGTAGCCTTGTAAATGACAGCCACAGGCGTTTCTGGAGGATAGCCACCCTCAATCAGCTCGCTGACGACCTTTTCGATGCCTTGAACGGACAGGAAGATGGCCATAGAGGTCCGATGCTGAGCATAGCTTTTCAGGGATTCCCGATCTGGCACAGGCGTCCGGCCAGCCATCCGAGTGATGATGAGGCTTTGAGAAACCTCTGGTACGGTATACTCTGCCCCGATACTGGAAGCAGCTCCCAGAAAAGAACTGACGCCCGGCGTACAGTCAAACTCAATACCCCGTTTCTTCATCTCTTCGATCTGCTCTCGAATGGAACCATAAATGGAGAAATCTCCCGTCTGCAGACGAACCACATCTTTACCAGTCTTGACGCCAGCCTCCATGACATCAATGATTTCCATCAAGTGCATGCTGGCGCTGTCGTGAATCTCAGCCCCTTCCTTACAGTAGTTGAGCAGGTCTGGATTGACCAAGGAGCCTGCGTAAATGACCACATCAGCCTCAGACAGCTGCTTGTAACCTTTGAGCGTAATCAGCTCCACATCACCTGGACCTGCTCCAACAAAATGTACTTTGGACATCAATTAGCCTCTCTTTCTTTTTTCTTACAGGAAACGATAATAGTCGGATTCTGAGGCTTGAAATAGTGCCCCTTGCCTATAGCTGTCCAGCGGCTAGCCTGAACTGAAACAATCTCTAAATCCTCCCAGTCCATCTGTTCTGCTATTTGAGCTGCTTCCAGAGCGTTTTCCAGCAGGATAAAGTTTAGAACCAAACGGCCACCTGGCTCCATGAGTTGGGCACACCAGTCGAAAATCTCCTGCATATTGCCCCCGGTTCCTCCGACAAAAATGGCATCAAAGCTGCCTTCCAGCTCAATCGGAGCCAGTCCTTGATGGAGACGGACATTGTGGCAGCCAAAGTGCTGGATATTCTCCTTCGTCAAGGCCACCGCGTCTTCATTGCGCTCCACTGCCACCACTTCCAGTTCTGGATAGGTTCGGGCTGCCTGAATCGTGACACTGCCAGTTCCAGAGCCGACATCCAGCATGCGCTTGGCCCGATGCAGCTCCAACTTATCCAAACTGATGGCTCTGACTTCTTCCTTAGTCATAGGGACTTTAGCCCTGATAAATTCCGAATCCCTCATCTAATACTACCACCACATTCATTTCATATTCTCTGTCTTCTACCTCACTCGCAGGCAGAATAGTAATGCGCTCATCTTCATAACTCAGCTGCTCGCCGATAACTAATACTTTATCCAAGCCTCTTTTAACAGCCTCTTGAGCAATCTCGTAGGGGCCAACTTTCTGATCGGTCACCATAAAGACTTTTGACAGACTCATAATCAAGTCAAAGTTAGGCGCCTTAGCATGGCTGCTAGTCAGATAAGCATCATTCATAGGCAGAGCAATCCTGCTTGCCAAATACTGCATAGCGCTGATACCCGGTGAAATGACCACGCGCCCTTTGAACTTCTCTGACAGCCACTTACCCAAGCCGTAAATCAGCGGATCGCCTGAGGCCAGATATAGAATTTCTTCATCCTCACCAAAACTCTCCAGCAATTCTGCCAGCGCGGCTAATTTTTTAGGAGGAACCAAGCCCTTATCCTTATAAGCCGGCGGCAAAATTTCCAGATGGCGTTCACTGCCCAAAATGCGGTCAGCCTTCTCAAAATAGGCTTCCTGTCCTAGAAGACCATAGCTAGGATCTCCCGGACCAATTCCGATAACATAAATCATGTCCATTCCTCCTTTATCTGCTCTAAAGGCTGAGTTGATGCCAGATAGCCTTCCTCAGTCCCAAAGACGACCACTTCAATACTGACTTCTGGCTTACGATAGCGGAGCAGGCGCTCACTTCTAGCCTTAATCTTATCCGCCAAGACCTGATAGACACCCTCATAAGAAAATTCTTTAATGGCTGTACCAGCCGCCTCGGTCGTCAAGCACTTGTCAACCTTTTCCAGCAGCTCCATGGGCGCCCCCATCAAGGCTAGATTAGCCACCAGAGTTTCCATACGGGCATCTGAGTCCTTGCTGTGGGTAGAAAAAATCCCAGCCGCCACTTTGACAAACTTGCCCATGTGTCCTATCATCAAAACCTTGGTAAATCCAATCCGCTGTACTTCTTTGAGGACATGGCCGACAAAGTTACTCATATTGACAATGCGCCCGGCTGGAATCCCCACAGTATTAGTAGCAAAATCTTCACCGTAATTCCCTGGCACCAAGACGACAGAGCGATGACCTTGATTATAGAGCATGGTCAGCTCGATCGTGATAGCCGCCTTCCAGCTTTCTTCAGACATGGGATTGACTATCCCTGTCGTTCCCAAGATTGAAATACCGCCGATAATGCCTAGTCTAGAATTGTAGGTCAGCTTGGCCGTTTCTTCTCCTCCGGGAACGGAAATGATGACCCGCGCTCCACAGTTGGGACCGATAATCTCACGGACATGCTGCTCAATCATCCGTCTAGGAGTCGGATTGATGGCTGCCATGCCGACATCGCAGGCCAGTCCCTTCTCGGTCACACGCCCGACGCCCTGACCACCGTCAATCTCGATTTCCGTCTGATCTGGTAGAAGTGTCACAGTCGAATAAATCAAGAGGCCGTGCGTTGCATCTGCATCATCGCCGCCATCTTTTTCAATGGCTGCTGTCGCCTCTTTTTCACTAAAGGAAGGATTATGGACATCCATGGTCACTTCCACACCTGAAGCCGTATGCACAGTGACCTTTTCTTCTCTTTCCTGATTTAAAATCATGCTCAAGGCTGCAACGGTCGCTGCTGTCGCACAAGTACCAGTTGTAAAGCCTTTTTTTAATTTCTTACCGTTGACATAAGCGTATTCATCCATCATCAGCCCTCTCCTTTCTCCGGAGCCTGTTTTTTATCGGAAACACTGTAACGCTCATAGTCTGTTGTGTTTAGCTTGAGCTGGTAGAGGATGGCATTGATGACCGCTGCCGCAATGGTACTGCCACCTTTTTGCCCCAGTGCCGCGATAGAAGGCACAGAACTTTCATGCAATTTGAGCTTGGATTCTGCCGCTCCGACAAAGCCGACCGGAACTCCGACAACCGCATCCGGCTGCAAGCTTCCCTCCTCGACCATATCCAAAACCTTAAAGATAGAAGTTGGAGCATTCCCAAAGACAAAGAGCTTTGGACCGTCCACTTTAGCCGAATATTCTACAGCGGCCATGGAGCGAGTAATTCCCTTTTCCTTAGCTTCCTTAAAGATTGCTGGCTCATTGACCAGACAGCGATAGGAAACACCTAGGTCATCCAGCAACTTCTTATTAAAACCGCCCAAGACCATGGTCGTATCCGTAAAAATCGTGCCCTTGTTTCGGAGGACGTAGAGAATTTTCTCAATAACCTGATTGGAAAACTTAATATTGTAAAGGTAGTCAAAGTCTGCACTGGTAAAGACCACCCGCTTGAGCACTGCCTCTTCGAAAGGATCCGAAAATTGAATATCCGGATGCTCTTGGTCAATAATTTCCTGAATCTTGCTGAAACTTGCTTCTTCAATCTTGTGCGCTGCTTTTAGATAGGACATCTAGTTCTTTCCTCCTTCTTTACTGGATGGTGTAGAGTAGCGGACATAGTCATCCGTCACCACTTCTCTCAGCTGGTAGATAATGGCATTGACAATGGCTACTACAATCGTGCTGCCGCCTTTTCTGCCGAGATTTACCAAGGCAGGAAGACCTGACTGAAGCAGTTCCTCTTTGGATTCTTCGACATTGATAAAGCCGACTGGAACCCCAATCACTGCATCCGCTTCTACCATTCCCTGCTCTGCCAGCTCAATCAGATAAGACAGAGCCGTAGGAGCACCACCGAAGGCAAATACCTTAGGACCTTCAATCTTGGCTGCTATCTCAACAGCCGCCATAGCTCTGGTAATCTGCTTTTCCTTGGCCAACGCAACCACTTCTTCATCGCTGATTAAACAGCGGTAGCTCACACCTAGCTGGTCAAGCACGCGCTTGTTAATACCGTTAAGAGAGATATTAGAGTCCAGGAGAATAGTCCCCTTAGCTCTGATTACTTCTTCTATTTTTTTAAGGACATTATGCTCAAAACGCATGGTATAGAGATAATCGAAATCTCCCGTCGTATGGATAGCCCTCTTGATAATGGATTCTTCCATTTCCGAATGGAAGACATAATCAGGATCTTTTTCAGTAATCGTAGACTGAATAATCTGAAAGCTCTTTTCCTCGATAGAGGAAGGATTTTGGATATATGTCATAGTATACTCCTAGAAATATGCTTGCTTTACTAAATAAAAAAGAGTGAACAAGATTAAACCTGTCATGGTGCTTGTATAAAGGAGAGAGATAGCCGTCTGAATATCATCCGCCTCAACCGGCCTGGAAGCCTCTCCAATGGTCGGCTTCTCGATTAGCTCTCCGTGATAGACGTGCGGTCCGCCCAGCTGAATGCCCAGAGCACCAGCTACAACTGCCTCCGAAAAAGCACTGTTGGGACTAGCATGCTGGTAGCGATCCCGCCAGCCAATCCGCAGAGCTCCCTTGAAATCCAGCAGTAAAATCTGACTGCTGAGAATCAAGAAAAACCAAGTCAAACGCGCAGGAATCAGATTGGCCAGATCATCCATCTTGGCAGATATCAAGCCGATTTTGCGGTATTTCTCCGTCTTATAACCTACCATAGAGTCTAAGGTGTTGATTGCCTTATAGGTCATGGCTAGGATTGGTCCGCCCAGAAAAAGGCAGAGCAGAGGGCCGATAACCCCGTCACTGGTATTTTCAGCCACCGTCTCAATCGTTGCCTTGCTAATTTCCTCTGGTGTCAGCTGGGAAGTTTCACGGCCGACAATCATGCCAACTTGCTTTCTAGCTTCTTCCAAAGTGCCAAACTTGAGCCTATGGTAAACCTTTTGGGCCTCAAAAGCTAGACTTTTAGCCGCCAGACTGGAATAGGCCAAATAGATCCAGACGATCCAGTAGAGGACAGGATGAACCAGACCAGCCAGCCAGAGCAGCCCGCAGCTGACTCCCAGCGCCAGTCCAACTGTTGTCAGCCAGAGAAAAAAGCCAAATAGATAGGGCGAAAACTGCCTTTTCTCCTGCAAGCGTATACACAGATAAATATAGGAACCCATCCACTTGACTGGATGAGGCCAGCTATAGGGGTCGCCAATCAGCCAGTCCAGTAAGACGGCTAGAAAAATTGCAATGAGTGTCATATCAATTCGCCTCTTTGATATAGTTCAGCCAGTTGGCCAGCAGCTGCTCGTCCTGATAAAAATGAACATGCAGGTAGCTGGCAAAGGTTCGGCCCTTTTGATAACCTCCTGTCCAGGCAGCTACGACCTGACCGTCTCTGACCTTCTCGAGCTTGAGGACCGTATCTTCCTCCGTTTCAAAGACTGAATGGTGAAACTCATGTCCCCTGACCGCTGTACCTTTAGGACCAAAAAGACTGTCTACCTGCGTTTCTGCTTGGCAGTAGCCAAAGCTTTTCAGGCCGGGGGTCATCAGGCTCTTGCCCTTGAAAATGCCGACCATTTCATAGGCCTGACCCTCTACTTCCAGCAGCTCTCCCAGATACATGAGTCCGCCGCATTCTGCGTAGATTGGCCGGCCCTGCTCGTGAGCTTTCTTAACCGAAGCCCGGAAATCAGCATTTGTCATCAGCTCCTGAGCATAGACTTCTGGAAAACCGCCGCCAAAATAATAAGCATCTGCAGCTGGGAGTGCCTTATCTTTCAGAGGGCTGAAAGGCACTAGCTGGACATTGAGCTCTCTTAGAAAGTCCAGGTTGTCTTCGTAGTAAAAGTGGAAAGCATCATCCAAAGCATAAGCCAAAGTCAAGGGCTGGTCATTGCGAATATGGAAAGGATTGGTCATCCGCTTATCGGGCAGTTCTGCCTTTTCTAGCAGCCTGTCTAGATTTATATGCGTGGCTGCTGCCGCTCCCAACTCCTCAAATCGACGGTCCAAATCATCCATTTCTACGTCAGGGATGAGACCCAGATGACGCGATGGCAGCTCTGCTGTTGCATTCTTAGGCAGATAACCCAGAACTTCAACATCCGTATACCGCTCTATGGCACCCTTGATGAGTTCATAGTGGTTCTGTGAAGCCACCCGATTGATAATGACCCCAGCAATATCCAAATCCGGATCAAAAGTCGCAAAGCCATGGACCATAGCTGCTGCCGAGGTGGATGTCGCCTTCCCATCGATGATGAGAACAACTGGAATACCCAACTTCTTAGCAACAGAAGCAGAGGACGCACAGTCCTTGTCCGTACCCAGACCATCAAAGAGGCCCATGACGCCTTCAACCACTGCCACATCCGCGTCTCCATGCCATTTATAGTAGGACCAAGCCAAACTCTGATCATCAGGAATCATAAAGCTGTCCACATTCCGCGACGGCCGCTTGGTAATCCGACTATGGTAAGCCGTATCAATATAATCTGGTCCAACCTTATAAGGCTGAACCTGATAGCCTCTGTCTGCCAGAGCTTTCAAAATCCCTAGGGTAACTGTTGTCTTTCCGACACCGCTGGAAACACCAGCCAGCATAAATTGCTTCATTACTTTACTCCAGATTTGCTGATAAAAAAAGTACTACAAAAAATAAAGAAGTTTTATTTTTTGTAGCACCGTTGCTCACATATATGTCGTCCAAACACGCCGTTGTGTTCGTTTTCAGTTCGTATATTAAATTTATTTTAATATAAACAAGAAAAGCTGTCAAGTTTTTCCTAGAGCACCTCTGAAAAAAGTCAAGATTCTAGAGCGTCCTTACTGAAAACTGAGCATTTTTTAAAATTCTGTTAAATTTAAAAAAACATCAGGAAAAGGAACATTCCTGATGTTTTATTTGAGCATCAACCTGCATCTTCCTCTACAAATTGACTATTATAGAGGTCCGCATAGAAGCCATTCTGATCCATGAGTTCATCGTGGTTGCCCTGCTCGATGATATTTCCATCACGCATGACCAAGATAAGATCTGCATTTCGGATAGTGGACAGGCGGTGGGCAATGACAAAGGAAGTCCGGCCTTCCATGAGTTTGTCCATCGCCTTTTGAATCAGCTCCTCCGTCCGCGTATCGACTGACGAAGTGGCCTCATCCAAGATCAAGAGCGGCGCATCTTTCAGCAGAGCACGAGCGATGGTAAGCAGCTGCTTCTGACCGACCGACAGGTTGACTGTATCATCCAGCACCGTATTGTAGGCTTGCGGCAGCGTCATGATAAAGTGATGAACACCGACCGCCTTCGCTGCAGCAACAACTGCTTCATCCGTCACATGCTCCTGATTATAAATCAAGTTCTCTCGGATAGTTCCCTCAAAGAGCCAGGTATCCTGCAAGACCATTGAAAAGGCATCGTGAACCTCGGAGCGTTTCATATCCTTAATATCTATACCATCAATGCTGATACGTCCCTTGTCAATTTCATAGAACTTCATAAGGAGATTAACGATAGTCGTCTTACCGGCACCCGTCGGACCGACAATAGCAATCTTCTGTCCGGCTTTGGCCTGGGCTGAGAAATCATGGATGATGGTCTGGTCCGGCTTGTAGCCAAAGAAGACTTCTTCAAAGGCAACATTTCCCTTGACAGCAGTAAGCTGCTGCTCTTTATGCTGGTCGTCTTCCATATCAGGCTCAGCTAGAAATTCAAAGACACGAACCAGTGCAGCACCAGCCTGCTGCAAGACGGCGATACCTTGGGCAATCTGTGACAAAGGCTGAGAGAAGGTCCGCACATAAACCATAAAGGCGACGATAATTCCGATGCTAATAGAGCCATTAATGGCCAGAGCAGCACCGACCAAAATAACCAGCACATAGGCAAAATTCCCCGTAAAGAACATGAGCGGCATCATCATGCTAGAAATAAATTGAGACTTCCAAATACTGTTATAGAGATTATGATTGAGAACTGCAAAGCGCTCCTTAGACTGATCAATGGCATTATAGCTGGTAACAACATTATGACCGGAGTACATCTCCTCCACATAACCGTTTACTGCAGCCAGATCGTTTTGCTGGGCGGTGAAATAGCCCTGAGACTTGCCCATGATGAAGCCGACAAAGACAAAGCCGACTACAGTAGCCAAGATGGTTACCAAGGCCAAGATCCAGTTCATGAAGAACATGGTCAAAACCACAGCCACCAAGAGCAGGCTGGCAGAGATAACATTCCCCAGACTCTGGTTGAGGGATTGGCCGACCGTATCTACGTCATTAGTCACGCGCGACAGAGTATCCCCCTGAGAATGACCATCGAAATAGCCCAGCGGCAGCTTGTTAATCTTCTCTGCAATGGCCTTCCGCAGCCGCTTGGAGAAATACTGGATAACCGTACTGATGATAAAGGACTGCCCGTAGTTGAGCAGAGCTCCGACTGCATAGAGCACGGTCAGCAGAAGGGCAATCTCAGACACAGCTTTTAAATCAATATTGGTAGCCAAACCTTCAGAGATGAGATTGGTAATTTCTTTTAGTTTATTTGGCCCATAGACCGTGATAATATTTGACAAGACAGCTCCCACAAATGCCAAAGCAAGAGGAAGCTGGAAGCCTTTGAGATAAGGCCGTATCTGGCTAAATAATGAAGGCTTCTTATTTTCCATTTTCTAATTCCTCCTTGGATAATTGTGAGTAGGCAATTTCTTGATAGACTTCGTTGCTGGCCAAAAGCTCTCTGTGAGTACCTTGACCAACCACCTTACCAGCATCCAAGACCAAGATTTGATCCGCATCCATGATAGTAGAAATCCGCTGCGCCACAATCAGCTTGGTCATATCCCGCGTCCGCTCAGCCAGTCCCTTGCGCAAAATGCGGTCTGTCTTATAGTCCAGCGCTGAGAAGGAGTCGTCAAAGATGAGGATTTCTGGCTTACGAGCCAAAGCTCTGGCAATGGCCAAACGCTGACGCTGGCCACCAGAGAAGTTGGTTCCGCTTTGAGCCACTTCAGCTTTCAGCCCCTTTTCCTTCTCTTGGACAAAGGGCTTAGCCTGTGCTAGGTCAAGAGCCTCCCACATTTTCTGCTCATCCAGCGGGCTTTCTTTGCTTTGACCCAAGTCCAGATTGCTCTCGATATCGCCAGAGAAAAGCACCGCCTTTTGCGGGATGTAGCCGACCTTATTATGCAGGTCTTCCAGCTGGTAATCCTGAACATTGACACCATCTACCAGAATCTCTCCTTCAGTTACATCGTAGAAACGAGGAATGAGATTGACTAGCGTGGATTTCCCTGAACCAGTTGAACCGATAAAGGCCACGGTATCACCAGCCTGCGCTGTAAAGCTGACATGCTCAATGACCGCTTCTGAATTCTTGGAATAGCGGAAGGACACGTCTCGAAAGACCACCTCTCCCTTGCTATCCGCTGCTGCCTTAGGCTGTTCCGGACTGGTGATAGAAGAATGCAGGTCCAGAACTTCATTAATCCGGCCAGCGGATACAATGGTCCGAGGCAGGACGATGAAGAGGGCACCCATGAGCAAGAATCCAATCACAATCTGCATAGCATAGGACATAAAGACGACCATATCACTGAAGAGCGGGAGACGCTCCTGCAGCCCAGCCTCCTGGATCAAATAAGCACCAATCCAGTAAATCGCCAGTGTCAAGCCGCTGGAAATCCCCATCATAACTGGATTCATCATAGCCATCAGACGACCGATGAAAAGATTGAGTCGGGTTACTTCATCATTGGCCGCCGCAAACTTCTCATCCTGATAGTCCTCAGCATTGTAAGCCCGGACCACGCGAATCCCAGTCAGACTCTCTCTAGTGACGCTGTTTAGCTTATCGACCAAGCGCTGCGCCACTGACTGCTTGGGAAAGGCCAATGTCACCAAAACTACTGTCAGCAGGATATTGACTATAACAGCAATAAGAACTGCAGTTAGCCAGTTCTCGGACTTGCCAATAATCTTGGTCATGGCCCAAATCGCCATAATCGGTCCCCTGGTCACTACCTGAAGCCCCATGGTAATTAAGGTCTGTACCTGGGTAATGTCATTCGTCGTCCGAGTCAGCAGACTAGGGATTGAAAATTTCTTAATCTCCGTCTGTGAATAGTCTAGCACACGGTTGAAAATATCGCTCCGCAAGCTTTGGGTAAAGCTGGCTGCTATACGAGCGGCAAAAAAGCCAACCACAATAGCTGACAGCA
This sequence comes from Streptococcus sanguinis, assembly GCF_900635155.1. Lineage (NCBI taxonomy): Bacteria > Bacillati > Bacillota > Bacilli > Lactobacillales > Streptococcaceae > Streptococcus > Streptococcus sanguinis. The sequence continues at coordinate 1,893,673 of NZ_LR134002.1, forward strand.
AGCTAGCAAAAGATAGGCCAATCATTTTCAAACCTGGCTCCCACAGATCCGCCAAGCCTGTCCCCGGTGTTTGCAATAGCTCTGTAATCGTCGAAATATAGGTTGGAACTTCTAATTCCAAATATACCGTTAGGAAGGTAAAGAGCACACTGAGAACAATCATGCTCACTTCCCTTGCCGTCAGCCGTTTAAATAACTTAAACATCTTTGCCTCCATTTTCTAAACTTTCGATATTCTGATAAAACTTGGCCATGACTTGAGAAAAAATCAGTAGTTCCTGCTCAGAAACACCATTCAAAATAGAACGATCCATTTCATCAAAAAAGTCACGGATTTTTTTCATTCTTTCCTGCGACTGCGGAGTGAGACGGATATATTTGGCCCGTTTGTCTGTCTTGCTGATTTCCAGCTGGATAAAGCCATTTTTCTCCATCCTTTTCATTAAGTTAGAGGCCACCGATTTGGAAATATCCAACTCCTGCTCAATATCCTTAATAAGGGTATCCTTCCCCTCTTCCGTACGACAGGCGACAATATGCAAGACCTGCCCCTGCGGCCCAGCCATGGACTCAATCCCTTGCTCCTTGGCAAGCTTTTCCACTATGAGATGAATCTTTCGTCCAAAACGCTTCATTTCTAATAAAGGCTTTTCCATCAAAACTTCCTTCCTAGATTGGTTCTCGTGAGAACCAATTAGTTTTCATGAGAACTATTTTAACACATGGAAGAAAGATGTCAAGAAAAAAGTTTCTATGAGAACCATTTTTTCGATTAAAAAATTCAGCCCTTCTCAGGCTGAATGACTTCCTTAAATCAAGATTCCTTCCAAATGGTCCAATTCGTGCTGGCAGATTTGGGCAGGTAGCCCTTTCAAGGTCATGGTCTGCTGCTGCCAATTTTTATCCAGATAATCGATTGTAATTTCCTGATAACGTTGGGTAGGACGGCTTCCAGTCAAAGACAGGCAGCCCTCTTCTGTCTGATAAGGCTCTGATTTAGAGCGCAGCACCGGATTAAACATGACTACCGGTACCATGCCATACAGAAAGATAATGACCCGCTTAGGCACCCCAATCATATTGGCTGCGAGTCCCAGACAGTTTTCTTGATTTGCCTGCAGAGTATCTTGCAAGTCTTGAGCCAGATAAAGGTCTTCTCTACTAGCCTGCTCTGATGGTTGCTGCAGGAAGAAAATATCTTTGACAATTGCTTTTTCCATTGCTTTTCCTCATAGAGAAGGGCCTGATAAATCAGACCCTATAGGCTTATTTTGCGTGGCGCTCGCTAACTTCTTTAGCCAGTACAAAGTTCCCCAGCGTTGCGGAGCCATTTCCAGCCACAGCCGGTGTCACGATATAGTCACGAACATCAGGAACCGGCAAATAGCCGTTCAGCAGAACTGTGAATTTCTCACGAACCCGATCCAGCATGTGCTGCTGAGCCATAACCCCGCCACCAAAGACGATGACATCCGGACGGAAAGTCACTGTCGCCTGAATAGCCGCCTGAGCGATATAGTAAGCTTGAATATCCCAGACGGAACTATTGAGTTTAATATTTTCCCCACGAACTCCAGTCCTTGCCTCTAAGCTTGGCCCAGCCGCCAATCCTTCCAAACAGCCATTGTGGAAAGGACAAACGCCATTGAACTCTTTTTCCACATCCATAGGGTGTTTAGCTACATAATAGTGTCCCATCTCTGGGTGACCTGTCCCCCCTACAAATTCGCCCCGCTGGATAGCACCGGCACCGATTCCTGTCCCAATCGTATAATAGACCAGATTTTCAATGCGGCCTCCAGCATTGTTGCGGGCTACTACTTCACCGTAAGCTGAGCTATTGACATCCGTCGTGAAGTAAATGGGCACATTGAGGGCCCGGCGCAGAGCTCCGACAATATCCACATTAGCCCAATGCGGCTTAGGCGTCGTCGTGATAAAGCCGTAAGTCTTTGAGTTAGGGTCAATATCAATTGGCCCAAAAGATCCAACAGCCAGACCAGCTAGATTGTCAAAATGAGAAAAAAACTCAATCGTCTTGTCTAGCGTTTCAATAGGCGTGGTCGTTGGAAACTGTGTCTTTTCAACAACTTCAAACCGTTCATCGCCTACAGCACAGACAAACTTAGTGCCACCAGCTTCCAAACTTCCATACAATTTTGTCATTATAAATCCTCTTTTAAAATTTGATTTCTACTCTATTCATTATAGCATATCTCTTGCAGACTTCTTGCCAAAAGTAGTCTTTTTAAATCTTTTTCAACAAGACTGTACTTATGACATAAAAAACGAACAAATCAACTTTTGTTCGTTTTCTAAATTCCATTAGGCTTTCACTTCGATAACTGCGTCGCCCTTAGCAAGAGCTCCTTCTGCTACTGGAGTCACAGAAGCGTAGTCAGCTGTGTTGGTAACGATGACCATAGTCGTATCATCCAGACCAGCGGCCGCAATTTTCTCAGCTTCAAATGTTCCCAGAACATCGCCTGCTTTGACCTTGTCGCCTTGAGCAACCTTTTGGTCAAAACCTTCGCCGCCCATAGATACTGTATCAATTCCGACGTGAATCAGAATTTCAGCACCATTAGCTGTCTTCAAACCATAAGCGTGACCTGTTGCAAAAGCAATCGTCACTTCAGCATCAGCCGGTGCATAAACCACACCCTCACTAGGTTTTATGGCAATTCCTCTTCCCATCGCTCCGCTAGAGAAAACAGGATCATTCACATCGCTCAAAGCCACTACCTGACCAACGATTGGAGAAATAATTGTTTCGTCTTGGAGGGCAGCTGGCACATTACCAGTTGTTTCTTCTTCGACTAGTTTTTCAGTTACAGCTTTTTCTTCAACAGTGTCTTCATCTTTATAACCGAACATATAAGTCAGTACAAAACTCAAACCAGTTGTTAAAACAACCATAAAGATATATTGCAACAATTGACCATTCAGGTAAAGGAGTGTACCTGGAATAATTGTGATACCGAAACTTGTACCTGCAAGCCCCATAATAGAAGCTAACCAACCACCAACAGCACCAGCACCCAGTCCAATTACAAACGGTTTAACAAAACGCAAGTTAACCCCGAAGATAGCTGGTTCAGTAATTCCCAATCCCGCAGATAGTGCCGCAGGAAATGCAAGAGCCTTGAGTTTTTTAGATTTTGTCTTCACAGCTACAGCCAAAGTCGCACCAGCCTGAGCTGTCATAGCAGCAGTGATAATCGCATTAAATGGATCTTTCCCGGTTTGAGATACCAACTGAGATTCTAGTAAGTTGAAGATGTGATGAACACCAGTTACGACAATCAGTTGATGAACTGCACCGATAATCAAACCAGCAAGACCAAACGGAAGGCTAAGAAGGAACTCTGTACCATTCAAAACATATGTCTCAACAATGTGGAAGACAGGACCAATAACAAAAAGTCCTAAAATAGACATTACAAGGAATGTAAGGAATGGAACAAGAAGAAGATCCAAAACGTCTGGAATTTTCTTGTGCAACCATTTTTCAAATTTAGCACCAAACAAACCTACAAAGAAGGCTGGAAGCACAGAGTTTTGGTAGCCAACTACTGGAATAAAACCAAAGAAATAAATCGGATGGACTTTTGTTGCTGTAACTTCGCTAGTGAATTTCAAACTTCCAAGAACATCCATATTAGCAATTTTGTCTAAAATATCCTTAGAAGGATCAACAGCAAATTTAGTTGCCTGACCAGCTACATCCCAAGCATTTGGAAGTGCTGAGTTAACCATCATTAGACCAAGAACCAAACCAATGATTGGGTTCCCGCCAAAGACTCTAAAAGCTGACCAGCAAATCAAAGCTGGGAAGAAAGCGAATGCTGTATCAGTTAATACTACTGTATAGGTGTAGAAATCAGTTGCTTTAAATGCATCTGCTGTGGTACCAAATAAAGATAAAACTTGATCCTGAGCAATTGCTCCACGAACTCCCATGAAAAGTCCTGTCGCAACAATAGCCGGAAGAATTGGTACAAATACGTCACCAAACGTACGGATAGCACGTTGGAACCAATTTCCTTGCTTGGCAGCTTCTGCTTTCATGTCATCTTTTGATGAAGTTGGCAATCCTAAGGCTACAACTTCGTCATAGATTTTATTAACCGTACCGGTACCAAAGATAATCTGGTACTGGCCTGAGTTAAAGAAGGCACCCTGAACTTTTTCCAGATTTTCGACAGTATTTTTGTCGATTTTACCTTCATCTTTTACCATGACGCGCAAGCGAGTCGCACAGTGAGCCACACTGTTGACATTCTCACGTCCGCCAAGGGCTTCGATGACTTTTTTTGCAATTTCAGTATTATTCATTTGCAAAAATCTCCTTATAAATATTTTTAACTTTTGAAAGCGATTTTATCACCTTTACGAATATTATTTTACCATGATTCAAAAATATGTCAAGCGTTTTGCAGAAAAAATATTTTTTTGCTTTTAAATGTTGATTTTTCGGCAGAAAACGTTTACTATAGTAATAAGAAATAATATGATTCGGAGGACAAAAGATTGGCTTGGACGACTGAAAAACGCTACAAACGCTATGAAGACTGGACTCAGGAAGAGCTACAGCAGATCAAAGAAAACATCGCTAAATCTCCTTGGCGGGCTAACTACCATGTGGAGCCTCAGACAGGTCTGCTCAATGACCCCAATGGCTTTTCTTATTTTGACGGCAAGTGGGTGGTTTTCTACCAAAACTTTCCTTTCGGAGCAGCTCACGGTCTCAAGTGCTGGATACAGTTGGAAAGCGATGACCTAGTTCACTTCACGGAAACTGGTCTTCGGGTGCTGCCAGATACTCCTCTGGACAGCCACGGCGCCTACTCGGGCTCTGCCATGCAGTTTGACGACAAGCTCTTTCTCTTCTATACTGGCAATGTACGTGATGAGAACTGGGTGCGTCACCCCTATCAAATCGGTGCCTTGTTAGATAAATCAGGTAAGCTGGAAAAAATTGACAAGGTCTTGATTGAGCAGCCTGCTGAAGCGACCGACCACTTCCGCGATCCACAAATTTTCAACTACAAAGGGCAATTCTATGCCATTGTTGGTGGGCAAAATCTAGACAAACAAGGCTATGTCAAGCTGTACAAGGCTCTTGATAATGACTATACCAACTGGGAAGCCGTCGGCGATTTAGACTTTGGAAATGACAAGACAGCCTATATGATGGAGTGCCCTAATCTAGTCTTTATCAACGACCAACCAGTCCTGCTCTATTGCCCTCAAGGTTTGTCTAAGGACCTACTGGATTATGGCAACATTTATCCAAACATGTATAAAATAGGTCAATCGTTTGACACAAGCAAAGCTGCTATGATTGATCCTAGCCCTATCCAAAATCTGGACTACGGCTTTGAGTGCTACGCGACCCAAGCCTTTAACGCACCTGACGGTCGTGCACTGACTGTCAGCTGGCTAGGCTTGCCTGATGTGGAATACCCATCTGACCGCTTCGACCATCAAGGGGCCTTCTCCCTCGTCAAGGAATTAACCCTGAAAGACGGCAAGCTCTACCAGTACCCAGTGCCTGCTATCAAGAATTTGCGAGCAGAAGAAGAGCCTTTCACCTCTAGGACAGACAGTAAGAATAGCTATGAACTAGAACTGAATCTCGCTGCGGACACTGAGCATGAAATCGTCCTCTTTGCAGACAAGGATGGCAAGGGGTTACGCATCAACTTCGACCTCAAGGTAGGTCAAGTGACCGTTGACCGCAGTCAAGCGGGTGAGCCATTTGCTCTAGACTTTGGAACCAGCCGAAGCTGCAATATTGACAAAGAAACTACAAATGCTAGTATATTTATAGATAAATCAATTTTTGAAATTTTCATCAATAAAGGAGAAAAAGTATTTTCCGGCCGTGTCTTCCCGAGAGAAGACCAGACAGGCATTGCCATTACTAAGGGCAATCCAACCGGTACTTACTATGAATTAGAATATGGTCGCAAAGCTAACTGATGTAGCAAAACTAGCAGGAGTCAGCCCCACAACTGTTTCCCGCGTCATCAACAGAAAAGGCTACTTGTCTGACAAAACGATTTCCAAGGTTGAGGCAGCCATGCGAGAATTGGCCTACAAGCCTAACAATCTGGCGCGCAGTCTCCAAGGAAAATCAGCCAAGTTAATTGGACTCATTTTCCCTAATATCAGCAATGTCTTTTATGCAGAATTGATTGACAAGCTGGAGCATGAGCTCTTTAAACAAGGCTATAAAACCATTATCTGCAATAGTGAACATGACTCTGACAAGGAGCGTGAATACCTTGAGATGCTGGAAGCCAATCAGGTGGACGGCATCATTTCTGGCAGCCACAATCTAGGCATCGAGGACTACAATCGTGTGACCGCACCAATCATTGCCTTTGACCGCAATCTTTCGCCGGATATCCCAGTTGTCTCCTCAGACAACTATGGCGGCGGAGTGCTGGCGGCTCAGACCTTGGTCAAGGCTGGAGCGCAAAACATCATCATGATTACTGGCAATGACAATTCCAACTCACCGACCGGCCTGCGCCATGCTGGATTTGCTTCCGTCCTGCCGGACGCACCGATTATCAATGTGTCCAGTGATTTTTCTCCAGTCCGAAAGGAAATGGAAATCAAGCAAATCCTGAGTCAAACTAAGCCCGATGCTATTTTTGCTTCAGATGATTTGACAGCCATCTTAATTATGAAAGTCGCTCAGGAGCTAGACATCCAGATTCCCGAAGATTTGAAAATCATCGGCTACGATGGCACTTACTTTGTGGAGAACTACTACCCACAGCTGGCAACAATCAAGCAGCCACTGAAAGATATTGCCTGCCTCTCTGTGGACCTGCTCCTCAAAAAAATAGCTGGCCAAGAAGTCCAAACGACTGGCTATTTCCTGCCAGTCAGTCTCTTACCAGGCAAGAGTGTTTAACACAGATATAAACAAGCAAAGACGACCTCCATTATTGGAAGTCGTCTTTATTTAGCCATAGTCTAAAAAATTTCTCACAGGGCATTCATCAAATGATTACTGCTTCTTTCTAAAGGTTAGTAAGCCAGCTAGGAAAGCAAGGAAGCCGCCTAAAAGTGCCAGTAGGGAAGCGCTTGTTCCCGTTTTTGGCAAAGCTTTTTCTGTTTGGCTAGTCGCTTCTTTTACTGCTGAATCCTGAAGTTTTTGCCCATCCAAGGATAAAGCCTGAGGCTGAGCACTGGATACAGAAGGGACAGATAGCTGCTCTTCTTGAGCTGTTGGATCTTGGGATTTTTCTTCCTGAGCTGGGTTCGCTTTTCGAAGTCGCAAAATAGTCGCTGTTAGCGGAGCCAGGGCTAAACCATTGCTGTTTCTGGTGACACCTGCCGGATCAGAAATGGCTGTCACTCCTGCCGTATTGCCATCTGCCACAATCTCTGCACCTGCTAGATGCTTGTAAGCTTCACCAAAGTTGAATTGTCGTTCCTTGGTGTCTGCATTGACAAAGACTGCATAAATATCGCCATTTGACGCAACCACTTGGTAGCCAAGGACCAGGTCTTCTTTCTCAACACCATCTTTGCCAGGCTGGGTGATAAGGGTTACATTTTGCTCCACTTCATCTTTGGAGCTGCGTGTAAAGGCATCCGTTGATTTCCGCAAGGCAATCAGGCCTTTCATATAGGCACGACTCTTAGCATTTTCAGGGAACTTCTCCGAATCAGTCGCTTTGGTCCAGTCAAAGTGGTTGACCGCGTCGCTCGAATCATAAGAATCATGAATGAAATAGGGATAGTCAAACGGCGTGCCGTCTTCATTGGTCAACAAATGCGCTTTATTAGGAACCTTGTCTTCGGATACCGGATATTTATAGGCAGGATCGCGGAATTGCTTGGTCCGGCCGTACTCTTGACCAGAGTGGATAAATGGTGTCCCTTGCGAAGTCAGAATCATCAGATTTCCCAGACGCAGGCGGCGATGAATCTCCTGATAATTGGCAGCTAGTGCCGGATCTTTCTTGATCGACTGGGCAATGATATCAAAGAGTGTCAGATTATCATGAGCAGCGATGTATTGGATCACGTCCCCTGGACTATCTGCCTCAAAATTGGTTGGCTGCGCCTTGATGTTTTTGAAGACATTTTCTATGTTGCGCTTGCCATTCGTGATAAAGGCTGGTGTTCCCTCATTTGGATAACCCGATTTCAAGGTATTGCGAATATCATCTGAGAAGACCGCTACCGTGTCTGTTGACTTCATCCAAGATTGGTCAGCAGGCTGGACAGCTTTATTTTCATCACCTGCATAAGTCTTCCAGCCCTCACCCAGCATAATGAGATTTGGGTTGAGCTTCTTGGCTTCTTCATAGGCTTTTTGAATGGACTCAGCATCATGATCTCCCATCATATCAAAGCGGAAACCGTCTACCTTGTACTGGTCTGTCAGGTACTTGATCGAATCCACCAAGACCCGTCTGCTCATATAGTGAGTAGTGCCCAAGCGGCCGCCACCAAAGCTTGATCTCGGTGTACCATCCGCATCCATAAAGTGGTAGTAATTGGGCTCCAAGTCTTCAAAGATAGAGGTCTTAGCCGTATGATTATAGACCACATCCAGGATAACGCCCATGCCGCGCTTATGAATTTCGTTGACAAGATTTTTGAATTCCTCAATGCGCTTGGCTGGATCTTTCGGCGCGCTGGAGTACATACCTGTCAGCGAGAAGTAGTTTTGCGGATCATAGCCCCAGTTATAGTTGCTGTTGCTGGAAGAGTACTTGTCCATGCGCTCAGCATTTTTCAGCTCATTTACAAAGTAATAACTTAGAACTGGCAAGAGCTGAACGTGGGTCACTCCCAAGTCTTTCAAATAATCTAATTTCTCAATGAAAGCTGAGAAAGTTCCAAATTGAGATTTCAAATCCTTTGAAATAGCTGGATCAGAAGTAAAATCACGAACGTGCGCCTCATAAATCAAGGCATCTTCCCGCTTCTTAAAGTTCGGAATAGTAGCATAGGTCAGGTCTTTCGGTCCATATTCACTTGGATCTACAAAGGCTGCCTTGGCAATCTTGTAGGCATCCCCCTTGTCCGCATCTTCACTGTTCCAAGCAGCTAAAGACTTGGCATAGGGATCCAGCACAAGAACCTTTTTGCCACCGCGAGTAATTTCATAATGATAGAAAAACCCTCGATAGTCTGAAATACCTAGACCGCTCTCAGGTGTCAAGCTACTGGTCCATGTGCCAGCTTCGCCTTTTTGCATAGCCAGGCGTCCAATGACCTTGTTCTGATCTTCTTTGTCATAGACTACCAAATCGACTTGGTCCGCACTTGGTGACCAGAAAGTTACATCTACTTGTTTGCCCGCTTGAGAAACACGCGCTCCCAAATCACCATCATACTTGTAAATACTATCCTTCAGTTGCCAGTTCATGCTAGTTTTGAATTGATCATTGCCATATTTGATAAGATAAGGTGACTGAGCTTGGTTAAAATCACCTATGAATTTAGCGCTTTTAGTCTTAGGATCCAGAACCACATCTTTAACAGCAACTTCATTGCCATCTTTGTCTGTAATCTTTAAGTTCTTTAAAATGTCCTCTTTTTTAGCATTTTCTAAGGTAGAAAAGCTGGCTTCAATCTCGGCCAATCCTACATGCTGGGCACCCGTCATACGAATATCATTGACAAAGTAAGGGTTGGTATAAACTGTCGGATCCGCATCACGCAAGAAAATCTGGCTGTTTTTCTCCAAATTAGCGAAATTATAATCCTGATTTTGAATCTTCACATCATCTCCTGATTTACTTTCGTCTAGAAGCAAAAAGCCAATCATCTTAGCAGCATCTTTCAAGGGAACATCTACATAGCGACCATATTTGCCAGTCTTTTCAAAATCCACTCCGTCAGGCCAATTCTTGCTTGGATTTTGGACATCTCCCCAGAGCCAGAGCGACTTCTTATCATACTGACCATCTGTACGATAGTAGTTGATCCGTACCATCCCTTTTTTCAAAGGCTCATAAGTATGAGGTTGATAATCCGTATCAAACCAAACCTCATTCATCTGAGGACTGAGTAGCTCGACTGTCTTGTCACCTGTAATATTCTGACCCGCTGTATTATTGATTAGAAGGCTGATCTTGCTTCTTTTCTCAGCCATTTTAACATCAAGATAATAACCATAGTCATCTTCTTTAGCCGTCGCAAAGCTAGTCGCTCCGGTTGGCCAACCTCCCTTTTGGCTAGAAGGCGTCTCGACATCATCCCAAGTCCACAAGCCCAAGCTGTCTAGATTTTGTGAAGGCAAGGTTTTGAAATGAAAGCGAATATTGCCTTCTGCGATAGCATCTTGCGCAGAAGTATCTGATACAACTGGTTGGTTACTTGCCTCTTGCTTCTCTTTTTCAGTGGGAGTAGCAGTTTCCTTTGCATCTTGCCCAGTTGCTTCTGAACCTGCACTAGCTGGAGCTTGATCTGCTTGCACACCAGTAGGCGCAGCCTGATCTGAAGTCCCTGCTCCTGAACTATCTGCCTCTCCAGCTTTTTCTTCATCTGCTGACTTAGGTTGGACTGCCGCATTTGCATCAGAGACTGCTTCTGTTGCTGGACTGCCCGATGTGCTCGCCTCGTCCGCTTGGACTAATTGGGCATTTCCCAGTAGGAAACCTGAGGCAATGACAACAGAGGCTACTCCTACTTTTAAGCGACGGATGCCGAAATAATGACGCTTTTCGCCCATCCGAGACTGTAGGTAATCGTTATTTTTCATAAACAGAAAACTCCTTTATTTTTTCTTATAGAGAACATCTATGCAAACGTTTTCTGTATTTATTATACAGATTCTTTTTGAACTTGTAAAGGCTTTCAAGAAGAGTTTTTTTCACTCAGATATTTCATGCTCTCTGTGCGGATTTTGATGATTCGATAAGCTATTTGCGATTCAAACGACAATTGACAAGCAAAAAGGCCAAGACACTTGTCTTGACCTTCATTTTATTCAACGATAAATTGACTCAAAATCCCGTTGATGAACTTACTGGACTTTTCGTCAGAGAATTGCTTGGAAAGCTCAATGGCTTCGTTGACCGCTACTAGCTGTGGAGTGTCAAACTCCGTAATCTCAAAGATCCCCAGACGCAGGATGTTTTTTTCGACCAGCGTCAGACGATCCACTGTCCAGCCCTTTTTGAGGTGCTGGGCAATTTTCTTGTCCAAGTCGTCCTTGGACTGGATTACACCAGAGACCAGATTGAGCAAGAAGGCTGGAATATCAGCTTCCGCCGCTTTGTCTGCCTCTTCGTCCTTATCATAGGAATAGGCAAAGCGACAAGCTTCTACAAGATCCCCTTCATACTCTAGGCTCATCAGGGCCTGAAAAGCCCGCTGGCGCAGACCTCTTCTGGATTCCAACAGTATATCAATCATTGAGGAAGTCCTCATCAAATAGATCTTTCAAGTCTGGCTTCGGTGCCTTTTCTGGAACAATGCCTGCCACATGGATATTGACAGCAGACAACTCTACCTCAGCCATATCAAAAACAGCGCTTTTTACAGCCTTCTGAATCGCTACTGCAACAGTCGGAACGCTGACACCATATTCCAAATACAGGTAGATATCTACAGTCACATCACCTGTCTCATCGGTATGGAGTGATACTCCGCGACCGAGTGAACGCATAGAAAGACTGTCTGACATACTCTTATTTGCGAAGGAATAAACACCTTCTACCTTTGCCGTTGCAATGGCAATGATTTTTTCCAAAACACGTGGCGCAATGACGATTTCACCTAATTGTTCAGCTGCCATAGTTATTACCTCTTCTATATTATGCGCGAGAAACGTAAGTTCCTTCTGCTGTGTTGATGATTAATTTTTGTCCAACTTCGATGAAGTCTGGTACGTTGACAACAAGACCTGTCTCAAGTGTCGCTGGTTTACCAGATCCGGTAACGGTTGCTCCCTTGATAGATGGCTGAGTATCTGTCACGACCAATTCAACTGTTGTTGGTACTGTCACACCAATCACTTCTGTTCCGTAGAACTGGATTTTCACATCAGAGTTTTCAAGGATGAATTTCAATTCTTCTTCTACATTGGCTACTGGAATTTCATATTGGTCATAAGTCTCAGTATTCATGAAATAAGCAGTGTCATCCATTTGGTACAAGTATTGAGCTGGAACAGTTTCAATAATGGCTTGTTCAAATTTTTCTTCTGGACGGTAGCTGGTATCAAAGGTAGAGCCAGTACGAACATCGCGCAGCTTCATACGCATTATCGTATTTCCCTTACCTGGCTTATGGTGGCTCGCTTCCAAAACGCGGATGAGTTTCCCATCAGCTGTTTCGAAGGTCATTCCAGCTTTCAGCTTACTTGCTTCAATCATTCTATATTACCTCTTTTTAAAATTATATTTCTACTTATTCTATCATAAAGCCTGATAATTCTCAAATAACAATCAACTCTTTCGGCGCAAGAGTTAGGACTTCGCAGCCTGTTTCTGTAATGAGGAGATCGTCTTCGATGCGGACGCCGTATTTGCCGTCCAGATAAATACCCGGCTCATCAGTCAGGACCATACCGGCCTCAATCGGCTCTTCTGACTTGCCAAAGTAAGGAATCTCATGGATGTCCAGGCCGATACCGTGGCCAATCCCGTGGCTAAAGTAAGGACCGTAGCCAGCATCATTAATAATCTGGCGCGGAATCCGGTCAAAATCAATTCGGCTAAGTCCAGCCTTGGCTGCTTCTATCAGGGCTTGATTGCTGCGCAGGACAATATCATAAATCTCCCGTTCCTCATCTGTCACCTGCCCCACATGAACAGTACGCGTCATATCGCTGACATAGTGATTGTAGTAGCAGCCAAAGTCCATGGTCAGGGTTTCACCCTTTTGAATGACCTTGTCACTAGCCACACCATGAGGCATAGCAGAGCGGTAGCCCGAAGCGATGATGAAGTCAAAAGAGGCGCCTGAAGCACCTAGCTGGCGCATACGGGCATCTAAAAAGTTCATAACAGCTAACTCAGTCGTCTCACCAGGCTTGATAAAATCCAGTACATCTAGGAAGGCTTGGTCCGAAATCTGACAGGCCTTACGAATGGTCGCGATTTCTTGCTCATCTTTAATCATGCGCAGATTTTCAATAAAGCCCGTCATGGGAACCAGCTCGTAGGCCGAGAAGACACTTTCCAGCATCTTGAAGTAGGCATAGGAAATCTCGTCATCAAAACCGATTTTTTGCAGCTTGTCGTCCGCAATAATCTTGACAATCTCCCCAATCGCATCGCGCGTTTCGACAATATCAAAACCTTGGACTACTCCCTTGGCAATCAGCGTATAGCGCGCATCTGTCAGGAAAATCCGGCGTGTTTTGCTGATGAAAACCGTCGCTTCTGTCCCGCTGAAACCAGTCAGATAGTAAATATTTTTCAGATTGGTTACTAAAACAGCATCACAGTCTGTCTGAGCCAATGCTGCTTCAAACTT